>JAVQXV010000180.1:0-6337 GCA_033577755.1 Anaerolineales bacterium
ATTCGTGCCCATTCGTGTTCCCCCATTCGTGCCCATTCGTGTTCCCCCATTCGTGCCCATTCGCCCCCATTCGTGTCCATTCGTGTTCCCCCATTCGTACCCCTATGCGTACATCCCGGGCGGGTTTGCGCCGCATGACGCGGAGTGCTATCATCGCGCGCAGCTACTCGGAGCAGGTTGTCCTATGTTTGAGTCCATCAAGCGCGGCTTTGGCTTTGTTGGCCAGGCTCTGGACATGGCGCACAAGGACGGCGACCTCATCAAGCCGTCTATATATGGCCTGTTCGTTGGCGCCGTCGCCAGCCTGCTCAGTTCCATCCCCCTAATCCTCCTTGTCTTGCTGCTGGGCGGCACAGACTCTGGGAACGTGGCGCTGGGCATTGCGGGGGCGATCCTGATTTTCATTCAGTACGCCATCGCCTATATTTTCTCCGCCATGACGGCGTATCTGGTCTATGGTTATGTGGCTGAGGGCGATGGGCGTATGGACAAGGCCTGGGCCATCGTCCGGCGCGACTGGTGGGACATCCTCAGCCTGGCAGCGGTCTCGACGCTGGTGAAGCTCGTCGAGAACTTTGCCCGCGGTCGAGGACGCCGTGGGCGGCCCAACCCACTTGGCGTGCTCATCGCCGACCTGCTCAACACAGTCTGGACGACGGCAACATACTTCATTCTGCCGGCGATGGTGATCGAAGACTTGAATCTGGCGGGCGGCATCCGTCGCGCGACGGAGATCGTCAAAAAGAACCTGCTGCTGGTCGCCGTCACCGAGATCGGCGTCAGCACGGTGGTGAACCTGGTGGGCGGCCTGCTGGGCTTCCTCTCGGTGCTGCTGGGCGTGGCGATTGCGCTGGGGCTGGCCGCGACCGGGAACGAGATTGCCCTGATCACCGGAATCATTCTGGGCGTGCTGGTGGCCGGCACGCTGCTGGCCATCATCAGCGCCTTTTCCAGCTATCTCAACACCGCCTACCACACCTGCATGTTCCTGTGGGCGCGTAGCGCAGAGCGCGCCGTTGCTCAGGGCCAAAGTGTTGAGTCCGTTCCTGCGCCGGCGCCGCTGGCGGCTGTGTTAGGCCTGAAGCCCGCTTAGTTCGTTGAGCAAAAGAAGCCTTCCATGACCCGACAAGAAGTGCTGACCTGGGCAGAAGTAGATCGGTTGATTGACGCACTGCTGCCACAGTTCCGCGGCACTTTCGATGCCATGCTTATGATTACGCGTGGTGGACTGGTTCCGGGCGGCATGCTCTGCGAGGCGCTCGACATTAAGATTGTGCTGACGGCCTCGGTGGACTTTCCCGGCGAGCTGCAGGCGGGGCAGGCCGCCAAGCTGATGGTCTGGCCTAACTTCCTGCAATTCCCCGAAGACCGTTTACTGGCCGACCGGCGCGTGCTGGTTGTGGACGACGTGTGGGGCAGCGGACGCACCATCACCGCCGTCAAGAACCGCGTGGAGGCCGCCGGCGGCATACCCGAACTGTGCGTGCTTCACTACAATCCCAAGCGCTCCCTCTTTACCAAGAGTCTGCCCACCTACTACGCCGCCTTCACCGACGCCTACATCGTCTATCCCTGGGAGATTGACCGGGGCGGGCCGGAGGGTGTCCTGGCAAGCGGGCCGCAGACCAACATCGGCTGAGCAATAAGCGCAGCTTCAAACGGTGCAACGTTTGGTGTGCACGTAAAGGTTATTGGGGAACGCGCCACCCCTTCGACCGACGTTTCGGCTTCGCTCGGCGTTCGCTTAGGGTGCAGCTGACATGTTTTGTGTGCACCCAACGTTCACTCCGTGCCCGATTTGCCGGTGTGAGTCTGTCAGCGCCACCCATACCTAAAGACCGAGTTGGGTGATACAATCCAGTCAACCCGGGCGAACCTGCCACCAAGCTCACAATCCGGGAGGCTCCCATGAACATCTCATGGTTGCGGTGGGCGATCTTCGCCCTGACCGTGGCGACGGCCGCCATTCACTTTTACCTGGTGCCGGGCGCCGGTCTGCCCTTCGTCCTCAACGGCCTGGGATATCTGGCGCTGCTGGTCGCGTTGCTCTGGCCGCCGGCCTTTCTACGGAGCCGGCTGGCCGGGCGCGAGCGTTGGGTACATTACGCCTTTATCGCCTACACCGCCGTTACCATCCTGCTTTGGGTGGCCATCGGCGATAAAAGCTTCGAGACGTTTCTCGGCCAGATTGGCTGGACGGACAAAATTATCGAAGCGTTGCTGATTGTGGCTTTGGTGCTAGACCTGCGTCGGCAGACAGCGTAAACAAACGTTTATGTTGGAGCTGCGGATCGAGCGCATGGCCGTCGCCCGTATCCCCACGGATGAGGGCGAGTTCCGGCTGGCGCTCTATCACAACAACCTGGACGACAAGGAGCACCTGGCCCTAAGCATGGGTGACCTTGAGGGGCAAGATAACCTGCTGGTGCGTGTCCACTCTGAGTGCTTTACGGGTGACGTGCTTGGCTCCCGCCGCTGCGACTGCGGCGAGCAACTTCGCAGTGCCCTCAGCCTAATTGCCCACGCCGGTAAGGGGATGCTCATCTACCTTCGTCAGGAAGGGCGCGGCATTGGCCTGCTCAACAAGCTGCGCGCCTACAATCTGCAAGACCTGGGCTACGACACGGTGGACGCCAACCTCCTGCTCGGTCACCAGGCCGACGAGCGCGACTATACGGTGGCCGCCCTCATCTTGCGCGACTGGAACGTGCGCTCCATCCGCCTGCTTACCAACAACCCCAACAAGATCGAAAGCCTGCGGGCGCTGGGCGTCCACGTCACCGACCGCGTGCCGCTCCAGCCCAGCGTCACACCCGCCAACGCCCATTACCTGCGCACCAAGGCCGAGCGCATGCGCCATCTATTGACGTTGCCCCTCAACGGTTCCGGCGCTTGAGACGCCCCCTCGTCACCGTCACCTACGCCCAAAGCTTGAACGGTAGCCTGGCCGCCGCGCCGGGCCGGCCGCTCGCCCTGAGCGGCCCGCAATCGCTCGCCTTCACCCATCAACTGCGCGCCGCCCACGCGGCCATCCTCGTCGGCGTCAACACCGTCCTGAGCGATGACCCGCAACTGACCGTGCGCCACGCGAGCGGCCCCAACCCGCAGCCCATCGTGCTCGATAGTCGCCTGCGCTGCCCGCCGGAGGCGCGCCTGTTGCGTCATCCCACTCATACGCTGTGGCTGGCGACCACAGAGGCAGCGCCCGCCGAGCGTCAAGCCGCGCTGGAGACCGCCGGCGCGCGCGTCATTCGCCTGCCCACCGACTCGCACGGCCACGTCGCCTTGCCCGCCCTGCTCGATTGGCTCGGTGCGCAAGGCGTTACCAGCCTGATGGTCGAGGGAGGTGCGCAAACCATCACCGCTTTTCTGGAGCAACGCCTAACCGACCGGCTGATCGTCACCCTCGCGCCGCGCCTGGTCGGCGGCCTCAACGCCATCGCCGCGCCGCTCGACCTGACGCTGCACAACGTTCGCTGCCAAATGTTGGGGGAGGATGTGATTGTGGAAGCGGAGATTGACTACAGGCAGACGGCGGTCTGACTCATGGAGCGCCACGCCCTCTACTTCACCGCGCCCGGCCGGGTGGAAGTGCGCACCGAGCCGCTGGCCGCGCCCGGCCCCGGCGAGGCGAGGGTGCAAACCATCTGCTCGGCCATCAGCGCCGGCACGGAGATGCTGGTGTATCGCGGTGAGTTCCCGGGCGGCCTGAGCGTGGACGCGACCCTCAGTGCGCTTTCGGGAAACTTCGCCTATCCCCTGCGCTACGGCTATGCCGCCGTCGGGCGCGTGACCGAGCTAGGAGCGGGGGTGGCGGCGGACTGGCTGGGCCGGCCGGTCTTCGCCTTTCAGCCGCACGCCAGCGCCTTTGTCGCGCCGGTCGCCGAACTTCAACCGCTGCCCGAGGGACTGCCGCCCGAAGACGCCGTCTTCCTGCCGAACATGGAGACTGCCGTCAACTTCCTGCTCGACGGCGCGCCGCTCATCGGCGAGCGCGTGGCGGTGTTCGGTCAGGGCGTGGTCGGCCTGCTGACGACGGCGCTGCTGGCGCGCCTGCCGCTGGACTCACTTCACACGTTCGACCGCTTCGCCCTGCGCCGCGAGTGGTCGCTGAAGCTGGGTGCAACTGCCAGCGCCGACCCTGACGAAGCGCCCGCCCTAGACGCCGACCTGTGCTACGAACTCAGCGGCTCGCCCGCCGCGCTCGATTGTGCAATTGCGGCGACGGGTTTCGCCGGGCGCATTGTCATCGGCTCGTGGTATGGCGAGAAGCGCCACCCGGTAGACCTCGGCGGGCGCTTTCACCGCGAACGACTGCGCCTCATCAGCTCGCAGGTGAGCACGCTCACGCCTGAATTGCAGGCGCGCTGGACGAAGGCGCGCCGCCTCCAGGTCGCCTGGCAAAGACTCGCCGAGATGAAGCCTTCCCAACTCATCACTCACTCCTTTCCACTTTCTGACTCGGCAACAGCCTACGCCCTTCTCGACCAGCATCCCGACCAGGCGCTCCAGGTCATCTTCCGCTACTGAAGTGTCCACGCTCCACTCCTCCGTCGCCGCCTACTATGACCAGAACACCGCGCCCTTCTTGCGCTGGTTCGGCAGCGGCTTCGAGGTGGCCGCCATCCACCGGCAGGTGTGGGGGCCGGGCGTGCGCTCCGGGCGCGAAGCGTTTGAGTATCCCAACGCGCTGACCGCAAGCCTGGCGCAGCTTGCAGACCTCCCTGACGAGGCAGGCGTGCTCGACCTGGGCTGCGGCCTCGGCGGCACCGCCACCTGGGTCGCGGAGCGTTACGCTGTTACCGTGACCGGACTGACCGTGAGCGCTTTGCAGGCATTGTTGGCCAATCAGCGTGCGGCTGTGCGCGGGCTGGCGCAGCGCTGCCGGTTCGTCTGGGGCGACTTCCTTCACCTGCCCGAGTTCGGCCCGTTTCGGGCGGCCTGGGCCATCGAGTCCTTTGCGCACGCGCTGGATGCGGAGCGGTTTTTCCACGAAGCAGTGCGCGTCTTGACGCCTGGAGCACGCCTGGTCATCTGCGATGATTTTCTTACACAGGCCGAGCCGGTGACCCCAGAGGCTGCGCGCTGTCTAGACGAATTTCGCGCCGGCTGGCGGCTGAGCAACCTGCTCACCGTTGCCGAGACGAAGGAAGTGGCGGCGCGCTGCGGCCTGCGGCTCGTGCAACACGTGAACCTGACGCCCTATCTGCGCCCGGCCCCGGCCTGGTTTCTACGCCTCGGCGGGCACGCGTTGCGTCTGCCGTTTCGCAGCGAGTATGTGCGCAGCCTGCGCGGCAGCCTGGCCCTGCAACACTGCTTGCGCGCCGGCTGGACGCAGTATCACGCCCTGGCCTGGGAAACAACCGGCGGCTGAAGCTCAGCCTTCAATCTTCAATCTCCCATCTCCTATCTCCCATCGAGAACCACTATGCCCTCACACACCACCTCTCACTACACCGTCGCCGTCAAACGTGATTTCATTGCCCAGCACTTCCTCGTCGGCGGGGACTGGGGCGCGGAAAACCTCCGCCACTCGCATCACTACGTTGTTGAAGTTCAACTAGAGGGCGACCGGCTCGACCAGCACGGCTATCTCGTGGACATCGTGGACATCGAGCGCAACCTGGAGGCGCTGGTGGCGCATTACCGCGACCAGACCCTGAACGACCTGCCCGAGTTTGCCGGCCTCAACCCCAGCATCGAGCACTTTGCCCGCATCCTGTGCCAGACGCTTGCCGAGCGTATCCGCGCGGAGGCGCTCACCGCCGTCACCGTGAAACTTTGGGAAAACGAGATCGCCTGGGCGGCGTACACGCACAAAATAGAGAGTAGAGAGTAGAAAGTAGAGATTGGCGTCGTCAATCTCCAATCTCTGTTTCCCACTACTTCATGCGCCTTGGCCTCATCATCTACGGCTCGCCGGACACCGTCTCCGGCGGCTATTTGTATGACCGGCAGCTGGTAGCGCACCTTCGGGCGGCGGGGGACGAGGTGGAGGTGATCTCGCTGCCGTGGCGCAACTACGCGACACACCTGACCCAGAACTTCTCCATCGAACTGCGCCGGCGTCTGGCCGCGGCCCACTTCGATGTGCTGCTACAGGACGAACTCAATCACCCCTCGCTCTTCCTGCTCAATCGCCGGCTGCGGCTCCGCGTCCGCTACCCGTTCATCAGCATCGTCCACCATCTGCGCTGCTGCGAGCGCCGGCCCACTTGGCAGAACGCGCTGTATCGCCGTATCGAGGCCGCCTACCTGCGCAGCGTGGACGGCTTCGTGTTCAACAGCGAGACGACGCGGGAGGCGGTGAGCGCCCTCACCCTCCACCCCGGTGCCC
>JAVQXV010000181.1:0-6282 GCA_033577755.1 Anaerolineales bacterium
CCAATTACAATATCTTGCCTAACAAGGCACTAGTAGCCTGATCAATCGTCTGCTTGCTCCGGTCATGTGTGGCACGCTAAGAAAGCGCGCCGTGCAGGCAGAGCGAGTGCGTTTTGGTCAAGCCGTTAGTTTGTTCTCTCTCATTCTCATTCGTTTGCCTTGGCTAAGCAACGACCCCTCCAGCTGGAGGGGTCGTTTCAGTTTTAGAGCCTGCTTGTGAATTCGGGGTTGATAGCAATTGGGAGCGAGAATGAGAGTGCGATTAAGAGCAGTCCACGTCAGGTCTCAATGTGTCACAATCCTGCTGCTCGACCCGTGCGATTGGCAGCTCCGGGACGGACCCCGACCATGAATAGTTGCTCAGCCCGATACGGTGGCCCTCAAACGCCGCGAGCGGTTCACTCAATCGAAGGTCCGCTCCACAATGGCAGTATCCCGAACTATGTGTAATTTCGTGGTTACATTGCCTGCGGCATCGCTATGAAACGAATTTACACAGTAACTACTCAGGCCTGTTTGGGGTTTGGACTTGCCTGTAGTGAAAAGCGGACTATAGGGCTGCCTGGGGCGGCGGGTGCACGATGCCTGGGCGCCCTATCTGACGCTGGCCGGTCGGTATGCCTTGTGCAATACCCATCTACTGCGCGAGTTGATCGGCCTGTTATGAAGACACCGGGCAAGCCTGGGTGCAGAAGCTCATCCGGTTGCTAGTGAGCATGAAAGCGGCGGTGGACATCGCCCGGACAGCCGGCCAGACCGAGTTGCCGGCCCGACAGCGTGTCGGCTTCGAAGCGGCCTTCACATGCTTCCTGAATGAAGGTCTGCTGGCCAATCTGCCGCCCGAACCCACAGGCCAACGGGGCGTCCCAACGGACGCCGGCGCGCACCCCTCCGACAGGCTCAGGGCAAGCTTTGCTCAATCGCCTGGTAACCCCATCGGGATGCGATCCTGGTATTCCTGCATGACTTCCGCGTGCCGTTCGGCAATAATCAGGCCGAACGCGACTTGCGCATGCTCAAGGTCAAGAGCAAGGTCTCCGGCGGCTTTCGCAGCTCGGAAGGAGCTGACCAGTTCTGCTGCATTCGCGGCTATCTCTCGACGTTGCGCAAGCAAGGCTTACCCGTCCTCAAAGACCTGACCAGCGTTTTCAGTGGAAGTGACTTGCCACCGAGAAACTCGGATAGAACCTCAGAGATACCGGAGATGCAAAAAGGGAACGGAAACGATCCCTTTGTGTGCACGCAAAGGTTGTCAGGTAACGTGCCGCCCCTTCGACTGCCGCTTCGCTCAGCGTCCGCTCAAGGTGCGGCTGACATGTTTTGCGTGCACACATCCCTTTGCGCTTTGTGATGAGAGAGCGCTTGTTGTAGTAGGATCAGGCGCCGCCCGCTCCGGGAGTTCGCCCGCCCGGCTTTCTAACGTGCCCTGCCGGCATGCACTGGCATCGGCACGGTATTCTTGGTATCCTACCCACCGATGACCGACACACCTATGGCAGGGAGTGATTTACGCACCACACTTGCCCGCCTGCCCAAAGTCGAACTCCATCGCCATCTGGAAGGCTCGCTGCGCCTGGGCACGCTATGCGAGATCGCCCGCGAGTACGCGCTGGACGTGCCGACCGAGCCGGCGCAGCTGCGCCCGCTGGTGCAGATGATGGTTTACGACGAGCCAAGCTCCGCCAACTTCCTCAGCAAGTTCATGACGCTGCGTAAGTTCTATCGGTCGCCGGAGATCATCCGGCGGCTGGCTTTCGAGGTCATCGAGGACGCAGCCCGCGACAACGTATCCTACCTGGAACTTCGTTTCACGCCGATGGCCCTGGCCAAGAGCAACGGTTACTCGCTGCGCGACGTCTCGCACTGGATGCTGATGGCGGTGGCGGACGCACGCCGGGCCTTTCCGCAGCTGCACGTCGAGCTGATTGCCAGCATCAACCGGCACGAAGCAGTGGAGATCGCCGAAGAAGTGACGCAGATCGCGGTGGATCACAAGGAGGACATCGTCGGGCTAGACCTGGCCGGGGACGAGGCCAACTTCTCGGCGGAGCCGTTCGCGCCGCTCTTTCGTGAGGCACGCCGGGCCGGCCTGGGCATTACCGTGCATGCCGGCGAGTGGACGGGCGCAGAGAACGTGCGCCATGCCATCGAACGGCTGGAAGCCGACCGTATCGGCCACGGTGTACGCGTGGTCGAAGACGCCAATGTGGTGGCGCTGGCCCGCGAGCGCGGCACAGTCTTTGAAGTTTGTGTCACTTCGAACTGGCAGAGCGGCGTGATCTCCCGGCTGAGCGATCATCCTCTGCCGGCAATGCTGGCGCACGGCCTGCGCGTCACCCTTAACACCGATGACCCTGCCGTCGAGGACGTGACGCTGACCGACGAATACGAGACGGCCATCATTGCGCTGGGCATCACGCCGGCGCAAATCAAGACAACTATTCGCACCGCCGCCCAGGCTGCTTTCCTACCTCCCAACGAAAAACAAAAGCTGATTCAATACCTCGAGCGTTTGCTGGTGTGAGGGAAGGGATTTAGAGATGGCAATCTCTAATCCCCTCACCGTTCCTGTTCCCAGCGGCGGATGGCTTCCTGAAAGACCACCTGCAAATTGCGGTCGGGGATTTCTTCCACGCTGCGGTATAGGTCTGTGCCCACTTCAAAAACCACATTGCCGTTCGAGTCGCTGGCGACGTGCAGGTTCTGCCGCGCGAAGGGTGTGCCCACGATGAGGTGCTGCAACACTTCGTCAATCTGTTGAGCGACGGACTTGAGCGGTGCAAGCTCCCTGGCGCCAATCTCGCGCGCCTGGGCTATTTGTTTGAAGAGGTTCATCGAAGGCAACTTGAGCGGCGTGTGCGCTTCATCGCTTTTGGGCAAGGGTAAGGTGTTGAGCTGAAGGCGCACGATCTCGGCCTGAACATCGGCGGCAGGCAAAGCAGGCCTCTCGGCAGAGGCGGGCGGTGGGGCCGCAGGCTGGGCCGACGTGGGCGGAATTGCGTTGGCCGGCACGCCGCCGACGGTCAGCGCGCTTAGCCCCACAAACTCCTGCAGGTCGCGTATCGTCAGCAATAGGGCGCGCCGCACCTCGCTCTCGGTCACTTCGCTCAGTTGCACATAGCGCTTGCCGTTGATTTCGAGCAGCACGCGCCCGGTGAGACGGTCGCGCAGGACGCGCAGCACTTCGTTGGCGTTCGGGTCGGCAGGCGCGGCGGCGCGCGGCGCCAGGCGGTCGGCCAGGACTGCCGGCAGAGCCAGGCCCGCCGGTTTGTTTTCAGATAGGGTGGGCGGGTTGTCCTTTTGCGCCTCGCGGCGCAGCATGTTGAGGCCTACAAGTAGCAGGATCCCAAACCCAACGATTGCCAGTAGGCTCAGTCCCAGAAGCAAGGGGGCATTATCCACTAAGTTGTTCATGACGCTCTCCTGACCGACGGCGTAGCGGCTGACAGTACGGGCAGAAGTAGGTGCTGCGCTGGCCGACGACGATGCGGCGGATGAGCGCGCCGCAGACGCGGCACGGTTCCCCCGCACGGTCATAAACGCGAAAGTGCTTCTGAAAGCCGCCGCCGCGATATTGCCAATCAATACTGGCACCGCTGTGCTTTAGCCCGGCGCGCAGGGACCGGCGGATGGCCTGCCACAAGGCGCGCACCTCCGCCGGCGTGAGCGTGTGGCTGCGGCGCAGCGGGTGCAGGCCGGCGCGGTGCAGGCTCTCATCGGCGTAGATGTTGCCTACTCCCGCCAGAAAGCTCTGGTCGAGCAGCAGCGGCTTGAGCGCACGCTTGCGAGCCGCCAACCGCTCACCCAAGACCTGCGCGGTGAAGGCCTCGTCCAGCGGCTCCGGCCCAAGTGTCGCCGTCACAGCTTCGGCCTGCGGCACAACGAAGACTTTGCCGAACTTGCGCGTATCGCTAAAGCGCAGTTCCCAGCCGTCGGTGAAATGAAAAATGGTATGGGCGTGCCTGTCCGGCGGAGCGTCGGCGGGGACGACGGTCAGGTCGCCGCTCATCTTGAGATGGATCAGCAACACGTCCTGCGAGAGCTGAAAGACGAGGTACTTTCCGCGCCGGCTGATGCCCTGCACCACTTGACCGGGCAGGCGCTGCTGCACCTCGGCGGGCGTGGATCGGGCGATGTGGCGCGGCCAGCGCACCGTCACCCGCGCAATGGTGCGCCCAAGCACGGACGGGCCGCGACCCCTGTTCCCCTCGCGCAAGGCGCGCGCGATGGTCTCGACCTCGGGCAGTTCCGGCATGCCTGCGATTATACCCAGCGCAAAATTATGGAGCGAGATAGGGTTGGTTGGCGGATTTGTGATTGTTGATTTTGGGTTGCTGATTTAGACTCAGGCCGTACCGGCCCACCGAGCAAAGGAGTCTCACATGGCCCGCCGACAAATTTCCAGCGGTCGCTGTGCTCTGTGCGGCGAAACCTTCCCCAAGAACGTGATGACCCGCCACCTCGCCAGATGCCTGCCGGCTCATCCTGCCAAGACCAAAGCCAGGCCCAGGCGCACCTTCCGCCTGCTGGTGGAGGGCCGTTACCTGCCCATGTTCTGGCTGCATCTGGAAGTGTCCGAGGATGCCACCCTGCGCACGCTCGATTCGTTCCTGCGCGGAATCTGGCTGGAGTGCTGTGGTCACCTGAGCGCCTTTGAGATCGAGAACGTGAGTTACGAGCTGAACACGGGCGGCGTGGATGCCATGTGGCCGATGTTCCCGATGTTCGGTCGGCAGTTGCCGCGCCAGACCGGCATGGACGTGAAGCTCAAGGACGTGCTGCGCCCCGGCCTAAAGTTCACTTACAAATACGATTTCGGCTCAACGACGGAGCTGGCGCTCAAAGTCAGCGCGGAGCAGCCCGGCGCGCTCTCTGCTACAGACGTGCGCGTGCTGGCCCGCAACCTCCCGCCCGATATCCGCTGCGGCCTGTGCGACCAGCCTGCCACCGATATTTGTATCGAGTGCTACGACAAAGCCGAGGAAGTGTTGTGCGCCAGGCACGCGGCCAAACACAAACATCAGGACATGCTCATGCCGGTCGTCAACTCGCCGCGCATGGGCGTATGCGGCTACACCGGGCCGAGCAACCCGGACCGCTACTTCAACCCATGAACGTCCGCACCGTCACCGCCTTTTGCGCGCCGGGCTTCCCGATTTCCGCCGACGTGGTCGCCGAGGCGGGGGAGGCTGCCGGCCAGGTGAAGCGCGCGCTGGCCGAGGCCGGCTATACCGTGCAAACCACGCGGCTGGCGGCGCCGCCCTTCCCGCAGGTGCTGGCCGGTCAGGTAGAAAAGGCCATCGCCTACGCTCAGGCGCTCGAGGATGCCTGTTTTGTTCACGCGCTGGACTACGCCTCCCTCGGCCCGGCTCGGCCTGCGGACAGGCCTGAGTTCTTCGCCGTCATCCCGGATGTCATCGGCGCAACCCAGAACATCTTTGTCTCGGCCAGCATCGCCGAGCAAGATAGCGGCGTGAGCGTGTCCGCCGTCCGTCGCGCGAGCGAAATCATCCGTCGTTGCGCCGCGCTCGCGCCGGACGGGTTCGGCAACCTGCGCTTTGCCGCGCTGGCGAACGTGCCGCCGGGCGTGCCGTTCCTCCCCGCCGCGTATCATGACGGCTCAACCCCGGCACTGGCCATCGGTGTGGAGGCCGCCGACCTGGCCGTGACAGCCTGCGCCGAGGCGACGACGCTGGACGAAGCTCGCACGCGGCTCGTTCAACTCATCGAGACCGAAGCGCACAAAGTGGCCGAGATTGCGAAGAAGGCTGCCGGCAGGCTGACTTTTGCCGGTCTCGATTTCTCCTTCGCCGTTTACCCGAACCTGGCGCGTTCGTTGGGCGCGGCGCTGGAGGCACTCAGCGGCGGGCGCGTCGGTGAACACGGCACGCTGGCCGCCGCTGCGCTGCTGGCCGAGGCCCTCGACCGGGCGCAGTTCAAGCGCGTCGGCTTCTGCGGGCTGTTCCTGCCGGTGTTCGAAGATGCGGTGCTGGCCGCGCGCGCCGCCGAAGGGATGCTGACGGTGAGCGACCTGCTGCTGTACTCGACGGTCTGCGGGACGGGCCTGGACACGATCCCACTGCCGGGCGACATCTCCGCCGAGGCGCTCTCGGCCATCCTGCTGGACGTGGCCGCGCTGGCGCTCCGTTTGGACAAGCCGCTCACTGCGCGCCTGATGCCCATCCCCGGCAAACAGGCCGGCGACGAGGTGGCCTTCGACTTCGAGTTCTTTGCACCCAGTCGGGTGATGAGCGTGCGCGCCTCCGGACTGGCCGGCCTGCT
>JAVQXV010000182.1:0-6274 GCA_033577755.1 Anaerolineales bacterium
TTGGTTAGGGTGCGGCTCACCCCTCGGCAGAACCGAGGGCGGTTTGGTTAGTCTAGAGCGAATTCCTGATTGATTTACGGTTCCGTAGACTGAAAACAGGTCGAATTTCGCATGCCTTGCCGTAATTCAAGCTGGAAACTGCTCTAAACTCGAAAGATTGAAACGTTGGCGGAGAAACCCTGTTAGGAAATCGAGACCATGACGTCCACAGTCGTTTTGCGCAACGCTAACATTCGCACGCTGGACGCACGGCAGCCGGCTGCAACTGCGCTGGCCGTGCGCGATGGGCGTATCCTCGCCGTCGGCGCCGAGGCGGAGGTCCTCTCCGCACTGCCCGACGCGCCGGCGCTTGACCTGCAGGGGCGCACCGTCCTGCCCGGCCTGATTGACGCCCATATGCACATGGAGTGGTACAGCCTCGGCCTGCAGCAAGTGGATGTCGAGACCGACTCGCTGGCGGAGTGCCTGCGCCGCGTGCAGGCCAAAGCACAAACCACGCCGCGCGGCGAGTGGATCACCGGGCACGGTTGGAACCAGAACGCTTGGGGCGGCAGCTTCCCCACGGCGCACGACCTCGACAGCGTCGCCCCGGAACACCCGGTGTACCTGCGGGCCAAATCCGGCCATGCGGGCTGGGCCAACACGCTCGCGCTCCAACGGGCCGGCATCACCGCGAACACGCCTGTGCCCCCGGGTGGCGAAATTCAAAAAGACGCGCACGGCCGGCCCACCGGCATCCTGCTTGAAACGGCGATGGCACTGGTGAGTGACCGGATCCCACCGCCCTCCGAAGAAGCACTGGCGGATATGATGATTGCGGCGCAACACAATGCCTGGCGCTTTGGATTGACCGGCCTGCACGACTTTGACGGACGGCGCAGCCTGGCAGCCTGGCAGATCCTGCGCGAGCGCGGTCAGCTCGGTCTGCGCGTGGTCAAAACTATTCGAGTCGCTTATCTTGAGCATGCCATCCGGCTGGGCTTACGCTCAGGCTTCGGCGACGACTGGCTGCGGCTGGGCAACGTCAAGGTCTTCCTCGACGGCGCGCTTGGTCCGCGCACTGCGCGCATGATTGAACCCTACGAGAACGAGCCGGACAACTTCGGCATCACCGTCACCGACACCGAGGAGTTTTACGAACAGGCCTCGCGTGCTGCGGCGCACGGCTTGGCAATGACCGTGCATGCCATCGGCGACAAGGCCAACCACGAACTGTTAAGCGTGTATGCGCGAATCCGCGAAGAGGAGAGAAGACGTGGCCGGCCGCTGCTGCGCCACCGCTGTGAACACGTGCAACTGCTGCACCCGCAGGATGCAGCCCGGCTTGGCCGGCTCGGCGTGATCGCCTCGATGCAACCGATACATGCCACAAGCGACATGATGATGGCAGAGCGTTACTGGGGGAAGCGCAGCGCCTATGCCTATGCCTGGCGCACGCAACTCGACAACGGCGCCACCCTGGCCTTCGGCAGCGATGCGCCAGTGGAAAGTCTCAACCCCTTCCTCGGCATTCACGCTGCCGTCACGCGCCGCCGTGCCGATGGCGCGCCGGGGCCGGATGGCTGGTATCCGGAGCAGCGCCTGACCGTGGAGGAAGCGGTGCGTGGCTTTACCCTCGGCGCAGCCTATGCAGGCTACATGGAAGACAAAATCGGCAGCCTGACACCGGGCAAGTACGCCGACCTGATTGTGCTTGACCGCGACATCTTTACCTGCGATCCGATGGCCATCAAAGACACGCAAGTATTGGGGACGCTGGTCAACGGCGAATGGAAATGGCGAGCGTTTTAGCCACCTCGGTTTAAATAGAAACAGGCCGCTCAGGGCCTGTTTCCGGTTTGCGCCTGTGGCACTTCCGGAGGATGCGGTGGCAGGGAGAAGGGAAAGAGGGGTGGAAGCCACCGGCGCTTTGTTGCAACTGTGTTTATAGCCGATCTTGCCTTCGCCGACCACCAACGAACCATGAATGTTCCGTGAAACTTTGGTGAAGGCCGCGGACGATCAAACCAGAGTTCACGGCGGTTCGGTAGGAGAACCCCCAATGAACCTAAGCCCGCCCGACCGGAGCCGGCAAAGTCTGTTCTCCGCGATACTTTTTTCAGTGCACTCACGAAAGTACGAGACAGTCTCAAGGCTAAAGTCCAGATGGCGCAATCGGGTTTTATGGGTAAGATTGGCGTGACCACTTACAATCTGCGGATCACCTGCATGCAACTGGATGAAACTCAACGTCGCTGGCTAATTATCGGTTTAGTTGCCTTGGCACTAACTATCTGTGGGACCGGCGCAGTCTTCGCTCTTAGCCCGCTGTTCATCAACGCTGCGCTCGACCTGGAGCCGGTGCCGACGCCGGTCACCGCATTTCCCACTCCTACTTTCACGCACACGCCGCCCTCGCCTACCCCGGTCACCACCGGCAACCTGGCCGGGCGCGTCTGGCTGGATCGCTGCCCGCCCGGCCAGGAGGCCACTGCTCGCTGCCTGACCGACCCGAATGGCCACATGCGCGGCAACGGCCAGCTGGAGCCGGACGAGGCCGGCCTGGGCGGCATCACGCTTAAGCTGGGCGCCGGACTGTGCCCGGCCAGCGGCCTCGGTCAGGCCACTACCGCGCCCGACGGCGTCTTCCGTTTTGACAATCTGGTCCCCGGTGTGTACTGCGTGTTGATTGACCCGGCGGAGAATGGCACGCTCACCACCGGCGACTGGACGGCGCCGCTCCCGGACGCTCGCAAGCGCGCCTTCCGGCAGGTGGAGGTCAAACCGGGTGAAATGACCATCGTTAACTTCGGCTGGGACGACACCGTGCCGCCGACGCCCACCATCACCCCAACGCCGACCATCACCCCAACGCCAACGATTACGCCCACACCCACTCTCACACCGACGTTCACGCGTACGCCGCGCCCGACGAACACACGCACGCCGACCATCACGAACACGCCGACGGTCACGCTGACACCAACGACCACACTAACACGCACACCCACGCCAACCGGCAGCGTCACCGTCACACCCACCCCGTCGCGCACTCTAACGCCTACACCCATACCTGCAACGGCGACGGCCACCCTAACGCGCACGCCCACCCCCACCGGCAGCGTTACCGTCACGCCCACTCCGTCGCGCACCCTGACGCCTACGAACACGCTGACCGTGACCCTCACCCAAACAGCCACGCCCACCAGTTCGGCGACGGCAACGTTCACACCATCCGCCACCGGTACACCTACACCGACCTCTACTGCTTCGATGACGCCCACCATTACCAATACACCGACAGCAACGCCGACTCCAACAAATACGGCCTCGCCGACCGACACCCCGACTCTAACGGCCACAGCCACACCGACTGAGACTGAGACTTCGACTCCGTCACCCACTCCGTAAGCCAAACTTTGCGCAGGGTGTATTCCAGATTATTGGCCGCTCCTTCGACGTGCTTCACGATGTGAAGCCACAGCCCGCAGTTTTCTGCCGGCCTTCGCTCAGGATGCGGCCTCAGCCACAAAATAGAAATTCACTCTTCGCGCACGACAGCGCCTGTGACCGAAACAAAAAACGCTCCGGACCTCCGACCCGGAGCGTTCTACTTTCTACCTACCCTCTCTCCCTCACCCTCCCCGCTGATAGTTCGGCGCTTCGCGTGTGATCATCACACTATGCGGGTGGCTCTCGATCAGCCCGGCATGGGTGATGCGCGTCAGGCGCGTCTTCGTCCGCAGGTCTTCGAGCGTGGCCGCGCCGGCGTAGCCCATGCCGGCACGCAGCCCGCCGACGAGTTGATAGATGGCGTCGCGCAGCGGGCCTTTGTACGGCACCAGCCCCTCCACACCCTCCGGCACAAGTTTATTGCCCCGTTCGCGCGCGAACGCGCCCTGCCCGCTTGCGTAGCGGTCCTTGCCCAGGCCCTGCATCGCGCCCAGACTGCCCATGCCGCGATACTCCTTGTAACGTTTGCCCTCGTACAGCACCACGTCGCCCGGCGCCTCGTCCAGGCCGGCCAGCAGGCTGCCGAGCATCACTACCTCCGCGCCGGCCACAATCGCCTTGACGATGTCGCCGCTGTACTTGATGCCGCCGTCCGCCACCACCGGCACGCCGCGCTTACGCGCCGCACGGGCACACTCGAAGATGGCCGTCATCTGCGGCATGCCCGCGCCCGCGATGATGCGCGTGGTGCAGATGGAGCCGGCCCCCACACCCACCTTGACCACGTCCGCGCCGGCTTCAATCAAGGCTTCAGTCCCTTCGGCGGTGACGACGTTGCCGGCGATGACCGGCAGTTTGGGCCAGGCGGTCTTGATGCAGCGGAGGGCACGCAGGACGCCGGCGGAATGACCGTGCGCTGTGTCCACCGCCACCACATCCACGCCGCTGGCCACCAGCAACTCCACGCGCTGCTCTAGGTCGGCGCCCACGCCCACTGCCGCCGCTACCAGCAGCCGCCCGCGCGCGTCGGTGGCCGCGTTCGGATAATCGCGCTTCTTTTGAATGTCCTTGACCGTAATCAGCCCCTTGAGCACGCCGGCCCCGTCTACCAGCGGCAACTTCTCGATGCGATGCTGCTGTAGCAGGCTTTGCGCTTCTTCTAGCGTGGTGCCGACGGGCGCAGTGATGAGCGAGCCGTTGGTCATGAACTCGACCACCGGACGGTCGAGGTCGGCCGGGGCGATGAAGCGGATGTCGCGGTTGGTGAGGATTCCCAGCAGTTTGCCGGTGCCGCGTTCAGTGATGGGCACGCCGCTGATGTGATACTTCTCCATAATCTCTTCCGCCTCGCGCAAAGTGGCGGTCGGCGGCAGGGTCACCGGGTCTACGATCATGCCGCTCTCAGAGCGCTTGACCTTTTCCACTTCGGCGGCCTGCTGTTCGGGGGTCAGGTTGCGATGAATGACGCCCAGCCCGCCCTCGCGCGCCAGCGCAATGGCCAGCCGCGATTCGGTTACGGTATCCATCGCCGCCGAGAGCACGGGGATGTTGAGGCGGATGTCGTCGGTCAGCCGGGCGCGCACGTCCACGGCGTCGGGCAGCACTTCGCTGTAGCCGGGCACCACCAGTACGTCGTCGAAGGTGAGCGACTCGAAGGTGTCAAAGAGTTTTTCATTCATCGTTTGTCATTCATTTAAATAGGCGTGCAGGGTCTCAATCAATTGTTGGGAGAAGTAGGACAGGTGCTGTCGCAGCGTTGCCGGATTAAGGCTCGCCAATATCCGAAAAGAGCGCTTACCCTTTCGATACTGCTGACCTGTTGCACGCTCTAGCGCCTCTTGTACCTCGTCGCGTTGTCGTCGTTCCAAATCGTTCAACGGGAGAAGTGCTCCCTCATTCAGTGCGCTTCCGAAAAACCCCTGCAACGCGGTGCGATCAGCCATCATCCACGTTTCCATACAGGTGACCATGAACTGCGCCTGGTCATCAACAGCGGCAGCGGGGCGCTCCCAGCCGTCATCTTCATGGAACCCATCACCATCTTCGTCGCGCGCATATTCGCCCTGGGCGTGATTGACCGTCTTGTGCTCATAGCCCCATTCCGCCAAGCGCTGATAGCTGCTGTATTCATCGGTGTACAGCCGGCTTCCCGGCGTGACAGTGCGGGTAATGATCGGCTGGATCGTGGCTTGTTGAACATTCGGCAGCATCTGGAGCACCACGTCACCGTTGCGTTGGAACAGGCCCGGGATCGGCGGCTTCTCCTTGGCCAGCGTGCCGCGCCCGCGCGCGCCTTGCAAGCGCCGCCGTCGGCCTTGACGCCCCAGTTTCTGCACGATTTCGGGGTGTCCCTTGTGCCCTGCAACCACATAGACTTCATCGGCTTCCACTTCGCCGCTCAATCGGGTCGGCTTTTTTCAGCCACAACCCCTTCGTGCACTCGGGTCGTCATCTGCTGGGCATCGCCCGCGGCCAGATCGAGTTCGGCCGCGATTTGCTCATTCGACAGGTTCAACCCCATCAAATAGAGACACAGCACCCACACCTTCAGCGGCTGATGATGACCTTCAAAGATCGTCTCCGTCAGATCATCAAACTGGCGCTGACAGGCTTGACATTCATACCGTTGACGTTCTTTTTGCTGCGTGTGGAACCCCCGTTTCGTGACCTGCGCCGACCCACACCGAGGACAGCGCACGCCTTCCGGCCAACGCAGTTGGCGAACCACTTCGTAACACTTGGCGTCATCCACCAGATTCTGGATGTGGATCAACATGGCACAACTCCCAACTAGTCTTGGAGACTACATTATCGCAACCTCCTTGAAATCAGTTAAGAGCGA
>JAVQXV010000183.1:0-6267 GCA_033577755.1 Anaerolineales bacterium
TTGTAGTGGAGTTGAGGATGCCGCGAAAGCGCTTGAGGTTGGCGGCGGGCAGCGCTTCGCGAAAGAGGGAGAAGACCGGTGCGCCGCCCATCACCGTCGCCTCGTGCAAGAACCATTTGCCCTTTGCCCGTGCCAGCGCCTTGAGTTCGTGGTAGGCGTGCACGACCGGGCCTTTGTTGGCCGTCACCACATGCGCGCCATGTTCCAGACCGGCCTTCAGGTAATCAATCGCGGGCTGCCCGGTTTGCGGGTTCAGCGAGGTGTTCTCGAAGAGCACGTCGGCCTGCGCGGCCCTGAGCCAGTCGCGGATGTTGCTCTGTTCCCAGGCGGGCGCAGCGGGCAGGTGGCCGGCCAGCGCCGCCGTCAGATCGAGGCCGTTCGAGTCGGAGACCCAGCCTAGGCGCCGCGCGGCGATGCCGGTCACGCGGTACTCAATGCCGTATTTCTCGCGCAGCTCGTCTTTTTTGGTGAGGAGCAGCCCGGCCAGTGCGCGACCCACGTTGCCGAAACCGAGCAGGGCAAGATTGAATTTCTTCATGCGAACAGTGACCTTTGAGCAGGAATTTTCAGGTTTTCAGGATGGAAGGCGCCGCGATTATCCCCGTAGCCGCCGGCTTTTACAAGAGACCGGGGGAGTTAAGGACTTGACCGGTGGCGCGAGCAAGGTTGTGTCTCGACAGCCCTGTGCGCCACCGGTCAGGTCGGGCGCGAAATCTGGGGAAGCCGCAGCCAACTTTCGACGAATAGCCGGGCGGAAAAGCAGCCGAAACACTGCCTTTTCCCGCTTCTCAGCCGTTAGAAGCGTGCGGCTGTCTGAACGCTTGTGCCGGAGGAGGCACAACAGCCGGCGCGTCCGTCACTTGACGACCAGCACCGGGCACTGGGCGCGTTGGGTGACGGCCATGCTGACGCTGCCTAGCAACAGGCCCTGCCACAAGCCCAGTCCGCGCGCGCCGACGACAATAAGGTCGGGCTTGCGCGTCTCGGCAACGTTGAGGATGACGTCCGCCGCCGGCCCTTCGATAAACTCGGTGACCACGTCGGCGACGCCCATCTCACGCAGGCGCTTGGCGATATCGTCCAACAGCTTTTGCGCCTCTTCGAGCGTCCGGTACACGACGCGGCTATAGGCCGGTTCGCCGAGGTGACGCGGCAGGGGCGCAAAGGCATGCAGCACCGTCAAGCGGGCGTTGTAACGGCTGGCCAGCGAGGCGGCGAAGCTTGCCGCCCGCTCCGCTGCCGCCGAACCGTCTGTTGCCAGAAGGATTTCCCGAATCATGACTGACCTCCATTGCTTGATTTTGATGTAGGCGGTTGAGG
The DNA here is from genome assembly GCA_033577755.1 of Anaerolineales bacterium. Taxonomy (GTDB): domain Bacteria; phylum Chloroflexota; class Anaerolineae; order Anaerolineales; family UBA6663; genus JANWXR01. The sequence continues at coordinate 1,321 of JAVQXV010000183.1, forward strand.
CACAGCCTCAGCCGCGTATGCGACGAAGGGGCGCAGTAGGGCAGTGAACTCCATCGGCAGGACGAATTTCGTTGCCGGGCCGGTGCCCAAAGTGCGCAGGGCGTCCAGGTATTGCAGGCTCATGGTGCGCGGGCCGATGGCGCGAGCCGCGGCCTCGATCCTTTCAAGTGCGAGCGCGTAGCCCTCGGCGGTGAGGATCTGCGCCTGCCGCCCGCCCTCGGCCTTGAGGATAGCGGCCTGCTTCTCGCCCTCGGCAACCTTGATGGCGGCTTCGCGCTTACCGTCGGCCTCGGTGACGGTCGCCCGGCGATTGCGCTCGGCGGCCATCTGGCGCGTCATCGCCTCCTGCACGTCGCGCGGCGGCAGGATTTCCTTGATCTCAACCATGGTGACCTTGATGCCCCAGCGCGCCGTCACCTCATCCATCTTCACCCGCAGCACCTGATTGATCTGGTCGCGTTTGGCCAACACGTCGTCGAGCAGGATGTCGCCCACCACGGCGCGCAACGTGGTCATGGCGATACCTTGGGCCGCGTCGCGGAACTTCTCCACCTCGATCACGCTGCGAACGGCATCCACAACCTTCAGGTAAATCAAGAAGTCAATCGAAACCGGTGCGTTGTCCTTGGTGATGCAGGTCTGCGGCGGGACGTTGACGACGAACTCGCGCAGGTCCTGCCAGATGGGCTGGTCAATGAACGGGATAAGCCACACCAGCCCCGGCCCGCGGGCGCCGATGGACTTGCCCAGCCGCAGGACGACGATGCGGCGATACTCCGGCACGATGCGGATGGCCAGCGACAGCAGGCCAACTACGGCCAGAATGGCCAGTAAGATGAAGAGCAGGGTGAGATCCATTATCAACCTCCTGTAGGTGAGTTGGGAGAATCCGAGGATGGCGTCAGGCGGCGCACGCGCAGCGTCAGACCTATGAGGGCGACGACGACGACCTGTTCATCGGCGCGGATGGGCGCTTCGCTTGGGTCGGCGGCTTCGGCCGTCCACAGCTCACTGCCGACCTGCACCGTGCCGAGGGGAGCCAGGTCGGTGGTGACACGCCCGACGGCGCCGACCAGTCGGTGCGTCACATCGCTGACGGCCGGGCCGCGCTGGGCCTGCAGTCCCTTGCGCACGGCGAAGAGGATGAGAGCCGCCGTGCTCAAAGTCAGCAGCGCAATCAACCACGGATTAACGCTAACGGTAGGCAGCGCCGGCGAGGTCGGCCCGAAGGGCTGATAGAGCATGAGCGAGCCGAGGATGAACATCACCAGGCCGGCGGCGCCCGTAGCACCGAAGCCCGGCGAGAACGCCTCGACGATGAGCAACACCACGCCCAGGACGATCAGCCCCAGCCCGGCCCAGTTGAGGGGCAGGTTGCCGAAGGCCACAAAAGCCAGCGCCAGCGCGATGACGCCGACCGCGCCCGGCAGGCCGAAGCCCGGCGACTGGAACTCGATGAGCAGCGCGTACAGGCCGAGCGTCAGCAGCAGATAGGCGATGTTCGGGTCGGTGATGATGTGCAGGAACTGCTCGGCGAAATTCATCGGGACGACGGTGACCGGCGCGCCGCGCGTGCGCAGGACGACCTCGCCGGCTGCCGTAGTCACGCTGCGCCCGTCCAGCTGGGCCAGCAGGTCGTCCAGGTCCGTCGCGATAATCTCAATCAAGCCGCGCTCCAGCGCTTCGCTGCTGGTCAGCGATACGCTTTCCAGCACCGCCTTCTCGGCCCATTCCGCGTTGCGGCCGTGTTCCACCGCCAGGGTGCGGGCCATGGCGGCGGCGTCCTGAGCCGCCTTTTCTGAACTGACCTCGTCCAATTGCCCGCCCAGCGCCACCGGGTGCGCCGCGCCGATGTTCGTGCCGGGCGCCATGGCGGCCACATGCGAGGCCAGGGCCAGGAACAGGCCGGCGGAAGCGGCCCGCGCGCCGGGTGGGGCGACGTACACCACCACCGGAACGCGCGCGGCGAGCATGGCCTGTGTCATCTCGCGCATCGCACTCTCCAGCCCGCCGGGAGTATCCAGCCGGACCACGAGCGCGCCCGCCTTTTGCAGTTCGGCCTCCGCGATGGTGCGTTGGAGATAGCGCGCTGTGAGCGGGTTGATTACGCCCGTGATCTCGATGAGGTGCACGGGCGGCGGCCCCGGCTGGGCTAGCGTCCGGGGTGCGGCCAGCAGCAGGCCGGTCAGCGCTGTGACCAGCGCGAGGGCGAGTATGGGCAATCTTCGAGGAGTCATGTGCTGTAGGCACCGGCGGCGACGGTCGGGCCGTCCGACAAGTTGCCGGAGCGGCACTCGTCCTCCGGGTCCATCCGGTCGCCGCAATCGCAAGGCCGGCCATCGCGGCAATCTGGACAGCAGTATTCGCGCTGATCCGGAGCGAGCACCGGCGCCCAAGTGATCTCCGCACCGCAGCCGTCGCACCAGATCACGTCTCGAAAGTGTGTCATGGCCATAACTCCTCCGGCAGCCTCTCGCGGGCTGTAAACTATCAGCCGTTATTGTTGGTGTGCGCACCCGCCGGCATCAACAGGATATGCCTTTTCCGGCTCTAAAGCAATGGCCTGATTCTTCCTGCCGCCCAAATGCTTTCCTGAGCGCGCGAAATTGCGAGAGTTCTACTCGGATAATTGCGAGCGGCTGCTTCATGGCGCGGCCTTCCGCCATAACCGGAGAAGTCCGTGAAAGACACCAAATTACACGAAGGGCGCGCAAGTTCCTCTGTGTGACTTCGTGTTCCTTCGTGTGACTTCGTGGACTCAGAATCCTCGTGGCCGCACGGGGTCACGCCCCCTGGCGCACGAGGTAAATGCCCGCCACCACGACGCTGATCGCAATCACCACCCAGCGTAAGGTCTGCGGGCTGATCCGTCCGGCCAGCCCACCGCCCAACGCACCGCCCAGCAGCGCGCCCAGCGCCATCACTAGCGCCGCCGGCCAGACAACCTGGCCGGAGAACAGGAAGAACACCGCGGCGGCGACGTTGACGCTGAACGCCACCGCCTGCTTGACAGCGTTCAGCCGCGTCAGCGTGTCGTCCACCATGAGGCCGAGCGCGGCCAGGACGATGACGCTGAGACCGGCGCCGAAGTAGCCGCCATACACGGCCGCCAGCCCGACCGGCAACGCCGCTCCCGCTTCCGCCGTTGGCCTGATGCCGGCCCGTTCCGAGCGCCGCTTGAGCCAGGCCCGCACCGGCTCCTGAAGCGCCAGCAGGCTGGCGGCCAGCAGGATGAGATACGGCACCAGCGCCTGAAATACCCGCTCGCCGGTTCCCAGCAGCAGCGCCCCGCCGGCGATCCCGCCCAGCGCACTCACCGGCAACAGCAATCGCAGCCGGCGGCCCTGTCCACGCAGGTCGTTCGCTTGGGCCAGCGTTGCGCCAAAGTAGCCGGGACAGAGCGCGACCGTGTTGGTGACGTTGGCCGCCACCGGCGGGACGCCCACCGCCAGCAGCGCCGGGAACGAGATGAGCGTGCCGCCGCCGGCAAGCGCGTTCACCGCGCCGGCTGCCACCGCCGCCAGCCCTACTAGCAGCAGAGCCAGAGCGTCCATCAGGCCGGCGCCCGCCCGGCAGCGCGCTCCACCCGGCAGAGTTTGTCCGCAGTGAGATTGAAAGCTCTCATCTGAGAGTGTCGCGCATTGCGTATTATGAGTGAGTCCACTGAAAAAACTACTTTTCAGGCGCAAACGCCACCATATATGGCGTCGAGATTACAACCAAAGCGGCATATGTGGCGGCCAAGCGTTTCAATCATGACCTTTTTTCAGTGCACTCATGAGTGTGCACGCAAAACATGTCAGCCGCACCCTGAGCGGACGCTGAGCGAAGCGAAGCGGCAGTCGAAGGGGCGGCACGTTCCTTGACAACCTTTGCGTGCACACTGCTATGATATGAGAAGAAGTCTCAAGCGAAAGGCAGGCCGACGACCGTGCCTTCCGCTTCGCCGACGGCGACGGCTGTGCCCGGCTCGCACTGGGCCGTCTTGAGGAAAGCCAGTGCCACCGGGCCGTAGTCGGGCAGGACGCCCGCGCTGGTCACCTTGCCGATGACCGCTTCGCCGGCTTTGACTTCAGTGCCCTCACCTACCGGCGCACTCAGCTTCAGTCCTACCAGCCGTCGCGCCAGCTTGCCCCGGCTTTCCATCCGCGCGATGATCTCCTGGCCGATGTAGCAGCCTTTGGTGAAACTGACTGCGTGCCACAGGTTGGCTTCCAACGGGATGTACTCTTCGGTCAGCTCATGGCCGACTTCCGGCCGGCCGGCAGCCAGGCGCAGCAGCTGATAGGTCTCGTCGCCGGCAGGGACGGCACCGGCAGCCACGGCTTGCGCGATTAGCACGTCAAGTTGTGCGGTGGGCGCGATGAGGGTGTAACCGTCGCCGGCCAGCGGGCGACCGCGCCAGGCCAACACATCGTCCCTCTCGCCGAAGCGATTCTCGGCCAGCGCGGCGGCGCCCGGCCAGAGCGCTTCGGCGATCTCCGCTGCTCGCATCCCAAAAATCCCGATCTGCCCCAGCTCCGCCGAAGCGTCCGTTAGCTTCACCTCATCGCGGAAGAAGATGTAGCCGGCGAGCCAGCGGCGGACGGCCGTAGCGCGGCCCGCGCCGGTGACCAGCAGCACGGCCTCGCCTCGATTGAGCACCCAGGGCGCGTCCACGATGCGGGCGATGGCGGTGGTCAGCACGGTCTGGCGCGCCTCGCCCACGGCGAGGCTGTTGATGTCGTTGGTGGACATACGATGCAGCAAGTCGAGCCGGTCGCGCCCGGTCACGCGCACACGGCCTTCGACGCTGCGATTGATGACGACCGCGCCGGCGTAGGCGGCCCGATATGCGGCAACGGCTTCGAGGTGGGCTGTGTCACTCATAGCTGGAGGCTCTTGCGCCACTCGGCGATTTGTGTGGCGTGTTCGGTCTCGTGCTGCACGATCCAACCCATCACCCAA
>JAVQXV010000007.1:0-45096 GCA_033577755.1 Anaerolineales bacterium
TCACGCCAGACCTTTGAGCGCACGCTGCGCCAGGCCGCCTGCGCCCGCTCGCCGTTGGGCCGGTTCGGGTCGGGGCCGTATTGCTCGGCCACGTACTCGGCAGTGATGGTGTCCACCGCCGGCTGCGCTTCCGGGAAGGCGGCGTTCAGCGCAGCGGCGCGCTCGCGCGGCGTCCAGCTTGCCGGAAGTTTCAGGCCCAGCCAGCGCGCAGCGCGTTCCAGTTCCAGGTAAGCGACGGTCACCGTCGAAGGTACCGTCCGACCCAGCCACTTGAGCACGCGCCGGCCCGGCGTCCCTAAGCTCTCCAGGCCGATTAGGTTGGCGCGTAGCATCACGCCCAGCCCAATCAACAGCAGTACGGCTATGATGCCGAGAATCAGTGTTAGGTTGAAGGCCCAGCGAGAGAGCAGGGCGCCCCAGTCTGTGGGCTGCGCCTGCACCGGCTCGTCGCGCTCATCGTTCTCCAAGCCCTCCGGCTCGCGTGTCGGGACCGAGTTTGGGTCGGGCACGTCATCGTCGGTGTTGGTGGTGGAGGCAGCGAGGCGTTCAGGGCGGATGAGCGGCGCCTCGGACGAGGTCGGTTCGAACTCTACCCAGCCGTATTCGGGGAAGTAGACCTCCGGCCAGGCGTGGGCGTTGCGCTCGCGGACGACGAAGACGCCGGTGCTGTTGTCAAACGTGCCTTGTGAGAAGCCGACGGCCAGCCGCGCCGGGATGCCGAGCGAGCGCAGCATCACCACCGCCGCCGAGGCGTAGTAGTTGCAGTAGCCGCGGCGATACTCGAAGAGGAACCAGTCTATCGGCTCCACGCCCTGCGGTGGCGGCTGCATCGCCAGATCGTATTCGATGTTCCGCCGCAGCCAGTCGGTGATGGCCTGCGCCTGATCGAACGGTGTGCGTGCGCCGGCTTCGGTCACGATCTGCCGCGCCAGGTCGCGCGTGCGTTGCGTCACAGAGTCGGGCAGTTGCAAGTACAGTCTGCCGATGTGGTTAGGGTAGAACGGGGAAGCATTGCGCAGGCTATCGCGGTCGGCTACCGAGACAGAGGCGACCACGCGGTAGCGTTTGTCGTCGCCGGTGAGCACCTGCTGCGCCCGCACCGAGACGGGGTCGAGCGCGCCGCTCGGAGCGACGATCGCTTCCATCATCACGGGACGGTCTACCAGCCTGGGCTGTGGCAGAACGTACAGGCGGCTGGGCGCTTCGAGGTAGGAGATGAACGTGGCGGCGACATCGCGGCGCTGGCGGTAAGGGGGCAGAAACGCCGCCTCGTTGGCGTCCAGCTCGCGGAACGTCAGCTCGTTGCCCATCTCCCACGTGCCGTTAGCGTATCGCTGATAAGCATTAGCGCGCCAGTAATAGCGCGGCACAGGCGCGGCAACGGCGGCAGCCGCTTCGGCGGCGGGGTCATCGGGGTTCACCGGGCCGATGGCCACGTCGAAGAGGCGCCGGTCGGTGAGGCTGTTCGGCCCGCCGAGCAGGAGCGAGTCGCCGTAGAAGTCCGTCGCCACCACGCCCGGGTTGCGCACGGCGTTGAATAGCCGCTCGAAGTTCTCGCGCACCACACGCCAGACGCCGTCCACACGCTGCCAGGCGGCCACGGCCTGCGGCGACGCCGAAAGGTCGGTGGCGCGCTGCGTGATGGAGGCGATGACGACGACGGCCAGGGCCGCTGCCAGCCCGGCGCGCAGAAATTCAAAGCGCACCTCGGAGCTGAAGGCCACGCGGGCGTTACGCCACTCGCGTTCCTGATTAAGCAGGTTGACGCGCGCCAGTATCAGCAGCGCCAGCACCAGGTAGGCAGCCAGGTACAACTCAAGTTGTATGTTCGTGTAGAAGTAAGCGTTGATGAGCAGAACCAGGCCGCCGGGGATGAAGGCCGGCCAGGCCGAGCCGCGCCGGAAGATGCTCCAGGCCGCCGTCACGCCGATGGCCCAAAAGATCAGCCCGACCATGACGGTGAAGGGCAGGATGTCGCGCGAAGTGCCGCCGTGCAGGGCGTAGTAGAGGAAGTTATTGATACGGATAATCAGTTCCCACGACCGGCGGTAGAACGAGCCGTTGAGCTGCGGCAGGATGGCAAAGGCGACGACGAAGAGGCCGTAGCCGGCGGCGAGCAGGAAGGCCGTTGACCCGCGGAAGCGGCTCTTGCTCAGCACCACACCCAGCAGTACGCCGCTCGCGCCTGCCAGGCTGGCTACCCACAGGCCCGGCGCCCAACCCGGCGCTTCCACGCCCCAGGCGGCTACCGTCACCAGGGCAATCACCAACAGAACGGTCGCCCAACCTTCATCCAGCCTAAACATGTCACTGCTCCCAGATAACTTTATCCGATTACCCTGCCGGATAGACAGGGCTTGTATGATGCGGCAAGCCGGCCCGGCTACCTAACCAAAGGCCTACTTTCTTCCGACTGTCCATTTGACACGATTTGTCTAAAATCTGGCTGAGAAAACAAGAGATGCGGGTCTTCAACATTAACGGTCAGCAGATTTATGCAGTAGAACAGGGCCAGCCGAACCGGCAGGTGGCCCTGCTCATCCACGGCTGGTCGAGTTCCTGGTTTGCGCTCTCGCCACTGCTGCCGCTCCTCTCGCAGCGTTTCTATTGCCTGGCGATAGATCTGCCCGGCTATGGCCAGTCGCCGCCGCTCAAAAGCCGTGTCACCATCCCCGCCTATGCCGACCTGCTGGCCGAACTGATTGAGAAGGTCAGCAACGGGCCGGTGGTGCTGGTGGGCCACAGCATGGGCGGCATGACGAGCATGACGCTGGCGCTGCGTCATCCTGTGCTGGTGGATCGAATGGTACTGATTTGCCCGACGGTCAGCGGCAAGCTCTCGACCATGATCAACCTGTTGATCTCGCCGGTCACTATCATGGAGAGCTTCGGCCTGGGAAGCCTGGTGGTCAAGACGTTCGAGAACTCCTTCGTCGGCCTGACCGACATGTTGATGCGCCCGGTCTCCTTTGCCCAGCGTACCGGAATCAGCAAAAGCGATTACGAGCGATTGCGCGCCGACGCCCGTCGGCCCGGCCAGGGCCGCACGCGCTACGAGTGCTTCTACGCCATGCGCGAGAATGACTTGAGCGGCAAGCTGGCGCAGATTGAGCCGCCGTCGCTGGTGCTGTGGGGCGCGGAGGACAACACCGTGCCGCTGCGCGATTCGGGCGTGGTGGCCGACGAATGGCCGCAGGCCGACCTGCGCATCATCCCCAAGGCCGGGCACTGGCCACAATTCGAGACGCCCGACATCACCCGCCGCCACATCGCCGCCTTCCTCGGCCTGCCGCTCAGCAGCGAGCTGCGGCCCATCGGTAATGACGAACTGGTGACCACGCGCGAGGTCGCCCAGTTTCTCCGCAACTCGGACGTGGGCCGCGATTTGAACGATGCGCAACTTATCAAGCTGGCCGGCCAGTTCATTCAGCGCACCTACGAGCCGGGCGAGGTCATCGTCCGTGTCGGCGATGGTGGCACGGAGATGTTCATCGTGCGCGAGGGCAACGTGGAGGTGTGGAGCGACCCGGAGGGCACGAATGTAGCGACGGCAACCGGACGGTTGCGCCACGTTGCCACGCTCACGTCCGGCCAAATCACCGGCGAGCTGGCGATGTTGGACGGCGGCCTGCGCAGCGCCGACCTGCGTGTGGGGTCGGAGGGCGCGACCGTGCTCATCCTGGAGCGCGAGCGTCTGCTCACGTTGACCGAGGAAGACCCGGAGCTGGGCACGAGGGTGTTGTGGAACATTGCCCGCGCCATGGCCTTGCGTGTGCGCTTCATCCTCTGGCAACTCCACCGGGCACAGCAAAAAGCAGGCGCGCCGGTAAAAGCCGCCACCCCCGAAGAAGCCGCAGTTCAGTAATCGCAGAGTACATGGCGATTCTCACACGGACGCAAAGAGTCGTTGCACCCTACGAAACCTCCTGTGTTCAAGTCCCCTCAACCTTTCCAAGCCTCTCCGCCAGTTCCTTCAAACTCACGCGTGAGGTCAAGTCCAGGCTAAGCGGTGTGACGGCCACACAGCGGTCCACCACCAGAGCGTACACATCAGAGTCTGGCTCCAAACGTTCGGGCTCCAGGCGATTGATGGCCGTTATCTGACCCGGCTGTAAGAGATCGGAGCGCTGCGGCTTCACCGGCAGGTAGTAGCGCGTGCGTGAGAGCCGCGTCAGCCGCCAGGGCGTTTGCGGCGTCGCACCCAGCGGCACTTCGACCTTCAGCAGATCTACGTCGAAGGGTAACGGTCGAGTGAGCAGGAGCCGCGCAAAGAGTTGAGTAAAGTGCGCCGCTGCAGTGAAGTCTACATCGGTGGAGTGGGTGTAATAGTGTGCAGGATCGGTCTCCTGCGAGATGGCCAACGCCGGCACGCCGAGGCTGGCGCCCTCCATCGCCGCGCCCACCGTGCCGGAGACGGTGACCGCGCTGCCGATGTTCTCGCCGAAGTTGATGCCCGCCACCACCAGGTCAGGCTGGCGCGGCAGAATTTCCAGCGCCGCGTGTTGCACGGCCAACGCCGGCGAGGCATCCACGGCGAAAGCGTGCCACATCGAGCCGTTCACGCTGAACGTGCGCCGCTCGATGCGGCCGGAGTAGGTGGGCGGCATGGCGCGGCCGACGCTGGTGCACTGCGTCATCGGCGCGACGATGACCACCTCGCCCAGTGGCTTCAGGCTGGCTGCCGCTGCCCACAGGCCGGGCGACTCCACGCCATCATCGTTGGTTAGCAGAATCAGTCTCGTGCTCACATCCGGGTTCTTTGCCCTCCAATTATCCCCCATTCCCAATTGGCCGCGAAGATTCGGAGTCCACGAAGGAGTCCACTACAAGAAGTTTTACTGCTAAGCGTGCGGAGCACGTGGAGAAATAATCAAGAAAGAGCTCCTGCGCTCTCCGCGTTCTCTCTGCGCTGCGTCCTTTCAGTGCATTCATGGAGGCACACGAAGCCGCACAAAATCGCACATTGCGCTGTCCCTTAAGCACCACAGACCGGAGAATTGCCCGGCCTGTAAAGCTCAGATAGCAATGCGCTCTAAGAGAGCCGACGCATTACCAGTATCACCTTCCCCTGTATTTGAACCTGCTCGGGATTGTCCACGTAGATCGGTTGCATGGTGGGGTTGGCAGGCTGGAGTCGTATGCGGTTGCCTTCCTGATAGAAATACTTCAGCGTGGTCTCGTTGCGGTCGGTCAGCCAAATGGCGGCCATCTCGCCGTTGCGGACGCGATCCGTTTTCTTCATGATGACAATGTCGCCGTCGTTCACCATCGCGTCAATCATCGAGTCGCCCTTGACACGCAGCGCGTATAACTCACTGCTGTCTTTGATCAGGCCGCGAGTCAGGTCAATATACTCGTCGGCGTCCGTTTGGGCGGTATCGCCTACCATCACCGGGTTGCTGGCAAAGATAAAACCGGCCACCGGGACTCTGACCACTTCGCCCGCCGACTTGCGCGTCGCCTCGGCCAGCCGCACGCCACGCGACATTCGCTTGGCGCGCACAATGTAGCCTTCCTCCGCCAGCTTATTCAAGTTGTAGTTGACGACAGATGTGGACGAGATGCCAACTGCCTCACCGATCTCTCGGATGGTGGGAGGATATTGATGCTCTTCACTGAAGCGGCTAATGAAGTTTAAAATCTCTTGCTGTCGCAGAGAAAGCTTCGCCTTTTTTGCCATTTGGGCCTCCGGTGACTGTTCGCGTTTGTGCGTCGGGCGGGGTCAGCACAAATGAGCGAATTCTGCCGCAATTTTAGACCGGATGTTCCTATGGGTCAAGTTCGGATTTTCCCCTACACACAGAGTAGAACAAATTATCTGAACTTTTTAAGGTTTGGTTTCTTGACTCTGGATTATTTGTTCTATATTATTAGAACAAATATTCTGGTAACCATCACAGCCACGTAGCGTCTCCTGAAGCCGGTCATGGTTGCCTGCTGAAACCCCAACCTGTTCTGCGAGCGGTGTTCCATGCAGGCCAAATTGAGCCGGGAGTACCTCAACTTTCAATGCGACCGAATTGAACGGGTCCTCGCCTCCCATAAAGTGCCGGTGCGGGTTCATGGCGGCACCATTTCGCCACGCTGGATCCGTTTTCATTTAACTCCGGCGCTGGGTGCCCGTGTCGCCACCGTTCGTAACTTATCCGAAGAACTCGCGCTGGCCCTCGGCGCGCAGGATGTGCGCATTTCGCGCGAAGGCGAGGCGCTGGCCGTCGAGATGCCGCGCCCCGACGCCGAACCGGTGCGCCTCTTGCCGCTCCTCAAAAGTCTGGGCAGCATCCCCCCTCTCACCGCCTGCCTCGGTCTGGCCGAGGACGGCCGCCCGCTTCTCATCCGCCTCCCTTCCCCTGATGTGGCGCATGTGCTGGTGGCAGGCGCAACCGGCTCTGGCAAGACCGACCTGATGCGCGCTATGCTGGTCTCGCTGGCATTGAATAATCGCCAGTCGAAGCTGCAACTCGCACTGATTGACCCGAAGGGCCGCGGCTTCAGTCCGCTCGCCGCTTTGCCGCATACCCTCGGCGATGTGGCGACCGACCCCCTCGCAGCGCGTCGCCTGCTGGAAAGGCTGGTGGCCGAGATGGAACGCCGCGACCGCGAAGGTGTATCGTCACCGCGCATCATCATCGCTGTGGATGAGCTGCATGACTTGCTAACGACGGGCGGCAAAGAGGTGGAGATCGCGCTGGTACGGATCGCGCAGCGCGGGCGCGAGGCCGGCTTGCATCTCGTCGCCGGCGTGCAGAAGCCCTCCGCCGCCGCCATCGGCGGGATGCTCAAGGCGAACTTCCCGGTGCGGCTGGTGGGCAAAGTGAGCAGCGCCGAGGACGCACGCACGGCAGCGGGCATTTCCGGGACAGGCGCGGAGAGGCTGTTAGGCCGTGGAGACTTCATCGCAGTCGCCTCCGGCCAGGTGATCCGCTTTCAGGCGGCCTGGCTGCCGGCGCGGGACTGGGACGCTGTGCTGTTGCGGTTCTAGAAGAGATGACTAAAGACCGAAGACGGAAGACTGATGATTGAGGCAGGTGCATATGGATATCGGAATGTTGTGGAGCGATGACGACGCGCGGCGCTCGCTGGCCGAGAAGGTAGCGCGCGCAGCGGAGTACTTCCGAAACAAGTACGGCGAGCAGCCGACGGTGTGCTATGTGCATCCGAGCCTTTTGCCCTCCGGCGGCGAAACGGCCGTGGCAGGCCTGCGTCTGCTGCCGAGTAAATCGGTTCTGGTCAATCATTTCTGGCTCGGTGTCAACGGTGAGATCGGGGCCGGGGCAAAACGTCAGAAGGCAGGTGTTCGATGAAGACTCGTTTTTTTTGGCTCTGTCTGGGTCTGGCTTTCGCCATCACGCTGGCGATCGTGGTCGGGCAGCGGCTGTCGGCGGAGGCGATGTCCGTGATGGTGGGCGTAGTGGCCGGGGTTGCCGCCAGCATCCCCACCAGTTTGATCGTGGTGTGGTTTGCGACGCGCACGCTCGCGGCAAACCAGCCAGCTCCATCGTATGAGCCGCAGCAGCCCGAAGCGCGGGTCGTGGTCGTCCCCCCGCCGGCGACAACGCCCGTTCTGCACTCAGCGGCGGCCTATATGGCGTCGGGCTACAGTACAGTGCCCCAATTTACCGTCTCGGTCCCACCTCCGGCATTCGCGCCGCGCCAGTTCACCGTGATCGGTGGCGCGGAGTTGGGTGCTCAGGAATTCGAGCCACGGCAGGAGGTGATATGGCCTCAGTAGTCTTGGTCAACACGCGCCGTCGCAAGCTGCGTGAGCCGATCCGCATCGAAGCGAAGCGCTTCGGCTTCTTCCCCAGCGCTTTCACGTGGCGCGGGCGGCGGCATGACATCCGCGCCGTGGAGAGCTGCCGCACCGAGAACGGGCACGGCAGGGTTCGCAGGCATATCTTTCGGGTTCGCACCGACCGCGCCGTGTTGGAGCTGACGCAGGATGTAGCTCGCGACGCCTGGCGCATCGAGCAGATGTGGACGTTGTAAGGTGAGTCAGTTCGTTAGTTCCACCACCAGCACCGCCAGCGCGGTGGCGGGGTCGGCCTGGCCGGTTTTGATCTCGACATCGCAGGCGAGCAGGCGGTGGTAGATGCCCTCCAATGCGGGCAGGCTGAAGTTGCGCGATTGCGCGCAGACCTTGCCCGCCGGGAAGGGATGCAACCCAAGCGTCGCAGCGACCTCGGCTTCCGGGCGGCGCGCTTCCAGCAGCTCCTTCGCCAGCAGAATCAAGCGAAACTGGCGCACAATCATGCCGAGCACATAGAGCGGCTCTTCGCGTTCGAGTAGTTTGTGCAGCTCGGCCTGAGCGACCTTTGCGCGCCGTTGGCCGATGGCATCTACAAAGTCGAAGATGTGGGCGGTTGCCGCGGCCGGGGTGAGCGTGTGAACGTCGGCGGCCTCGACGGGCCGGGCGAAGTTCACGTACGTCAAGAGTTTGGAGATTTCGTTGCCGAGCGCGCGCGGGTCGCTCTCGGCCTCGGCGAGTGCCAGTGCGCCATCGCGAGTGAACGTCCCGCCCTCTGCCTTGGCCCGCGCCTGAATCCACTGCACCAGCTGCTCACCCTTCGGTAGGTCGAAGCGTTTGACGAACGCCCACGGTTTGCCAAGCGCAGCCCTGAGCACGATGTTCTTCTCCGGCAGTTCGCGATGTTCGATAAGCACCAGCCGCGCCGTGTCCGGCTGCTCTTCGAGATAGGCCGCCAGCGCAGCCATCGTGTCGCGCGCTGAGCCGCCGCTGCGCTGCGAAGCCGTTGCTTCCTGCTCGGCCGTTTCGCCGTCCTCTGTTTTGCCCAGCAGCCGCGTCAGCCAGCCCTCGACGACGACCAGGCGAAAGTCGGCCAGAAACGGCATGGCGCCGCAGGCCGCTTGCACCTCGGCCAGCGTGACCGTGCGCCCGTCGAGCCGCGAGATGTTCAGCGACGCGGTGCTCGGGTCGCCCAGCTGCGCTTCCAGGGCGGCGACGTGCTCGGCCATAGCGAACTCGTCGTGGCCATAGAGGAGGTGGAAGCGTGGGGGCATGCGTGGTGCGTGGTGCGTATTGCGTATTGCGTATTGCGTGTTAGCCGCGTGTGGTGATGATGTGGACCGGCACGTTGCCTATCTGCTTGCGCGCGATGCCGACGATCTCCAGGTCGCGCATGTCACCGGAGGTGGTGAGGTCGCGCTGCAGGATCAGGCCGACGGGCTGGGCGAAGATCAGGGCGAAGGTGACGAGCGAAGCGACGAGGGGGAGGCGCCCCAGCCGCTCGCGCCAGTTGCGCGTGCCGTAGAAGCCGAAGAAGGCGGCCAGCGCGGCGGCAAGCCCCGCCACGACGAAGTTCGTGCCGCAGTTGGGGTGCACCGCCAGGTGATGCTCGCCGGCTTTCATGCGTCGCAGCGCCTCGTTGGCGGCGTGGTAGACGGCCTCGGTGCTGACGTGGCCGTACAGGTAGAAGCCGTTGGGGGTGGAGCGGCCCGCCAGGCTGAGGCCGCGCTGCTGCTGTGTGAGCAGCGTGATGGTGGCATGCTCCAGGCCGTGGTTGCGCCGCGTGCGGTCAATCAGGGGTATCGAAAGAAACCGACTCACTAGAGATATTGTGTTCATGCCAGTTCCTCTGCGGCGACATTATATACCGCCGGCGGCCACGGCTTGCGCTCTCCGGCCACGAGCAGATACGAATGGACGCGAATTGCTACGAAGACTTTTGACGCATGGCTCATCACCGCTGAAACAGCGCAAAGTCCAGATGCTCCCACGTTGGCGAGGGCGGGGTGACGAGGCGGATCTTACCGGCGGCCTGCGCCTCTTTGAGGGGGAAGTTCAGCAGATCTTCGCCGACGAGTGTTTCGCTATCCAGCACATCCACCTCGCCTGCCAGCAACGCATTGATGACGGCTTCGTGTTCCATGAACCTGACGACGATGCTGGGCGTCGCGACCGGACCGGCAAAGTAGTGTGGGTTGGCCTCCAGTCGCATCCTCTGGCCGAAGACCCACTCCACCATTCGATACGGCCCAACGCCCCACGGGTCAACGGCGACCTCGCGCAAGTCGGCCCACTCGGCGGCAGATACGTCTGCCAGCCGCCGCCCATCGCTGATGACCCGGTGCGCGGGTTCGCGGCCAAAGGGCGGCAGGAAATATTCAGGGTCTTCGAAGCCGGGCTTGTAGGTTACGCGGTAGGCCGTATCGCTGAGAAAGTCCACGCCGGCGATTTGCGCGCAGCGCGGATTCGCGTTCAGAAACTCGCGCTGGCCCATCTCCGGGTCGCACTCGATGCGGTAGGCGAGTTCATAGTCGGCGCGCGAGACCGGCGTGCCGTCTGACCAGGTCAGGCCGGACACAAACTCGTAGGTGACGGTCAGTTGGCGCAGCGTCAGCGGCTCGCCCGTAAACGTCACCTCGTCGCCGTCCGCGTTCCGCACGCGCACGCCGGGTCGCAGTTCAGCCGCTTCACCCAGGGCATCCACTACGGCGGCCCCTTCGGCTACGGACACATTGTTACTGACCGCCGCGCCGCTTTCCAACGTCGGGATGCGGGTCAGCATCACCGGCTGGTACTCGTAGCCGAAATGCGTGTAATCTGCGCCGGCGATGAGTGTGCGCAGCACCTGCGCGACGTAGGCCGTTTCCAGCCGGGCTAACGATGCCGGCTCACCGTCTTCTCCGATGACGATGGTGTCCTTGCCGGGGATGCGCCACTCGGCGGCGTTCCAGGTGTGGATGTGCTCGCTGCCATCCACTTTGAAGTTTTCGAGCGCGGCATTGACGGCGAAGTAGGCGGGCCGGAAGTACAGCGGCAGCGTCGGCACGTCCCGAGTCCACTCGCGCTGAAAGATAGCGTAAGCGGCGCGGCGCGTCTCGCGGTCGAGGGCGGTGGTCGCCGTGCGGATGGCGGCGTCGGCAGCCGGGTTGCACCAGCCGGTGTAGTTCTGCCCGCGCCAGCCGTTATCCGGCCTGGGAATAGAGTCGCAAGCATAGAGCGTGCGCCCGCCGGGGCCGGGGTCGCCCCCCGTCATCCAAGCGAAGGCGGCAACTTCGAAATCGCGGCGGCTCAGGCCGGTGCTATCGCCGAAGAACCACGCAGCAGGCGTATGGAAGCGCACAATGCGCAGGCCGCACGCCTGCATCTGCGCCTCCCAGACGGCGGCCCAGGTCTGGCGGAACTGCGCGTTGGTGGTGGTCAGCGTCAGCGCCAGCTCGTCGCCGTTGGCATTGACGCGATATGTCGCGCCCTCCGGCAGCCTCCAGCCGGCTTCCTCCAGCAGCGCCGCGCCCTGCGACGGGTCGAAAGGGTAGCGCGACAGGTCGTCGGTGTAGGCCCAGTGGTCGCGCGGCAGAAAAGAGTCGGCCACGAAAGGCGCGGCATCTTCGACCCAAGGGTAGACGGATTTGACGAGCGCGGCGCGGTCGGTGCAGTGGGCGATGGCACGGCGCACGCGCACATCGCCGAGGATGGGATGCGGTTCGGTAAATTGTTTGCGCGTTTCGACGATGACGGGCACGATTTCGGTGACGGGCGTCGTCTGCACTTTCGTCACGAGGATGGGGGTGACGGCAGGCTCCACAGGCGGCCGGTTAAGCACGGCGGCGAAGAAGATGGCCAGGGCCGCCAGCAGGCCCAGGCCCACGGCGGCGCCGGCAAAGCGGGAAAGTTTCTGGCGCATGGTCGTCCTCCGGAGACGAGAGCTTACGGACGTGCTCAGGTCGTGGGGGACGGGCTGGCGGTCCCAGCGCTCGCGCATCACGCGGCGCAGGTCGCTGTCCAGCGGGTCTTGCTCACGGCTCATGGTTCCTCAGGCGCAGGTATGCGCGGATACGCTGGCGGGCAGTGTGCAGGCGCGAATGGACGGTGCCCTCGCTGATGGAGAGGATCTGCGCGATTTCGGTGGCGGGCCGCTCGAGGTAGTAATGCAACACCAGCGGCAGGCGGTGCTTCTCATCCAGAGCGTTGATGGCCTGCCACAATGCTGCGTCGCGCTCGTTGCGGGCGGCGGCCTCCTCCGGGCATGGTTCGGGTTCGCGCTGCACGAGGAACAACGCCTGCAGCACGCCGGTCAGCCGCTCCCGCGCACGGCGCTTGCGCAATCGGCCCCGGCATTCGTTGACGGTGATGCGATACAACCACGTGCTGAAGGCCGCCTCGCCGCGATACGTATCCAGCGCGTTGAGGGCGGCGACCAGCGCATCCTGTGCGGCTTCCTCCGCTTCGGCAGCGTCATCCAAAATCGAGAGCGCCAGCCGGAACACTTCCGCCTGGTGCGCACGCACCAGCGCTTCGGCTGCGCCGGCCTCACCGGCGCGACACCGCTCGATGAGCTGCACGTCCGATAGATTGGATGACATTCCGCCGTGTGGCCTTCAGTAATCGGCGCGGGGAGGATAGCATAACCCTGCACAGGGATGCCTCTTGCGCTTTTCGCGTCCTCACGGTGAGGTCAAAGGTGAAGACGGACGGGACAGTTGTCCGTCAACGGATAGGGGAGTGGATGAACATATGAGAACGAATAGGGCGAGGGTTGGATGCTGGTGGTGTGCCGGTATTTGCGAGTGCGCTGCCACGGACAAGCGCTCAGGTCACGCGCAGTCAATGCTAATGTGCGAGCAGTTTGATCGTTGGCGTTACTTCACCAGCCCCAACACCCGCCTCAAGCGTTCGTCAACCTCGGCTAGGTCGCGGCGCGTTAGCCGTCCGACCCTGTGCTGGACGAGTTCAGACCTGATGATGGCCAAACGCGGCTGCATGAGCGTCGGCTTGAGGAGGCCAGCCGTTTGCCAATCGGCAAGCAAGTAATCGAATTCGGGATGAGGCGAAGAGATTTGGGATGTCAGGTAGACAAGTATCAGCTCCTGGCGAACGGAGTGGTACTTTGGCGTGCTGACGATGACCACTGGGCGGGTCTTGGTGGCGCTTAGGTCCGAGAACGGAAAGGGAATCAGCACTACTTCACCGCGCGCCCACGCCATAAGCCTCTCTCCATCGGTCGTAGACGGCATCTTCAGGATTGTCCCAGCCCTCACTAAAAGCGCTTAGGCTGAGCGCTTCCCAATCAGTCGAGTCAGTTTCCTTTGTAGCGTGCTCGAAGAAATCTGCCAGAGCCCTTCTCACCACTTCTTCGGGCGTGACGCCTCGAAGAGCAGCCAAAGCCACAAGTCGCACAGCATCAGCGCCGGCGACGCGGATTTGAATTTCGACAACAGGTTGAGCCGTAACTTCCAGGCCTGCCGTGCGGTAGCGTTCGGCAGGCCTTTCTTTTAGGACTTTGCGCCGGGTTCCGGCCCTGGGTTTGGCTGGCATCGAACACCTCCATTCAGCGGGCAGATTCTACAACGTGCTCAACGGGTCTACGTCCACAATCCAGCCTTTGAGTGGCAGGCCGCGCAGCAAGGCGGCGGGGTCCGGCCCGCGCACGATGATTTGCCAGCGGTATTCGTTGGCAATCTTGCTGAAGAAGGCCGGGGCCGGGCCGGCCAGGTCGGTGTTGGCAAGTTGCAGGTCTTTCAGCCGAAGGCGGAGTTGCGCCGCCAGCACGTTCGCTTCCTGCTCGGCTTTGGCCGGGTTGGTGTGCCGATACAGCAGGCGCAGCACGCGGCGAAACGGCGGCAGGCCTAGGTCTTTGCGATAAGCAATTTCGCGCTGGTAGAAGCCGGCGTAGTCGTGCCGGGCGGCGGCCTGGATGACGTAGTGCTCCGGCTGATAGGTTTGCAGGATGACGCGCCCGCCGAGCAGGCCACGGCCTGCGCGCCCGGCCACCTGGGTCAGCAGCTGGAAGTTGCGCTCTGCGGCGCGGTAATCGGGCAGGCCCAGGCCCACATCCGCCGAGATGACGCCCACCAGAGTCACCAGCGGCAGGTCGAGGCCCTTAGCAATCATCTGCGTGCCGACCAGCACGTTGGCCTGCTGCGTGATGAACGCGTGCAGGATGAGGTCGTGCGCGCCCTTCGTTCGAGTCACGTCGCGGTCCCAGCGCAGCACGATGGCGCCGGGGAATTCGGCCTGTACGGCCTCGGCCAGCTTCTGGGTGCCCAGACCGAAGAACTTGACGCGCGTGCTCTTGCAGTTGGGGCAGCGCTCCGGCTGCGGCTGACGATGGCCGCAGTGGTGACAGATGAGCTGCTGCGCCGCGCCGTGATAGGTGAGCGTGGTATCGCAGTTGGGGCACTTGAGCGGCTCGCCGCAATCACGGCAGAAGACGAAGGTGGCCGTGCCGCGCCGGTTGAGGAAGAGGATGGCCTGCTCACCGCGCGCGATGACCTCGGTGAGCGCCGCGCGCAGCTTGCGGCTGAACATCGTCAGGTTGCCCATGCGCAGCTCCTGGCGCATGTCCACGATGTCCACCGGTGGCAGGTCAATGGTCTGCGCCTCTGCCGTGAGCGCGTGGTAGGCGGGCGTGACGTGATACTTTTCCGCCTGTTCCTGCAGCTTACGCGCGTGGCCCATGATGCGCAGCGGCAGCTCCAGCAGCCGGTAGTCGCCGCGGCGTGCGCGGAAGTAGGTGACCACATCCGGCGTGGCCGAGCCGAGCAGGCAAATGGCGTTGAGTTGCTGTGCGTAGCGGATGGCTGCCTCGCGCGCGTGATAGGGCACGCTCTGCGGCGGGTCTTGCTTGTAGGCCTCGTCGTGCTCCTCGTCCAGCACGATGATGCCGAGGTCGGGCAGTGGCGCGAAGAGGGCGCTGCGCGCGCCGATGACGATGTCCACCAGGCCGAGGCGGGCGCGCCGCCAGGTGTCGTAGCGTTCGCCCTCGCCCAGCTGGCTGTGCCACACGGCCACGCGCCCCGGAAAGCGCGCCGCGAACCGTCGTACCGTCTGCGGGGTGAGCGAGATTTCGGGGACGAGGACGATGGCGCGTTTGCCCTGCCGGAGCACCTCGTCGAGTGCGCGCAGGTAAATCTCGGTCTTGCCGGAGCCGGTGACGCCATGGAGGAGGAAGACGTTGTCAACGGATTGAACGGATTTCACGGATGGCGCTAAGTCTGTCCATCCAATTTGTTCAATCTGTTCAATCCGTTCCATCCGTGTCATCCGTTGACGGATGACCTCCCACACCTGCGCCTGGTCTTCGGTGAGTGGCGGGGCGGTATCGGGCACGAATTCCTGCCCGGCCAATGGGTCGCGCCAGACCTCGGCCTCGCCCAGAGCGACCAGGCCCCTCTCGGCCAGCTCGCGCAGGTCTTGCAGCGTGCAATTGGAGGCCGCGTACACCCACGTCACCTCTACCGGCTTTCCCTCGCGCGCCAGAAAGTCCAGCGCGGCCTGCAGGCGCTGCGCTTTGGCCTGCCCTTTGGCCGGCGCACGCGAGAGGGTGTCACGCATCGCTTCGAGCTGCGTTGGTGTGGCGAGCAGGCGCGCCGTCCTGACGTGCTTGGCGTGGACGGAGGGCGGCTCGAGGCGGCTGTACTTATCCACCAGGCCGCGCCGCACCAGCGCCTCGGCGGCGGAGCGCCAGCTCTTCCCGGCCAGCGCCCGGTCGAGCTGGCGCGCACGGAGCGGGCCGCGTTCTTTCAGAAGATTGATGATGGAAGATTGGAGCGTGTTCGGCGCAACGGCGGGCGCGGCGTCGCCCACGTCGAACTTCGGCTCCGCCAGGGCATACACCACCTGAGCCTGCTTGCTCAGGCCGGGCGGCAGCATCAGCGTCAGCGCATCAATAAGTGAGACAAGATAGGTGTGCGCGATCCAGTAGGCCAGATCGAGCTGCGCGCGCGTGAGCACCGGCTCCGGGTCTACCAGGCTGATGACGGTCTTGAGGCGGTCTGCGGCAACGTCCTCCGGCGGTTCGTCGGTCAGGCCGACGACGATGCCCTGCACCTCGCGCCCGCTGAACGGCACGGTGACCAGGTGGCCGGCACCGAGCCGGTCGGCCAGGTCGGGCGGGACTTCATAATGAAAGGTGCCGCTCAGGCTGGCGACGTTGACGGCGACCTCGGCGTACATGCCTCACATTATAGAGAAAGTGCTCGGGTGAGGCTTGCGTGGAGATGGGAGATTGGAGATGGGAGATGGGAGATTGGAGATGGGAGATTGGAGATTGAAGACTGATGACTGATGAAGAGTGGCTGGCTAGGGGGTGGCCAGCGCAATCTCGCGTGGATTGACCATGACGACGACCTCGGCCCCGTAATCCAGATTTGGGATGTACGGCGCGAGGATTTCCAGCAGTGAGGGGTTTTGAAAGTGGCGCTGTTTGGTTTCGGGGTGCGGGTAGTACACCCAGCCATCATAGAAGCGCTCGTTGAAGCCGACGCGACAGCGCGAGAAGGAGAAGTGTTCGGGCGGATGCCGGTCGGTCCAGGCGACGTGGCGGAAGGTGTACTCCGGCGCGCGCATCTGAAATGTGAGCGGCGCGATGGAGACGTTGAGTGTGGCGGGAAAGTACGGTGAGAGGTCGAGGCCGAGCGCGCGGAAGAACGGGAGCTGCAGCTCGATGGTGCCACGCGGATAGGGTGAGTCCGGTGCGAGCCCGGAGGCGACGCGATGGCCGCGCACGACGACGCCGGGGACGCTGACCCACTCTGTGTTCACGGTTTGGACGGCGGGGGGACATTTTCTGCCGGCTTCGCCGGGCAGAGTAAAAGACGCGCAATCCGCAGGCCATCCAGCGCCTCCACGCGCAGGCGCAGGCCGTCAGCCTCCACCACGTCGCCCACCTTCGCCATGCGCCCCAACCTGCCGAGCACGAAGCCGGCGATGGTGTCGTAGTATTCGTCCTTCAGGTTCAACCCGAACGTCTCGTTGACGGTCTCGATCAGCGTCAGGCCGTCCAGCAGGGCGGAGCCGTCCGGCAGGCGCTGAATCTCCGGCGTGGATTTATCGAACGGGTCTTGCACCTCGCCGATCAACTGCTCGATGAGGTCATCGAGGGTCACCAGACCGGCGGTGCCGCCGTACTCATCCAGCACGATGGCCAGATGCTGCTTCGTGGCACGGAACTGTTTGAGCAGTTTGTCCAGGCGGATGGTGTCCGGCACGAACAGGGCTTCACGCATGATGCCGCGGATTGTGGCGGTGCGCCGCTCATCGTGCTGAACGCGCACCAGGTCTTTGACGTGGGCGACGCCGATGATGTGGTCGAGGTCACCCTCGTACACCGGGAATTTGGAACGCGGATGCGTGGCCGCCAGCTGAATCAGGTCTTGAAGCGGCGCGTCGGCATCTATGGCCAGCATCTCGGTGCGCGGCACCATCAGCTCGCGCGCCGTCAGGTCGCCGAAGTCGAAGACGGCGTGCAGCATATCGCGCTCGGTGTCCTCCAGCACGCCGCTTTGCTCCGAGGCCTCTACCAGCAGCTTCAATTCCTGAACGGTGTAACCGGTCTCAGACCCTTTCACGTCGCGGATGCCGAGCAGGCGCAGGATGAGGGCGGCTGCGCCGTTGAGCGCCCAGATGAACGGCCGGGCGAGCGCGCCGATGACGAGCATGACCTGACTGACAGCCAGAGCGATGCGTTCCGGGTACTTGATGGTGATGGTCTTGGGCACCAGCTCGCTGACGACCACGCTGACGAAGGTGACCAGCAGGAATGAAAGGATGGCCGAGACGGTGCGGCGCACGGTTTCATCCAGGCCCTGCAGAGGCAGGTCGAGCAGCCACGTGAGGGACGCGGTCAATACCGGCTCGCCCACCCAGCCCAGACCGATGCCGGCCATGGTGATGCCGAGCTGCGTGGTGGCGATATAGCGGTCCATATCGCCGACGATTTGCTGCGCGGCGCGCGCGCCGCCGACCCCCTGCTGCGCCAGCTCGTCCAGCCGCGTTTTGCGCACGCGCACGATGGCGTACTCGGCGGCGACGAAGAACGCGTTCAGGCCGAGCAAAGCAATCAGCGCCAGAAAGTTCCAGGCGTTAAGGTCGTCCATTAACTTCCCAGGACGGCGGCGCCGTAACCGACTACGGAGTCGTACTCGCCGCCGGCGTCGCCGGAGGTGGCATAGCCCACGACTTTGGCGCAGCGCGCGCCCAGCGCCCCTGCGGCGCGGAGCGTTGTTGCAATCGCGCCGTAACCGCAGGCCTCGCCTCGCCCCGTCGCCTGCGCCTCCAGCACGCCTTCGGCGCTAAACGCCTCGATCTGGCGCAGCATCTCGGCGTCCAGCCGTTGCGCCGTCTTTTGCGGGTAATAGTGTGAGAGGTCGGAGCTGCCGACCAACAGCGCCCGTACGCCGGCCAGAAGTTCGGCCAGCGCGTCGCCAAGCAATCTCACAACAGCCGCGGTCTGGTCACGCAGCATCAGCGGCAGGAGCGTGAAGCCCGGCGGCAGCACGCACTGGAGGAACGGCAGCTCTATCTCGATAGCGTGCTCGGTGTCTTCGCGCAGCTCGGCCCAGTCCAACTTCGGCAGGGCGGCGCGCAACCGGCGCAGGCCGGCGCGCTCTACCGGCACCACACCGAGCGGGGTCGCGTAGCCGGCGTGTGCGCTTGTCAGCACCGCCGCGTCGTCATGGAAATGGCTCGGGCACACAATGACAACTGTCTGAACATCCATCCCTTGCACGGCCTTGAACGCGCAGGCCGCTACCGGCCCGGAGTATCTCAGCCCGGCATGTGGCGCAATCAATCCGATGATGCTTTGGGGAAGTCCTTCGGGGCGGGCCGCTTCAAGATAGGCGCTCACGACGCGCTTCAGTTCGCGGGCCGTGCCGGGATACCAGCGACCGGCAATGGGAGATGGCCGGATGTCCATATTGCGACTTACGAAAAAGTGCGCTCGGCGAGGCAAAAAAGTGCACTTTGATTGTAGGCCGGTGACCGGTGAAGGTCAACAACGTTGATGGAGGGGGTGCATTCCAGATTATTGGCCGCTCCTTCGACGTGCTTCGCGACTGCGAAGCCACGGCCCGCAGAAAACTGCGGGCCTTCGCTCAGGATGCGGCCCCAGCCAAAAAATAGAAATGTACCCGATGGAGGGCCGTGCGGATGCAAGCGACCGTCCCCAACCTGTCCGCTAGCGGTACAACGAGATGGCAAAGACGATGACAACCCCCAGCCCGACCCACAACAGCCCGATGACGAACCAGCGCCCAACGTTCAGCGCGTTGCGGTCCACCACTGCCACCGGCGTCTCGAAGATGGTGTAGGCTTCCAGCACCCGGAAGCCCCAGACCGGGCCGATAGCCCATGCCATGCTCAGCCCACCGAGCAGGCCGCCGAAGTGGCCCCAGTTGTCAATGCGCGAGCCGGGCGAGAGGCCGATGAACAGGTTGAGCGCAGCGATTAGCACGATGTTCATTAGCCCGGCGCGCGCCCGCTCGCCGAGCAGCCGGCGGTTGCGGTAGAGCAGCACGGCCTCCGCGCCGATCAGCCCGAAGATTGCGCCGGAAGCACCCACCGACGGGAACGGGCTGAAGAGCATGCTGGCGACCACGCCCGTGATGCCGGCGAAGAAGAAGAGCAGCAGGAAACGCACCGCCCCGTAAGCGGCCTCCATCTCGCTCCCCAGCACGTAGAGGGCATAGGCATTGAAGAAGAAGTGCAGCAGGCTGCCGTGGAGAAAGATCGGCGTGACCAGCCGCCACAATTGGCCCTGCGCGATTAACTCGTTGACCTTGGCGCCGAACGCGAGGAACGGGTCGAAGTCTCCGGCACGCGGCGCGGTGAGCACCTGCCCGACGAACACAAAGCCGATGGCCGCCAGCAGCGCGTAAGTGAGCCAGACGCGATGGCGCGGCGGGCGCAGGCGCACAGAGAGCGGCAGGGAGGGCGGCGCGCCCGGCGGCAGGTTCATGGTCGTGGATGCACGGCGCTCACAGCTTCACCCGGCGTGGGTGAACGCGGTTGTGCTCGGCGGCGATGATCGCGATGATCTGGTCCACCGTGGACTCCAGCGCCATGTCCCGGTTGACGACGCAGTAATCGAACTCGTTCATGCGCTCCATCTCGCGGCGGGCGGTGGCGATGCGCAGCTTGAGGCCCTCAGGCGTCTCGGTCTTGCGCTCGCTCAGGCGGCGCACCAGCTCGGCCTCGCTGCCGGGCGAAAGGAAGATGAGCACGGCCTCCGGCGCGAGCCGGCGCACCGTGGCTGCGCCCTGCACGTCCAGGCGCATAATCACATCGCGGCCCGAGGCCAACGCCTCGCGCACCTGCTGTTTGGGGATGCCCTTGTAATCGTTATAGACGTGCGCCCACTCGAACAACTCATCTTTCTCGATCATCTCGGCAAACTCGTCGCGCGAGATGAAGAAGTAATCTCTGCCATGCACCTCGCCGGGGCGCGGCGGGCGTGTGGTCGCCGTCACCACAAAATGAAAGGGCATGCGCCGCTCCTTCATCCGCTGCAACACCGTGTCTTTGCCCACGCCGGACGGGCCGGAGATGACGATGAGCAGGGGCGTCTGTTGCGGGTAATCAGACCAATCGTTGGCCAAGCGCGTTTTCCTTGAGAGGGGGTGGTGGAGTTATTATAATGGACGGCGGTCTTTAGTCTTCAGTCATCAATCATAATTGAAATACTGAAGACTTAAGACTAGAGGCTGAAGACTGTGTACACGCAAAAGATGTCAGCCGCTCCTTCGTCCTTCGGCGGGCTTCGCTGAGCGAAGCCACGCTCAGGATGTCCTGCGCGGGCAAAAGCAGCCCGCTCCGCTCAGGATGCGGCTGCCACTGACAACCTTTGCGTGCACACTGAAGACTAAAGATTCATCCCGAAGCAGATATGCCGTACTACGACTACTTCTGCCTCAGCTGCCAAAAGCGCGTGACCATCTTTCAGAGCTACGCCGATTACGGCGTGAAGCCGGTGGCCTGCCCGGAGTGCAAGAGCAGAAAGCTAAAGCGCCAAATCAACCGTGTGCGCGTGATGAAGAGCGAAGAGCGCCGGCTGGATGACCTGAGCGACCCCTCCTGGCTCGGCGACGTGGATGAGAATGACCCGCGCTCCCTCGGGCGCGCAATGCGTCGGATGGGACAGGAGCTTGGCGAAGACCTGCCGCCCGAATTCGACGAGATCACCCGCCGTTTGGAATCCGGCGAACCCCCCGAGTCCATCGAGAAGGATATGCCCGAGCTGGCCGGCGGCGAGGGGATGGATGGAACGGAGACGGGCGGAGAAGAGGACTGAAGTTGCAGGTTGAAAGTCCAACGCTCAACCTGTTGTCTTCAATCGTTGGCTGACGATTTTCCAAATCTCTGCGCGCACCTCTTCCACACTGCGCGCTGCGTCTAATTTCACCCAGCGCTCCGGCTCCAACTGCATCAACTCATGGTAGCCTGCGCGCACGCGCCGGTGAAAGTCTAGCGCGTAGTCGTCTAGCCGGTTCCATTCGGCGGCGTTGGCCTGACGGCGGCGCAGGCCTAGTTCGGCATCTAGATCAAGAAAGAGCGTGAGGTCGGGCGTGAGGCCGCCTGTGGCGAAAGTGGTGATCTGTCGCAGCGCGGTCAGGTCGAGGCCGTGGCCGTAGCCCTGATAGGCCAGCGTGCTGTCGTAGTAGCGGTCACTGAGGATGAGGCCGCCGGCAGCCAGATGCGGCCTGATGACCTGCTCCACCAATTGCGCGCGCGCCGCCGAGTACAACAGCAGCTCCGTTCGCGGATGCATCGCCCTGTTCTTCAGGTCATGCAGCACGGCCCGGATCTGCTCGCCGATCTCCGTGCCGCCCGGCTCGCGCGTCAACAGGACGTTGTGCCCCTCGGCCTGTAACCTTTCGGCCAGAAGCTTGATTTGGGTGGATTTGCCCGAACCGTCCGGCCCTTCGAAGGTGATGAACATGGCGCGACGGCGGACGGCAGACGGCAGACCGCGGTCGGCGGTCGTTCGTTTGCCTTCGGCGGCCCTCAGTCTCTGAAGATGCGCACCCAGCGCTTCGGCTCTTTGCCGTAGGAGTGCGAGACAAGGTTGTGCTTGCGGGCCAGCTCGTGCTGCAGGCGGCGGATGTGGGCCGAAGCCGGTGACAGGTCGGCGGAGGCCTCGCCGCGCATCACCGACTCAATCGCCTGCTGCGTCTCGGCAATGGCCTCGGCGATTTCGTCCTGAGGCGAGGCGAGCTGCAGGTTGAACAGGTCGGAGAGGAAGCTCTCGATCTGGCCGGTGGTGTTGGCGCGCAGCACATAGATAGGCAGGCCACGCTCCTCGGCGTCCACAATCGGGCGCTGGTGCTGCCGATAGTAGGTCTTGAGGGTGACCAGCGCCTGGGCCTTGTCCACATCATCCACCAGCAGGGCCGGGACTCTGAGCCGGCGTGCGGCCTGCTCCAACCGGTTGCGGGCGATGCCGTAGGCGTAGATGCGGATGGCCTCCAGCGTGGCGCCGGTGCGCGGACTTTCCGCTTCGCCCTCGGTGCGCTCCGATGGCGCGGTGCGCAGGCCGGTCTCGCGGGCGAGGTGTTTGCCGTTGCCCGCCTCACGGGCCGTACGCCTGACCATGGCCGCCGGCTGCCACTCCGGCGCGACCTCCACGCGGACCTCGCCCTTCTCATCGTAGGTGCGCAGCTCCGGCGGCTTGGCCCGACCGCGCAGCAAGGCGTCCACCGCCGACGCCACGTCGTGGTGCACGGCCAGCCGGTCGCGGTCCTGAATCTCGATCAGCACGTCGAAGGTGGGCGGGGCGCGGCGTTCAAGCACCGTCTTCTGCGTGCCGCGCCGGCGCGCTTCCTCATCGGAGAGGGTGACGCTCTCGATGCCGCCGACCAGGTCGGCGAGCGTGGGGTTGAGCAACAGATTATCGAGCGTGTTGCCGTGCGCGGTGCCGATGAGCTGCACGCCGCGCTCGGCGATGGTGCGCGCCGCCTGCGCTTCCAGCTCGCGCCCGATCTCGTCAATCACAATCACTTCGGGATTGTGGTTTTCGACGGCCTCAATCATCACCTCGTGCTGCAGCGCCGGTTCGCGCACCTGCATGCGCCGCGCGCGCCCAACGGCGGGATGCGGCACGTCGCCGTCGCCGCCGATCTCGTTGGACGTGTCCACGATGACGACGCGCTTCTTCTCGGCCAGGATGCGGGCCGCCTCGCGCAGCATGGTCGTCTTTCCCACGCCGGGGCGCCCCAGCATCAGGATGCTCTTGCCGCTCTCGATGATGTCCTGAATAATATTGATGGTGCCATAGACGGCGCGGCCCACGCGGCAGGTGAGGCCGACGATCTGCCCACGCCGGTTACGGATGCAGCTGATGCGGTGTAGCGTGCGCTCCATGCCGGCGCGGTTGTCGGCATCGAAGTCACCGATGCGGGTCACGACGTAGTCAATGTCGGCGCGGGTGATCTCGCTGGAGGCGAGCACCACTTCGGTATCCACGTAGCGCGCTGTGGGCACACGTCCCAGGTCGAGGATGATTTCGAGCAGATCGTCGGTGCGGTTAGCGGCGGTCAGGGCGGCGCCGATGTGCGGCGGGAGGACGGCCATCAGCGCGTGCAGGTCGTCGGTGATTTTCTTTTGCATGTGCGTGTCTCGCGCCGGCGCGCCCTCGTCCTGAGTCTGTTCTTTGGGCCGAGGCGCGCTTGAGCGCGGGTCAGTTCTGAGAGAAGTGTGTGGGCGTGCGGGCGATCGGCGTGGTTGTGGTCGTCACCGAGGCCTCTACGCCGGGCAGCGGCTTGAGCACCGGTTCGAGCTGGCGGGCGACCAGGCGCTTGACCATCACGGCCTGCGAACCCAGGCAGGCGAAGTTCGCTGCGTGGAGGATGTCCTGCAGCCAGTCCTGATAGCGACGGACGCATACATAGATTGGGCGGCCACCCCGATTGGTCTTTGCCAGGTGGTGCAGCGCCGAGTGCAGCATCGCTTCGGAAAGATCGTAGGCCTCCGGATGCAGGTACGGCTCTACCCAGATGCCTGCCGGCCCACGCCGCACGTCCAGGAAGGCCACGACCTCACCATCCTGCTCGAGCACATAGCCGCGCCCGGGCCTGGGCGCCGGTTCCACCTGCTGCACCAGCCGCGGCACGACATTGTGATACAACGTAGTCACTGCGATCGTGTCGGCGCTGCTTGCCGGGCGGATGGGCAGTGATGAGGCGGGGATGTCTGTCTCCTCGAGCAACTGCCAGATGGTCTGGCGTGCATAGATGGCAAAGCCGGCGCGGCGCAGCGCTTCGAACTCGCCGCTGGTCTCGTCCACTTCTGCAATCAGGTGATGACCACCGCGTTCTCCGGCCTCGACGGCCAGGCGGTCCACCAGCGGCAGCCAGCCGACGTTGTCCTCCGACCAGGCCGGCGCGATGAACAGCGCGCGCGCCACCTCTTCGCCGGGGCGATGGCGCAGCTGGCCGAAGGCCGCGTGCCCATTGTCTTTCCAGATCAGCGTGGGCGCGCCCGTGCCGGGCATCAGATAGGCGAACAGCGCCTCTTGCAGAGGCTGGCTCTCGCGCGTCAAGCGGGCGATGGAGTCCAGGCAGATACCCTGGTCACTCAACTGCATCACCAGGCTGACGTCGCGCCAGTTGAACGGACGGATCATCGGGTTTGCGTGTTCAGCTCGGAGGGCAGCAAGGTCTTGGCCGCGCGCTCAAACAGGCCCTTAAGCGCCGCTTGGAAGCGTTCGACTTCGCGGATGGTACCGCGCCGGGTGGACGGTTCGCCCGGGTTGTCACTCGTCAGCATACCTCGCTCGCGGAAGTACTGCCGGTACAGCTCCGCCAGCACGTCTTCCTCGCGGCGGCGGCTTTCTCGAGCAATCAGCTTGGCCTGCATGGGCAGCGGGTTCGCAGCTTCTTCTGGGATGACTTCCGCCCAGAAGGGGCTGTTCTCGTCCACGTCCACCATACCGTATAACTCCACCACATCCTTGCGCCGCACACCGATACACATCCCGAACAACGATTCGTAGCCGTCCCGGTTACGGCGCCACCACCTTAGCCCTTCTGGATTCGGAATCCATTCCCATTCGTAATCCCCTGGGTCTGCGCCGAAGCGCCCGGCCAGGCTGACGGCTTCGTACGCGGCGATGTACTCGGGTAGGCGCTGCCAGATGCGAAGCGGAACCAGCATCACCAGTTGCGTTTCCGGCATATACGCCAGCTCGGCGAACCGATAGTTAGGGTTGTCGTTGACCAGGAAAGGCTTGGCCTTCGTCACCACAGACCTCCACGTCCACGTTTGCAATATCACGATATGCACCCGCTCTGCCGATTCCGCTTGAAATTCTACCATGCGGGTTGGGGCGGAGCAATTGGCGTGCATGCGAAACATGTCAGTCGCACCCTAACCCTTCGGCTTCGCTCAGCGTCTGCTCAGGATGCCCACCGCCCAGGACACCCCCTGAGCGTGGCTTCACTTCGCGAAGCCCACCGAAGGACGAAGGGGCGGCATGTTCTCTGACAACCTTGGCGTGCACATGGCCTCATGATGGTTGGGTGGCGGAGGCCAACCAACCGACTGTGAACTGTGAGGCGTTATCTTTGTCGCTTGACGGGCCGCGCATCTTGTGTACAATTTGGTCAATTATACAATTAGTTCAATTCAGGAATGGCGTTCACTCTGGACTTTCGCGGGCGTGAGCCGATTTACAGCCAGATTGTCGAGCAGGTAAAGGCGCAGGTAGCCGCTGGGGTGCTCAAGCCCGGAGACCAGTTGCCCACCGTACGCCAGCTGGCTGCCGATCTGCGCATCAACTTCAACACCGTCGCCCGCGCCTACCGCATCCTGCACGATGAAGGCGTCATCTCCACCCAGCAGGGCCGCGGCACCTTCATCCTCGATCAGCCGATCCCGGCAGGCGCCGAGCAGCGGCGTTTGCGAAGAGCGCGGCTGGCCGAGCTGACCGAGCGTTTTTTGGCGGAGGCCGAACGACTAGGCTACGCGCCGGAGGAGATTCTCAGGAGCGTGGAAGCAAGCCTGGCCGGTCGCCGGCTGTCTGCAAAGGAGTAAAAACATGTTGAGCAACTTAAGCAAGAGCCGAATCGAAGCGGCGTCGGCGTCACCGCATGAGGCCGCACCGGGCGCGCGGTCATCGGCACGACTCGCCAACCCGGTTTCGGTGAGTGTGTTCGTCATCGCCGTGATACTGGCGAGCCTCGTCGGCGTTGTCGGCAGCATCGCAGGCTGGCCGGATGCCGTTGTTGGCGGAGCAGCCTTCGCCCTCATTCTGGTCGGCGTCTATGTGTTGTTCGCTCTCAAGATTGCCAACCAGTGGGAGAAGGCGGTGGTGCTGCGCTTCGGCAAGTTCCGTGGGTTGTTCGGGCCGGGCCTATTCTGGATCATCCCGGTGGTGGACACGGTCGCCGACTGGATTGACCACCGCACGATGGTGACGCCGTTTGCGGCGCAGAAAACGTTGACACGCGACACGGTACCTGTAGACGTGGACGCGGTGCTCTTCTGGGTAGTGTGGGACGCGCAAAAGGCGGCGCTGGAGGTAGAGAACTACCGGGCTGCCGTGGACTGGGCGGCCCAAACCGCGCTGCGCGACATCATCGGCAAGATGATGCTGGCCGATATCCTCGTCGGGCGTGAGGCCATTGATCAGGAGCTACAGCGGATCATTGACGAGCGCACTACGCCGTGGGGCGTGAGCGTGACCAGCGTCGAGATCCGTGACATCGTCATCCCGCAAAGTCTGGAGGATGCGATGAGCCGCCAGGCGCAGGCCGAGCGCGAACGCCAGGCGCGTGTTATCCTGGGCGAGAGCGAGAAGCAGATTGCTGACTCGTTTGCCGAGGCCGCCCGCGCCTATGCCGATAACCCGACGGCCCTGCACTTGCGCGCGATGAATATGCTCTTCGAGGGCCTGAAGGAAAAAGGCGCGCTGATTATCGTGCCCTCTTCGGCAGTGGATACGATGAACCTGGGCGGGCTGAGCGGCACGGTTGCTCTGGCCAGGACTTCGGCCCAGACCTCCGGTTAAGAAAGCGGATGAGTCCACTGTAGCAAGGATGTTTCACTGCCGGCTCTACTGAAAAAAGCCCAACTGAACCGCCAAGACGCTAAGAGCGCTAAGGAAAACAGAAGCGAGTCCTTTGCGTTCTTTGCGGCTCGGCAGCGAGATCGCAATTTTTGCAGTGGATTCACGGATGGAACGAATCCATCCCTTGAATCCGTTCCATCCGTTGAGAGACTTCCAGATACTTTCCTTCACCTACGCCCTGGATGCGTTTCTAATGATGGCCGTGGCGGTCGGGCTATGGCTCTGGCTGCGCCGCCGCTGGCCGGAAGCGTTCACCTGGCGGCTTGTCGTCATCGGCGGGCTGATGTTCAGCCTCTCGCAGGTGGTGCGTTTGCCGTTGCTCGGTGGGCTGACGGCGCTGTTTCAAGGGGGCGCGCTGCCCAGTCCGCCGCAGGAGTTGAGTTTCGTCTTCAATGTCCTCGTCCTTAGCCTGACGGCCGGCCTGTTCGAGGAAGCGGCGCGGTACGCCGGCTACCGTTGGCTGGTGCAGGACGCGCGGAGCTGGAAGCAAGGCCTGGTTTACGGTGCCGGCCATGGCGGCGTCGAGGCAGTCATCCTCGGCGCGATAGCAGCGACGACGGTCATTAACATGATCTCCCTACGAGACATGGATGTGAGCACGCTGCCCATCCCCCCTGAACAGCAGGCGCAAGCTGCTCGGCAAATCGCCGAGTTCTGGTCAACGCCCTGGTATCTAACGCTGCTGGGCTGGGTGGAGCGCGTGTTTGCGCTCACCCTGCACCTCTCCCTCTCGGTGATGGTGCTTCAGGTGTTCGTGCGGCGGCAGTGGCGCTGGCTGTTCCTGGCGATGGGTTGGCATGCGCTCGCGAACGCCGGCGCGGTCACCGTCCTGCAGGCCTACGGCCCGCTGGCGGCCGAGGCCTCCCTGGCCGTCGTCGCGTTGCTCAGCCTGATGGTCATCTTCAACTTCCGCAGCGACTCGCCCGCCGGGGCGCAAGGTTGGTCAGCGCCATGATTCAAACCGAGGGCCTGACCAAGATTTTCCCCGGCACGGGAAGGGGGCCGGATGGCAAGCCGCTCACCGTTACGGCTGTGGATAACCTGACGCTTTCTGTGGAGGAAGGTGAAGTGTTCGGCTTCCTTGGGCCGAACGGGGCCGGCAAGACCACCACCGTCCGTATGTTGTGTGCGCTCATCAGCCCGACGAGTGGCCGGGCGCAAGTGAACGGCCTCACCCTCGGGCGCGACGATCAGGCCATCCGGCAGAGCGTGGGCATTCTGACCGAGACGCCGGGGTTGTATGACCGCCTGAGCGCGGAGAAGAACCTGGTCATCTTCGGCAAGCTTTATGGAGTGCCGGATCCCCTTGCTCAGGCGCACAAGTACCTGAAGCTGTTCGGATTATGGGAGCGCCGGCTAGACCCGGCGGGGAGCTTCTCCAAGGGCATGCGCCAGAAGCTGGCGATTGCCCGCGCCCTGCTGCACGAGCCGAAAGTGCTCTTCCTCGATGAACCGACCGGCGGCCTCGACCCGGAGGCCGCCCGGCTGGTGCGTGACGCCATCGAACAGCTGCGTGGCGAGGGCCGGACCATCCTCCTTACCACCCACAATCTGGCCGAGGCCGACCGTCTGTGCGACCGGATCGGCATCTTCAAGACGCGGCTGGTCACGGTGGATACGCCGGCCAACCTGCGCCACCGGTTGTACGGGCGACAGGTGGTCTTTCACCTGCGCCGGCTGGACCCGGCCTGGGTGGAGGCCGTGCGCGCTCAGCCGTTCGTCAAGGAGGCGCGGGACGTGGCTGGCCGGCTGCTGGTGCGCCTGGACGACCCGGAGACGCACAATCCCGTTCTGCTCCGCCAGCTCATCGCCGCCGGGGCCGACGTGCAGTTCGTCGGCGAGCTGCGCCACTCGCTGGAGGATGTGTACCTCCAACTGCTCAACGACCAAGTTCCACGTGGAACAGAGCCGGCGAGCAAAGCTCCGCCATCCACGTTCTAAGGAGGTCGTCTCGGCGCGGCGCGCCGGGATGGAGTGCGGTTTTGGGGAATTACGAACGGGCATGGATGAGCGCAGGTGAGCGCACTGAACAAGAATGTTTCACCGCTGAGATTGCAGAGAGCGCGGAGAAAGAATCAAGAAAGACCTCTGCGTGCATTCGTATCCATTCGTCCTCATTCGTGTCCATTCGTGTTCACTCATTCGTGCCCATTCGTCCTCATTCGTGCCCATTCGTGCCCATTCGTGTTTACTCATTCGTGCCCATTCGTCCTCATTCGTACCAATTCGTGTTCACCCACCCATGTTCGCATCCATTCGTAGCTGAAGAGTACAGCGGAACATGAACACCCTCCGCATCCAGACCATTATTGACAAGGAGTGGGCTGAGGTCTTCAAGAACCGGCTGGTGCTCTTCATCGTGCTGGCCCTGCCACTGTTGCTGACGGTCCTGCCGCTCGCCATTCTGGCCGGCGCGCCCGGCCTGACGGCCCCCGACGGCAACATCTCCGACCTGCCGCCCAGCATGTTGCGCGCCTGCGGGCCGCTCACGCCGGGTGAGTGCCTACAGGTCTACATCGTCAACCAGTTCCTGACCCTGTTTATGATCATGCCGCTCTTCATCCCGATTACGATTGCGGCCTACAGCGTCGTCGGCGAGAAGACCACGCGCAGCCTGGAGCCGCTGCTGGCCACGCCCATCACCACCGAGGAACTGCTGGCGGGCAAAGGGCTGGCCGCCGTCATCCCGGCGGTGCTGGCCACTTGGCTGGGCTTCGCCATCTTTGTCGCCGGCGTCCTTCTCTTGCGCGCGCCGCCCGCCGTCGTCCTCAACCTGTTCAGCCCGACATGGCTGCTGGCGATCTTCGTCGTCGGCCCGCTGATCTCGGTGCTGGCGGTGAACTTTGCCCTGATCGTCTCGTCGCGCGTCAATGACCCGCGCGTGGCCGAGCAAATCTCCGGCGTGCTGGTCGTGCCTATCATCGCGCTGGTGTTTGCCCAGCTGGCCGGGTTCATCATCGTCAACCTGCAATTGATGTTCGTTGCCATCCTGTTGCTGCTCATCATTGACGTTGCGCTCGTCTACGTCGGTGCGCGGCTCTTCCAGCGCGAAACCATCCTGACCAGGTGGAAGTAGGGAAACGGAATTAATGAAGGAAAGCAAGGAAAAGAGAGAAAGCAGGAAAAGGATGGGTGTACTGCGGCTCATCCAGTTCTTGAGTGCCCTCACTTTCTTCAGTGCCTTCAGTGGTCCCGCACACGCTCAGGACGAGGAGCTGACGCTGTACGTCCGTCGTAATTTTGGCTACAGCAGCGGCAGCCAGATTCAGGGCAACTTCCGGCTGGAAGTCGAAGGCCCGGCCAATCTGGTGTCGGTCACTTACTTCATTGACGACGAGGTGCTCGCTGTAACGACCGAGCCGCCCTTCCGCGTGGACTTTGTGACGGACTCTTACCCGAACGGTTGGCACACGTTGAAGGCGATGGGGCAGACGGCGGATGGGCGCACCCTGGTCAGCAACACGCGCCGCTTCGAGTTCGTCCCGGCGAGCGTGGGGCTGGAGGCCGCCGGGCGCATCACGATTTTCATCTTTGCCGGTGTGGCCGTCGTCATCCTGATTGTGTTGGCCGTGCAGGCCCTCGTGCTGGGCCGCAACCGGACGGCGCTGCCGCCCGGCGCAGCGCGCAACTACGGCTTGTTCGGCGGCGCAGTTTGTCCCCGATGCGGGCGGCCGTTCCCACTGCACCTCTGGGGCCTCAACGTCGGTGCGGGCAGATTTGACCGTTGTGACCACTGCGGCAAGTGGAGCGTGGTGCGCCGCGCTTCGCCGGAAGCCCTCCGTGCCGCCGAGGCCGCCGAGCTGGCGCAGTCCCGCCCCGAAACCTCCTTCGCCGAGTCCGATCCGGAAGAGCGCCTGCGCCGCAAACTCGATGAGACGAAGTACACGGAGTAAGGGAAACAGGGGAAATCGAGGGAAACATGAGGGAAAGCGCCAACATGAATTCATGTAGAGCAACGACTTATCTCGTTCCTTTCCTTGGTTTTCCTGCGTTTCCCTCTCTTTCCATCCGGTGCTATCATCGCCGCACCCTTTTTGTGAGGAGATGCGGCGATGACTCAAACGACCTCCACGCCCCAGCCGCTGGCCGGAAACTTCTGGCGGTTTGCCATCCTGTTCTCGTTCATCGTGAACATCATCCTGGTGATTGTGCTGATTGTTGCGCTGGCCTTCATCTTCGAGATCAAGAACCAGATTGCCCAGCCGCTGGTGGGCGGGCTGAGCCAGAGCTTCGCAGAGATGAATCAGGCCCGCATCATCACCACCATCCCCGTCAACGAGACCATCACGGTCAACGACAGCATCCCCGTGGTCTTTGACCTGCCGCTCAACCAGCAGACCAGCGTCATCATTACGGAGAGCACGCTCGTGCCGCAGACCACCGTCTATCTCAACGGCGTCCCCATCCGCACGAACATCGTCCTGCCTCCCGGCACGGCGCTGCCCGTCCAGCTCAACATGGTCGTGCCCGTCAGCCAGACCATCCCCGTCTCGCTCAAAGTGCCCGTCAGCCTGAACGTGGCGGTGAATATCCCCCTGGCGCAGACCGAGCTGAGCCGGCCCTTCACGCGACTCTCCGGAGTGATTGACCCCTACAACACTTTGCTCAACGACCTGCCCTCGTCCTGGAGCGAGGCCTTCTTTGGGCGATGAGCGCTCGCCCGCCCGTCTGCGATTATGAGGGGTCACAGTATCAGGCCGAGTTCTGGGACACGGGGCAGCGGGCGTATGAAGACCAGAGCGAGGCGCGCGCGCTGAAGGCGCTGCTGCCCGCCGGCGGCGAGTTGCTGCTGGAGGTCGGCGCGGGGGCCGGGCGCAACACGCCGCGTTACGCCGGTTTCAAGCGCATCGTGCTGCTCGATTACTCGCGCACCCAGCTCCAGCAGGCGCAGGCGCGGCTAGGGCGCAGCGAGCGTTATCGGTATGTGGCCGCAGACGTGTACCGCCTGCCGTTCGCGCCCGGCCTATTCGACGCGGCCACCATGATCCGCGTCATCCACCACCTCGCCGACGCGCCCGCTGCGCTGCGCCAGGTGCGCGAGGTCCTTCAGCCGCAGGCCGCCTTCATCCTCGAATTCGCCAATAAGCAGAACCTCAAAGCCATTGCGCGCTGGCTGCTGCGCCGACAGTCCTGGAGTCCGTTCGACCCGCAGCCGGTGGAATTCGTCGCCCTCAACTTCGACTTCCACCCGCGCGTCATGCTGAGCTGGTTGCGGGAGGCCGGCTTCACGGTACAGGCCGTGCGTGCGCTCTCCTACTTTCGCGTGCCGCTGCTCAAGCGGCTGCTGCCTACAGGCCTGCTCGTCGCGCTCGACGCGGCGTTGCAGCCCACCGGCCGGTTCGTGCAGCTCTCGCCGAGCGTGTTTGTCAGGGCGCAGGCGACGGATGAGGGCGCGCGCGCTGCCCTCGGCCGGTTCTTCCGCTGCCCGGAGTGCCGCTCGCTCGAACTGAGTGAGCAGAACGACCACCTGCTGTGCGCGGGCTGCCGCCGGCGCTGGCCCGTGCGCGATGGGATTTACGATTTTAAGGAGGCCATCTGAAGCGCGTCCACACCGGATGTTTGACGGGCCGAACCGCTGTGAATTATTATTCACGCCGTGAATAATAGTTATTCAAGGCCGCCAACATATTATCCGCGCTGGATCACCGGCGCTCTGCAGGATGCAAGCCGGCACTACCCCGTTGTGGTGCTCACCGGCGCGCGCCAGGTCGGCAAGAGCACCCTGCTCCTCAACGCCGACCCGTTTCAAAGCTGGCGTTTTCACACGCTGGATGATTTTGATACTTTGCGCCAGGCGCGTGAGCGGCCGGAAGCGCTCTGGGCCGGCGCAGACCATATCGTCGTTGACGAAGTCCAGCGAGCGCCCGAACTCCTGTCGGCCATCAAGCAAGCGGTAGACCGCCGCCCGCGACAGCTGCGGTTTGTCCTCTCCGGATCGGCCAATCTGTTGCTGATGCAGCAGGTCAGCGAGAGCCTGGCAGGCCGCGCCGTCTATTTCGTGCTGGATGCTATGACACTGGGCGAAGTCAATCGGACATCGCCACCGGAGGTATTGACCCGCGCCCTGTCGGGTGACTGGCCTGCCGAAGGGGTGTTGCCGGTTGCGCTTCCCGACCCCGTTCCTTTGCTACTACGCGGCTTCCTGCCGCCTCTGGTTCTCCTTGAGGATGCTCAATCCTGGACGCGCTGGTGGGATGGCTACGTCACCACTTACCTCGAGCGCGACCTGCGGCAGGTCTCGCAAATTACCACGCTGCTCGATTTTCGCCGGCTGATGAACCTGGTAGCCCTACGTTCGGGGCAGCTCCTCAATCAGTCCGAGATCGCGCGGGACGCGCGCCTGACACAGCCGACCGTGCATCGCTATCTGAACCTGCTCGAAACCACTCATTTGTTTGAACGCTTATCACCTTACACTGCCAGCCGAACGACCCGGCTGCTCAAGTCACCCAAGGCCTTTTGGAATGATCCCGGCCTAGCCGTGTTTCTCTCCGGTTACTTTCAAGCGGACGAGCTGCGTAGCGCGCGCGAGTACGGCGCTTATTTCGAGACCCTCGTCTACCATCACTTGCGCGTGCTGGCGCGCCTGATGACCCCTCCGGCCTCTTTGTACTTCTGGCGCACTCGGGCAGGCGCAGAGGTGGATTTTGTCCTGGAACACGGCCGTCGCCTTTTGGCAATCGAAGTAAAGCTAACCGAACATGTGACGTATGGCGAGGCCGCCGGCCTGCGTCACTTCCTGGCCGAACATCCGAAGGCGAGCGGCGGACTGCTGTTGTATGGCGGCCGGGAGATTCGCCGGCTGGACAAGAACATCGTCGCTGCTCCATGGACGATCGTGACGGGCTGATAACCCGGAGTCGCTCACGTCGCACGTCGCTGAAAACGGCCCGGCTCATTTCCCGCGTGCTATACTCGCGTCATGGATTTGTTCGATTACGGCCTGCAGCAGCGCCTGGCCGCCGAAGCGCCGCTGGCCGCGCGCATGCGCCCGCGCACGCTCGACGAGTTTGTTGGGCAGGAAGAGATCGTCGGGCCGGGCCGCCTGCTGCGCCGCGCCATTCAGGCCGACCGGCTGTTCTCTTCCATCATCCTGTGGGGGCCGCCGGGCACCGGCAAGACCACGCTCGCGCAGATCATCGCCAACACCACCCGTTCGCACTTCACCTCGCTCAACGCGGTGCTGGCCGGCATCCCCGACCTGCGGGCGGTCATCGCCGACGCCCGGGAGCGCCGCAAACTCGAAGGCCGACGCACCATCTTGTTCGTGGATGAGGTTCATCGCTGGAACAAGGCCCAGCAGGACGCGCTGTTGCCGCACGTCGAGGACGGCACCATCATCCTCATCGGCGCGACGACAGAGAACCCCTACTTCGAGGTGATTGGCGCTCTGGTCTCGCGCTCGCGCATCTTTCAGCTCAAGGCGCTTGCCGACGAGGACGTGCGCCGCATCCTGCGCAATGCGCTGTCCGACCGCGAACGTGGCTTCGGCGCGCGCAACGTCGTGCTTTACCCGGACGCCGAGGCGCATCTGGTCTCCGTGGCGGGCGGCGACGCGCGCAACGCCCTCAACGCGCTGGAGCTGGCGGTGGAGACCACGCCGCCGGATGAGGCCGGGGTCATTCACGTCACGCTCGACGTGGCGCAGGAGTCTATCCAGCGCCGTGCCATCCTGTACGATAAGGACGGTGACGCGCACTACGACACCATCAGCGCCTTCATCAAGAGTGTGCGCGGCAGCGACCCCGATGCGGCGCTGTACTGGCTGGCGAAGATGCTCTACGCCGGCGAAAGCCCGCGCTTCATCCTGCGCCGTCTGCTGATCCTGGCGAGTGAGGACGTCGGCCTGGCCGACCCGCAGGGGCTGGTCGTGGCCAGCGCTGCCATGCAGGCCTTTGAGTTCGTCGGCATGCCGGAGGGAGTGTATCCGCTCGTCGAAGCCACGCTCTACCTTGCGACTGCGCCCAAGTCCAATTCGGCGGGCGCCTACTTCAAGGCATATCAGAAAGTGGAAGCCGAGGGCAAGGTGGACGTGCCGCGTCATCTGCAGGACGCCAGCCGCGATGCGAAAGGCCTCGGCCATGGAGAGGGCTACGTGTATCCGCACGAAGCGCCCGGCCACCACGTTGGCCAGCAGTATCTGCCTACGGCGCTGCTCGGCACGTACTTCTACTCGCCCTCGGAGCAGGGTTATGAGGCCATAGTGAAGGAGCGCCTGGCCCGTTGGCGCGCGGCGCAGGAACGGGCGCTAGGCCTGACGGAAACGACTACGCTGCCGGAGTTGAGCGAGCAAGAGGTTCAGGCCATTAAGCGTCGCCTCAGCCGGTGAGAGGTGTGGAGCACCGCTGTTCCGTTCAAACGCCTTTTTGGTGGAGTCTCGATGGTCAAACTGCAACTTATCATTGACGCGGCAGAGGAGGCTGCCGGATGACCCAACTGCTCTTGATCCGCCATGGCGAAAACGATTACACCCGCACCGGCAGGCTTGCCGGCTGGATGCCGGGCATCGGCCTGAACGAAGTCGGGCGCAGGCAGGCGTTGGCTCTGGCCGAGAAGCTTAAGGAAGTCCCCTTGGTCGCCATTTACTCCAGCCCGCTGGAGCGCGCCCGCGAAACCGCTGCGCCACTGGCCGAGGCAAAGAAGCTCACCGTTGAAATCGTCGAGGAACTGGGCGAGGTGCGCTACGGCGCGTGGCAGGGCAAGAGCCTCAAGCGGCTGGCGCGCACCAAACTCTGGCGTATGGTACAAAGCCTGCCCTCGGCCATGCAGTTTCCACAGGGCGAGACCTTCCGCGCCGTCCAGAGCCGCGCCGTGGAAGCCGTCGAGGGCCTCGTCCGTGCCCATCCCAAAGACCAAATTGCCGTTTTCTCTCACGGCGACGTCATCAAGCTCATCGTCGCTCACTACATCGGTTTGCCGCTCGATTTGTTTCAACGCTTGGTGATTGCGACCGCCTCGATTACGACTCTGCGCCTCGGTCAGGGCCAGCCTGCTTTGGTAAAATTAAATGACACCAGCGGTGTTGAGGTAGCCAAACCGCCCACTTCCAGGAAACGCAGCGCGTCTCGTCGTTCATAGATCCGGTAGTTTGTGCCGGCATCGCTGCCGAAGCGTGCAACTCCCTGTATCTGCGACATGGCCCGCGTTGTTTACGAACTCAACCCCGTCACCTTTCTCACCACCGGCTTTATCGGTCAACCCGGTAAGCGCGTCTTTTACCTCCAGGCCGCACGCGGCCGTCAGGTCGTCACCCTGCTCGTGGAAAAATTACAGGTGGAGGCGCTGGCCCAAGGCATCCTTGAGTTTCTACGCGAACTGGAAGAGAGGTTTCCGAACCTGACCGCGGCGGAGGCCGATTACCACCCCGAGCAGATGCGCTTGCAGACGCCGCTTGATCCGGCTTTTCGCGTCGGCCAGATGGGCCTGGGCTACGACGCCGAACGCGATCTGGTGGTGCTGGTGGCGCAGGAGGTGACTACCGAGGAGCGGGGCGTGGAAGAGGCCGGCATCGCCCGCCTGTTCGCTACCCGCGCGCAGATGCGCTCGCTGGCCGAGCATGGCCGGTACATCGTCCGGCAAGGCCGGCCCATCTGCCCGCTGTGCGGCCAGCCGATTGACCCTGAAGGTCACTTCTGCCCACGTCGCAACGGGCATCGTTACTGATTCTGAAATGGCTGCTTCCGACGCCTCTTCGCCTCGGGCCATCAGCGTCATCGAGATGCTCACCCTGCTGCGCGAGGGCGAGCTAAAGCTCGAAGGCCTACTGCCGCACGGCTCCAACTACACCTTCCTGGCGCGCGTCACCGGGCAAGCCGGTGGCGTGACGCAGGTGACCTTCGCCGTTTACAAGCCCATCAGGGGCGAACAGCCGCTATGGGATTTCCCCGAAAATACGCTGGCGTATCGCGAGGTGGCCGCTTTCGTCGTTAGCCAAGCGCTAGGCTGGGATTTCGTACCGCCGACGGTATACCGCGACCGCGGCCCGCATGGCCCCGGCTCGCTCCAATACTTCATCCAGGCCCGGCCCGACTTTCATTACTTCTCCGTGACCGACGCTGACCGGCCGGCGATGCGGCGCGTGGCGCTGTTCGACTTGCTCATTAACAACGCCGATCGCAAGAGTGGCCATGTGCTCAAGGACAGGGCAAACAAAATCTGGCTGATTGACCACGGCATCTGCTTCCACGCGCAGAACAAGCTGCGCACCGTGATCTGGGAGTTTGCCGGTGAGCCGATCCCCGACGACTTGTTGGAAGACGTGAAGGAGTTTCGTCGGCGGCTGGACTGCGACGAGGACCTGAAGGCCGCCCTCAACGAGCTGCTCGACCCGCTGGAGGTGGCCGCACTGCGCCGCCGCGCCGACCGTTTGCTGGCGACGCGCCAGTACCCGTATCCCGGCTCGGGCCGCAGCTATCCCTGGCCGCCGGTTTAGGGATGGTGGAGACGTTGCGCAAGTCTTTGGAATCCACGAAGGCACACGAAGGTGCACGAAGGAAAAACCCCCGCCGATCGGCGGGGGTTTTTGTTTCAACGCAATCTGTGTCGTTCCGTGTTTATCCGTGTCCCACTTCCCGAAAGTACGCAATCACCTCATCCAGTGTCACATCCAGTGGCACGGTCGGCGTCCAGCCGATGACGGCGCGGATTTTCTCGATGCTCGGCACGCGGCGCTGCATGTCCTCGAAGCCTGCCTCGTAAGCCTGGTCATACGGCACGAAGCGGATACCGGCAGTGCTGCCGGTGCGGGCCAGCACCCGCTCGGCCAGTGCGCGGATAGTGATTTCCTCCTGCGAGCCGACGTTGAAAATCTCGCCGACCGCTCGGGGCGACTCCGCCAAGCCGATCACGGCGCGCACCGTGTCGCGCACGTTGCAGAAGCAGCGCGACTGTGAGCCGTCGCCGTACACCGTGAGCGGCTCGCCACGCAGCGCCTGCTGTACGAAGCGTGGGACAACCATGCCATAATTGCCCGTCTGCCTCGGCCCAATGGTGTTGAAGAAGCGAGCGATCACGATGGGCACGCCGAACTGCTTGTGATAGGCCAGCGCCAGGAATTCGTCAATGGCCTTCGACTCGGCGTAGCTCCAGCGGCTCTTTGTCGTCGGCCCCATCACCCGGTCGGCATCTTCGCGGAAGGGGATGTCGTTGCTCTTGCCATACACCTCGCTGGTGGAGGCGATGAGGATCTTCTTGCGGTAGCGGCGCGCCAGCCGGAGCGCCATCTCGGTGCCCTCAAGGTTGGTCTCAAGCGTCCACACCGGGTCTTTGACGATCAGCTCCACGCCCACGGCGGCGGCGAGGTGGAAGATGACGTCGCACTCACTCACCAGCCGGTCCATCACCGTCTCGTTGGTAACCGATTCGTAGACGAACTGGAAGCGCGGCTGCGCCGTGAGATGGGCAACGTTGGCGAAGCGGCCCGTTGTCAGATTGTCCACGGCGACGACCGCATGGCCTTGCGCCAACAGTGCTTCGGCCAAATGGCTGCCGATGAAGCCGGCTCCGCCGGTGATTAAGGCGCGCATCGGGCTTGTAGTCGGGTGGTCGAGTAGTCAGGCGGTCGGGTGGTCAGGTGGTCGTGAAGGCCGATTACTTGAACAGGTAATTTTTGGCTTGGGTGACGAGAGGCTCGCTTGTCTGGATGATGATTTTGCCTGAGTGGAGGCGGCGGATACGCCACAGGTCGCGGAACATGTTGATGACGCCCTCGAGGAAGCGCACCTTGCTGCCGGGGCGGTCGGCCCAGGTCACAGGGATTTCGCGGATGGTCAGGCCGGCGCGTTCGGCCAGGAAGAGAATCTCCACGTCGAACATGAAGCGGTCTACCTTTGAGAGCGCGAAGAGCTGGCGCGCAATCGAGCCGCGAAAGGCCTTGAATCCGCATTGCGTATCGGCGTAATCACGCAGGCCGACGAGTGCGTACTTGATTTGGTCGAAGACCCACGAGGCGAAACGGCGAAAGAGCGGCGGC
Organism: Anaerolineales bacterium; assembly: GCA_033577755.1. Classification (GTDB taxonomy): domain Bacteria; phylum Chloroflexota; class Anaerolineae; order Anaerolineales; family UBA6663; genus JANWXR01. The sequence goes on from JAVQXV010000007.1 coordinate 38,782, forward strand.
CTGACAGTGATCCTGGCCTGCGGCAGGCCGCGCGACCCGATGACGATGTCGGCCCGCGTCTCCTCCAGCACGCCCAGAATATTGGGGATTTCGTCCAGCGGCGTTGAGAGGTCGGCGTCCATGAAGAGTACGACCTCGCCACACGAGGCGGCCACGCCGGTGCGCACTGCGTAGCCCTTGCCGCGGTTCGGTTGATAGCTGATGAGCCGGGCGCGCGGCTCACCGGCGATGGCCGTCTGCACCGTCGCGGCGGTGGCGTCCGTGCTGCCGTCGTCCACGATGATTAACTCGAAGTCCGGATAGCGCTGCGCCAGATAGTCCAGCACCGGGCCGAGATTAGGGCCGAGCCGGGCCTCCTCATTATAAGCAGGGATGATGATGGTCAAGAACATGATGCTCAATGCTCAATGCCCAAGTGTGCCGTTGAGCATTGAGCATCGTCGGCTCACGGTTCGGCGCGCACCCTCTCGAGCAGGGCAAAGGAGAGGCAGTGGTCGAGGATCATGTGCACGTCCTCCTGCTGGCCGATGCGGTCGCTGGGGGCGACGACCTTGTAATCGGCCAGTTGTGCCAGCTTGCCGCCGGGTCGCCCGACGAAGCCGATGATGGTGCCGCCAAGCGATTTGGCATACTCGCATGCCTTAATCACGTTAGGGGAATTGCCCGAGGCCGAGATGGCAATGACGTAGTCGCCGGGCTGCATCAGGTTGAGCAGCGGCTCGAGGAAAACCTCGGCGTAGCTCTGGTCGTTGCCGACCGCCGTCATCCAGGGCACGTTGTCGGTGAGGGCGATGGCGCGGAAGCGGGGCCGGCCCTCGACGCGCGTGAATTTGTTGAGGTCATTCATCATGTGGCTGGCGGTGGCCGCCGAGCCGCCGTTGCCGATGATGAAAATCGTCCGGCCCTCGCGCCACGCCCGCATCAGTGCGTCGGCCACGGCGCGTACCTCGTCGCGCGAGAGGTTGCGAATCACCTGCTCTAGTTCGGTCAGATACAGCTCAATCGCGTCCATAGGCTCCTCAGACGGCAGCCGGCTATTCCCGGACGGCGCCGACGCGCTTCATGTGTTCGCGGGCAGCAGCCGTGTAGTTGCCGAAGTCCGGCTGGCGCGTGGCCCATTCTAGATACTCGCGGGCGCTTTGGGCAGGATGACCTTTCGGCTCCCAGCCGAGCGCGCGCAGGCGGGTGATGTCGGACACGATATGGCGTGTGTCGCCGAAGCGGTATTCGCCCGGAATATATGGCTCGAGGTCAGGGCGGCCGGCGGCTTCCGTCATGATACGGGCGAACTCCAGCACCGTCCAGGCTTGTCCGGCTCCGACATTGAAGGCCTGATAGTCCGCGCGCGGGTCCTCCAGCACCAGCTGATTAGCGCGCGCCACATCGCCGACGTACACATAATCGCGCAGCTGCCGACCATCCTCGTAAATCAGCGGGCGCTCACCGGCCAGCGTCTGCATGGCAAAAATGCGCAGCACGCCGGAGTAGGCGTTGCGAAAGGACTGACGCGGCCCCTGCACGATGGAGTAGCGCATGGCCACGGTTGGGATGCCGTAGCGTCGGCCCAGGTTGAGCGCGATCTGTTCTTCAGCGTACTTGCTCATCGCATAAGCGTTGTGGGGGTGCACCACCGCCTCGTCGGTCACGTCGGGGCGCAGCACCTCGCCGGTCTCCGGGTCGCGCAGGTCCCACTCGTGGCGCGCCAGTTGTTCCGCGGGGCGCTGACCGGGATACACCACCGTGCCGTCGGCGCGCCGATACTTGCCCTCGCCGTATACGGCTTGTGACGCGGCGACGACGACCTTCTGAATCGGCAGGCGCTTCTCGACGATGATTTCGTATAGCAGCGCCGTGCCGACCGCGTTGACGTGGAAAAATTTGGAGAAGTCGGGCAAATAGTCCTGGTAAGCGGCCAGGTGAATAACGGCATCCATGCCTTCCAGCGCGCGTTCCCAATCTGCTCGGTTGCGCACGTCGCCTTGCAGGAATTCGACGTCGGCGGGCAGATAATCGGGCCTGGTGCGATCGCGGTGCACGGGCGGCTCAAGCGAGTCGAGCACACGCACGCGGTAGCCGTGAGCCAGGAGGCGATCAATGGTGTGGGAGCCGATAAAGCCGGCCCCGCCGGTAACCAAGACCTTCATGCTTAGAGCGAATTCCTGATGGATTTACGGTTCCGTAGTAGAAACTCACTGAAAACAAGTCGAATTTTGCCTGCCTTGCCGTAACTCAAGCCGCGCTCTAGTAGGCCGAGTCGGCTGTTATAATCGCGCGCGTGTCTGCAAGAGACCTGCGCCCTGCTTTGTTTCTTGACCGGGATGGGGTCCTCATCGAGAACCGGCCGCGATATGTGCGTTCGTTGGCCGAGGCGGTGCCTTTGCCGGGGGCTATTGAAGCTTTAGCAGAGTTTGCTCGTTCTGCGCCGGATTGGCTCATCGTCATCGTCTCCAATCAAGCCGGTATTGGCCATGGTTTAATGTCACGCGCTGCAGTGGACGAGATCAACGCCTGGCTCAGCGCACAACTCCGCGCCGGCGGTGGTCGGCTCGACGCTATCTACATTTGCCCGCACCGTCCCGACGAAAACTGCGCTTGCCGCAAGCCGAAGCCGGGCCTACTCTTTCAGGCCGCCGTTGAGCTGGGCATTGACCTGGCGGCTTCACTGCTGGTGGGCGACTCGGCTACAGATATGCAGGCGGCGCTGGCTGCCGGAGTCCGGCCGATCTTCGTGCAGACCGGCCTGCCGGAGCGCCTGGAAGCCGAGCAGGCGCAGGCCGAGGCGCTGCAGGCGACTATCTGCGCAGACCTGGCAGAGGCATTGCTTCAGCTACGAGTGAACGGGTTGTCTCGTCCGACCCGAGCGCCGAGCGGCGATTTTACCACGCTGTGTGAGAGTTAACGCTCACGTGCCCTTGAAGCCCAGCACCACGCGGACGGTGCGCCACAGGATAAGTAAGTCGAACCAGAGGGAGCGGTGCTTGATGTAGTACAGGTCCCATTGAAGCTTGATGGCAGCGTCGGCGATGGTGGAGGTGTAGCCGTAATTCACCTGTGCCCAGCCGGTGAGGCCGGGCTGAACGATGAGCCGCGCACGGTAGAAGGGGATTTCGCGTTCCAGCTCTTCGATAAACTCGGGCCGTTCCGGGCGCGGCCCGACCAGGCTCATCTCGCCGCGCAGCACGTTCCAGAACTGCGGCGCTTCATCCAGCCGTGAGCGGCGCAGGAAAGCGCCCACCTTTGTCACGCGGTCGTCGTCCGAGGTCGCCCAGCGCGCTTTGCCGTCCGCTTCCGCATTCGTCACCATACTGCGGAACTTGTAGAGCGTGAAGGGGCGACCACCCCGGCCCAGCCGCGTCTGCCGATAGAAAACCGGGCCGGGACTCTCCAGGCGGATGAGGAGAGCAATGAACGGCAGGAGCACAGCCAGCAGCGCCAGACCGATCAGCGCCAGCGCAATATCCAGGAAGCGCTTGATGAGCAGGTAAGTCAGACGGGTGCGGCTTTCATCCATGTAGGCGGCGATGACCCAATCGGCGTTGAGGTGGTCGAGGGGCACGCGGCCTGTAATCTCCTCGTAGAGTGACGTCATGCGCACGATGGGAACGCCCCGGGCGCGGCAATCGAGCAGCGTCTGAAAGGTATGGCCCTCAATGTCGCCGTTGATGGCCAGCACGATTTCGGAGACGTTCAACGTTTCCACCGCGAGCGGGAGCCGTTCATAGCCGCCGATGACCGGTGCGTTGCCGATGGTGGTGCGGTGTTTGCGCGGGTTGTCGTCAATGATTCCGACGACGATGTACTGTTCCGGCTGAAACTCCTGCAGGGCGTGGATAATTTCACGCCCGGCGCGCCCGGCGCCGACGACAAGGACACGGCGTCGGAACTGCGCTAGGGAAAACAGCCGTGCATGAAGCCAGCGCCAGCTCAGGCCGAGCACCGCTGCAGCGATGATGAAATAGAAGACGGCCAGCCGCGGCAGCAGATCGCGCGGTGCAAAGAAATAGACGATTAGGTAGAGGCCGGAGGCCAGGCCGGCGGAGGTGAGCATATCGCGCAGGGCTTTGGCGGGCCGAGGGAGGTGATACAGCTCGTATGAGCCGAGGTTCAGCGCCAGCCAGGCGGCAGGCAGAAACACCAGCCATGGCCAACGCAGTTGGAGGAACTCGGTTAACGACTGCTGCGCGGTGAATGTCCACAGCCAGAGCGCCAGCATAGCCGCCGCCAGCGTCACAACTACGTCACCGAAAATGAGCAGGGCGCGCCGCTCTGTGACGCTCAGGCTCCAACGTAGCGGTCGAGAGAGGGTAGTCATTCGATGTCCACCGAAAAGAAAGGATTGAACTTTCACTCACCCGTCCGGCGTAAGCTGAACCAACCGACCCACACGCCCCAGCCCCATGCGAAGTGGATGAGCAGGTATGCGAACGCAATCAGCAAACTGAGGCGTAAACGCCGGAAGCCCGTCTGTTGCAGAGCGCTTATGGCCAGCACTGTTCCATACCCCGCCCAGAGACCTATCGCCAACCACAACGTCGGCAGCCAGAGACTGGTGAGCCAGAGCAGCGGGCCGAGGGCCGACCAAAGGATGGGCACGGCCTGACGCCAGCGCAATGAACGCGGATAGCGCCGCAGCATCTGCGCCTTCCACCAGCCGTAGCGCCAGTACTGCCGCACCAGCTCCGCAAAGGTTGGGCGGGCGAAGTATTCACAGCGCAGGCGGGGATCGAACCACACCCTGCCACCGCCCTGCCGGACACGCGTTGCAAATTCGTAGTCTTCGTTTGTCAGCAAGGCTTGATTATATCCGCCCATTCGCCGCCACAGCTCGCGGCGAAAGCAGCCGAAGGGGACCGTATCCACAACCTGTGCGCGCGCCCCCGGTAAACGGTACAGCGCATCTCCCGCCCCCAGCGGCGAGCTAACGGCCCGTGCGATGGCTTCGGCTACAAGACTACTGGCGCCCGGCCGGATCGTCCACGCCCCGCCAACGATCTCCGCGCCCGTCTCGCGTAATACACGCAGGCACTGCTCAAGATAATCTGTCGCTGGGCGCGCGTGCCCGTCTAGTCGGACGATGACTTCGCCCCGCGCTACAGCAATACCTATGTTGAGCGCATGCGGGATGTGGCGCTGTGGGTTGGGGAGCAGGCAGACCGGCAGCTGCGGATGCGCGGCTGCCCAGTTGCGCACCACTTCAGGCGTGCCGTCGGTTGAGCCGCCGTCCACGACGATGACTTCTGCCGGAGGATACGTCTGTGCGGCGAGCGCGGCCAGCAGTTCGGGCAGGCGGCGGGCTTCGTTCAGCGCAGGGATGATGACGGAAATAGAGCCGATGGGGTTCGTTTCACCTTCAATAGCGCACACTCAGCCGATGGGTTTTGGAGAACAGTCGCTGCAGCGTTGGCGATGCCGAGGATGTGATTCAGGGAGGGGGTGGCGGTGCGAAGGCCGTTCAGGGCCGGGCTAATCCCGAGGGCTTCGTTGTGGTCGGGATAACAGCCGCACTGAGATTGTGTTCTCTACATACCCTGGCGGTTTCAATCGCCGGCGCGCCCCCACTCTGCCGGCGCCGCTTCCCAACCCTGGCTGCGGCCATCCAACATCAGCACTACAGGCGAGTCACGCAGCGCCTCGGTGGCGTCCTGAGTCACACCTTCCGCGGCCACCACCGGGAGGGCCTGATAACCAATCTTCCGCAGCAGCGCCGCTCTTTGCTGCGCTCGTTTGACATTATCCCGGTCAATCACTGCCGAGACTTCCACTGCCAACCCAACCTCTGCTTGAGCAGACACTTGCGGTTGACGCAAACGACCCACGGCGATCACATCCGTCTCGAACAGTTCCATCAGCTCATCGTAGGTCAGGCGACCCTCCCAGAGATCTTCAACATCCGACTTCAAGGCCGGGCCGAGCAGAATGGTCTGCACCTGCCGCAGCCTACGGCCAAAATATAGAGTAGGCCCGGCGCGTGTATTTGTCCTCCAGAATATCCCCCAGCACCTTGTTCTGTCGGTTTGTGATCAGCCGCAGCGCCTCCTCGGTTTTCTCCTGCGCCAAGATTAACTGCTCCAGCCGCGCTTCGGTGCATTTCTGCGCCCCGGCCAGTTCCCGCATGATAGCCGGCAGCGCAAGAAAGTCATCGGCGAGCAGGGTGCGGCGCAGTTCCTCTCGCCATTCAGGATGCGCCGACAGGAGTTGAATGAGATCGTGGTAGTCTCCGACTGTGAATGCCATGTGTTTGCCCTGCCTACGGCTTCTCTCCTTCACCGCCGAACACTGCCGGGTCAACATCGCCGGCATAACTGTAGACCAGGA
>JAVQXV010000184.1:0-6213 GCA_033577755.1 Anaerolineales bacterium
CTTCTAAAGTTGGAGGACTAACGATGACAACGTTTAAGGATGTCCGGCTGGGCGCGGCCATCACCGTCAAGGTCACGCCGAAAGCGAAGAGCAACAAGGTCACCGGCGTGCTGGACGACGGTACGCTCGAGGTTCAGGTCACCGCGCCGCCGGAGGGCGGCCAGGCCAATGCCGCGCTGACCGCGCTGCTTGCCGAAACGTTCGGCTTGCAGCCCGAGCAGGTGGAAATCGTCGCCGGCCAGAATTCAGAGCGCAAACTGGTTTCGCTCGTCGGCATCTCGCCGGCGGAAGTGGATGCGAAGGTGCTGGCAGCGAAGAAGACCAAGCCCAAGGTCGCTGCCAAGCCAAAGTCAAGGGCGAAGACGAAGACAAAAGCTAAGGCCAAGCCAAAAGCGAAGGCGAAAAAGTAACGGCTGTCCCTTCGCGCCTTCGCGTCTCGGTCTGAGACACTTGCCCGCCGGCTTGCATACAGTCCCGTCGAACCCGGGAAGGCCAAAGTAACTTCATACGCACATCAGCAGCTATGATGTATCAGCCTGACATGAATCTGCGGGCTTCTTCGGTTATACTTCGTGCCGTCCACCCAGACCACAACGCAACGAGGAGTTCCCGAAGTGCCGCAACCGGCGGATTTCATCATCACCCATGCCCGCGCTCTGACTCAGAACCCGGCGCAGCCCCGCGCCGAAGCGGTGGCCGTGCGCGGCAACCGTATCGTCTTCGTCGGCAGCGCAGCCGAGGCCGCCGGCTGGCGCGGCCCCCACACCCGCGTGATTGACGGCCAGCAGTGCACACTCCTCCCCGGCTTCATTGACTCTCACTTTCATCTGCTGTGGGGTTCGCTCTGGCTCGGCGCAGCGCAGCTCTACGAAGCCACCACCGCCGAGGCCGCCCTTGCCATCCTGCGCGACTTCGCCCAACAGCATCCCAACGAGCCGTGGCTCGAGGGACGTGGTCTGCGCTACAACTTGATTTCGGGCCGGAAGGAGCTGGACACGGTCGCGCCCGACCGACCTGCGTACGTAGTGGCTTATGACGGTCACACCGCCTGGGCCAACACCCGCGCTTTGGAGCTGGCCGGCATCCTGCGTGAGGGTGAACCGATCGGGCCGAACAGTGTCATCGTGCGCGATGAGCACGGCCTGGCGACCGGTGAGCTGCGCGAGGCCGGCGCGACGGAGCTGGTGCGCCGCCTCATCCCCGAACCGAGCGACGTGCGCAAGCGCGAGCTGCTCGACCTTGCGCTGAAGCAGATCGCCCGCGCCGGAGTCACCAGCGTCCACAACATGAACGGCGATCTGGAAGAACTCTCTCTCTATGCCGCGCTGGAGGACGTGGGCGCGCTATCGTTGCGCGTGTATGTGCCCTATCACGTCAAGCCGGAGACGCCGCCGGAGGCGCTGGCCGAGGCGCGTGAGATGGCCCGGGTGCGCGGTGAGCTGGCGCGCGGCGGCGCGGCCAAGTTCTTCATGGACGGCGTACTCGAATCCTACACCGCCCTGATGGTGGAGCCGTACGCCGACAGGCCCGACACGCGCGGCGACTCGCTCTTCAGCCACGAGCATTTCGTGCGCATGGCCGCCGAGTGCGATCGGCTGGGCCTGCAAATCTTCGTCCACTGCTGCGGCGACGGCGCGGTGCGGCGTACGCTGGACGGTTACGAAGCAATCCAAAAGCTCAACGGTAAACGCGACAGCCGCCATCGCATCGAGCACATCGAGGTCATCCATCCCGACGACCTGCCGCGCTTCAAACAGCTCGGTGTGCTCGGCTCGATGCAGCCGCTGCATGCCCCGCCGGACGCCGGGCCGGACGACGTCTGGCCGGCGCGGGCCGGGCGTGAGCGCTGGCCACTCAGCTTCGCCTGGCGCACCCTGCGCGACGCCGGCGTTCATCTGGCCTTCGGCAGCGACTGGCCGGTGGTGAGCTTCGACCCGATGCTGGGCGTGTTCGCCGCGCTCAACCGCAAACCGTGGCTGCCCGGCCAGCCGGAGCATAGGCAGACGTTGGAAGAGACGCTTGCCGGCTACACGCGCGACGCCGCCTACGCCGAGTTCATGGAACATGAAAAGGGCCAGCTCAAACCCGGCATGCTGGCCGACCTCGTCCTGCTCAACGCTGACCTCGAACAAACGCCGCCCGAAGCCCTGGCCGACGCGCAAACGCTGACGCCGCACGTCAGGCCGGTGCTGACGATGATGGATGGACGGGTGGTGTTTGAGGGTTGAAGATTGATGACTGAAGATTGAAGGTACGATACAAAACCTGTAACCTGCAACCGATATGCTGACCTATACCGCCCGCCGCTCGTTACAGGCCGTCCCCATCCTGCTCCTGTTGAGCGTGCTGTTGTTCTTCCTGATCCGACTGGCGCCGGGCGGGCCGCTGGCGCAGGCGGAGCGCAACCCCAACGTCACGCCGGAACAACTGGCCGCGATGCGCGAGCGCCTCGGGCTGAACAAGTCGCTGCCGGAGCAGTACGTGCGCTGGCTCAGCGCCTTCGTGCTAGAAGGCGATTGGGGCTACAGCATCAAGTTCCGCCGCCCGGTGGCCGAGATGATCTGGGAGCGCGTGCCGGCGACGCTGCTGCTGATGGGCGCAGGCTTCGGGCTGACGCTGCTGATTGCCATCCCGGTCGGCGTTATCTCGGCCGTCAGGCCCTACTCGCTGCTCGACCACGTCATCACCACGCTCACCTTCGTCGGGCAATCGGTGCCGGTGTACTGGCTCGGCCTGCTGCTCATCATCATCTTCTATCTGACGCTGCAAAACCCGTTTACCGGCGGGCCGCTCTTCCCTGCCGGCGGCATGTTCACCGTTGGGCGGGAACCGACGCTGACCGACCTGCTCTGGCATATGGTCTTGCCGGTGACGGCGCTGGCCGCCGGCTGGGCGGCGTGGTACTCGCGCTTTCTGCGCTCGGCCATGCGCGATGTGCTGAACGAGGACTACATCCGCACAGCGCGCGCCAAAGGCCTAAAAGCGCAGGCGGTGCATTACAAGCACGCGCTTCGCAACGCCTTGCTGCCGCTGGTGACGATGATGGCCCTCGACCTGCCCAGCGTCTTCAGCGGCGCATTGTTCATCGAGACGATTTTCTCCTGGCCGGGCATGGGCCGATTGTTCTGGGATGCGGCGCGCGGGCGCGATTACCCGATACTGCTGGCCGTAGTGATGATTAACGCCGCGCTCATCCTCCTGTTCAACCTGCTGGCGGATGTGGTTTACGGGCTGCTGGATCCGAGGGTCCGATACGAGTGAAGTTAGTGGCATTTGTAGTGCGTATTTCGTGTTTCGTATTCCGTATTTCGTGTTCCGTAAGGCATCGTCCGTTGTGCGCCCATATCAACCACGCAATACGCAACACGCAATACGCAATACGCGCTCAGGCTTAATGTCCTAAGCATCTTTTGATCAATGGCTGAACTCGCGCTCGAACCCCTCGCGACGCCGGCGACGCGCGCGCCGGAGTCGCTCTCGGCGCTCATCTGGCGGCGCTTCCTGCGGCACCGGTTAGCGGCGCTCTCCACCGTCGTGCTGGCGCTGCTGGCGCTCGGTGCGCTGCTCGCGCCCCTCAGCCCATACTCGCCCACCGAGCAGGCGCCCACCAACGCCTTTGCCCCGCCATCGGCCAGGCATTGGTTCGGAACGGACGAGCTGGGCCGCGATACGTTCACCCGCATCCTGCACGGCGGGCAGATTTCGCTGGCTGTCGGCTTGTTCTCCACCCTCATCGCCATCGGTGTGGGCATCGTCATCGGCGCAATCGCCGGTTACTACGGCGGCTGGCTGGACAACGTTCTGATGCGCCTGACCGACGCCTTCCTCACCCTGCCTGTCACCTTTGTCCTTATCCTGTTGAGTTCGCTGCTGCGCGAACTGCCGGCGCTGGCCGCCTACCGCAACAGCGTCTGGCTGGTGGTGCTGGTGATCGGCGCGCTGGCGTGGATGTGGCCGGCGCGGCTGGTGCGCGGCCTGTTCCTTGTCCTGCGCGAGCGCGATTTCGTCTTGGCTTCGCGCGCGCTTGGGGCCGGCGACGCCCGGATCATCTTTCAGCACATCCTGCCCAACTGCCTCGGCCCGCTGCTGGTGCAGGCCACGCTCGGCATGGCCTTTGCCATCATCACCGAGTCCGGCCTGAGCTATCTGGGCTTCGGCGTCCAGCCGCCCACACCGAGCTGGGGCAACATCCTGGAGAGCGCCCAGATTCACGTCTTTCGTGCGCCGTGGCTGGCCATCTTTCCGGGCTTGATGATTTTCATTACCGTGATGTGCATCAACTTCATCGGCGACGGTTTGCGGGATGCCTTCGACCCGTACACGGTGCGAACTTCTCTGTGAATTAACCGCGAAGGCGCGAAGAACGCAAAGGAGACCGCGAAGTTTGTGGTAACCAAGTCCTTTGTGCTCTTTGTGTCTTCACGATGAGGTGAGCTTCTGTTCTGTAAAAAAGGAGAGGAAGATGAAAACGACAATTCGGCAAAAGCTGACGGGGGTTTTACTGATCGCCGGCGTCCTGCTGGCAGCCTGCGCTGGCGGCGGCGCTGCACCTACACAACCCTCGGCGCCGACCGGTGGTGAAGGGCCGGTGCGCGGCGGCACGGTCGTGCTCATCATCCCAGAGGAGCCGGCCGGCCTGAACCGCTATCTGGCGGACGCTGCTATCGTTCGACAGGTCTCGGATGCTACCGTCATCGGCTTGGTCACGCCTAACGAGAAAGGCGAGTTCGTGCCCCGGCTGGCGGCAGAGCTGCCGACTGTCTCCGAAGACAAGCTGACCGTGACCTGGAAGCTTCGCCCCGGCCTGAAGTGGAGCGACGGCCGGCCGCTGACCTCAGATGACATCAAATTCACCTGGGAGGTCATCTCGAACCCGAACAGCGGCGCGTTCAACGAGACACAGGGCTTCAACCTGATTACGGCCATCGAGACGCCGGACGCGACCACGGCCATCGTCAAGTATTCCGAGCCGTTTGTCGGCTATCTGGGTCAGTTTGCAGCGGGCATCTTCCCGCGCCACGCCACCGGCACGCCGGAGACGATGACGACTTGGGAATGGAACATGAAACCGGTCGCCGCCGGGCCGTTCGTCGTTACGGACTGGCAAAGCGGCCAGTCCATCACGCTGGAGCGCAATCCGCATTACTACGAACCCGGCAAGCCGTATCTTGACCGGCTGATTTTCCGCATCATCCCGGAGCCGGCGGCGCAGACGGCGGTGATGAAGCAGGGCGAGGCGCACGTGCAGTTGTGGCCGGGCGAGGACAAGGCAGATTGGGATGCGCTGATGGGCGGGATCGCTACGCAGCAGCTGGTGCCGGGCATCTGGAACATGGCCATTGACTTCAACCTCAGCCGGCCCGGCGACAACGACCCGAGCGCCGCAAACCCGCACCCGATTCTGGGTGACTTGCGCGTGCGTCAGGCCATCGCCCATGCCATTGACTACGATACGCTGGTGCGCGACGTGATGCGCGGCCAGGTGCAGCCCTCCACCAACCCCTTCGCTTACGGCTGGTACAAGTGCGATTTGCCGCGCCTGCACGGCTATGACCCTGAAAAGGCGAAACAACTGCTGACCGAAGCCGGCTGGGTGGAAGGCACGGACGGCATCCGCGTGGCCAAGGGCGCGCGCTATGCGCCGGACGGCACGCGCCTTTCGCTGGAGCTACAGGGCTACACCAACTTTGAGCCGCTGGAGCGCACTCAGCAATTCATCGTCGAGAAGCTCAAGCAGGTCGGCATCGAGGCCCGCGTTCAGAACTACGACTTCTCCATCATCTTCGGCTCGTACGCCGACGGCTCACCGCGCAAGGTCGGCGACTTTGACATGCTCATCTACGACCGGGGCTTCGGGCTGGAGCCGCACGGCGAGGTCGCCGACATTTGGTTGTCCACCAACATTCCATCGCAGACCAACGTGGACGGCGGCAACATCTTCCGCTGGGTCAACCCGCAGGCGGACGAGGCCATTGCAGCGGCGGGCGCCACCTTCGACCAGGCGGCGCGTCGGCAGGCCTACTGTCGGCTGGGCGAGCTGATTCAGCAAGACCTGCCGCAGCTATACCTGTATCTCTTCCAGGACGGCTACGGGTTCAACAACAAGGTACAGGGCTACACCGTCAGCACCTGGGGCAGCATGACCTGGGACGTAGAGAATTGGTGGTTAAGGTAGAGACGCGCTGCGGCGCATCTCTCCGGCGGCGCGTCTCT
>JAVQXV010000008.1:0-45094 GCA_033577755.1 Anaerolineales bacterium
TGGCCCGATATGGTTTGTTGGAGGCCTGACGCAATTTGCCAGGTGTGGCCCGATCTGCGATGATGGGCGTGGGCCTTATGGGAACAACACACCCGAACAGGGATGGGGATTGCTCATGGACGCGTTGGCGGGCGATAGCCGCACCGCTCAAGTAGTTCGGTGGTCAACAGACATACGCCTACAATCTCAGTCCTGGCCGTAAGTATACAAGGAGATGAACACCATGGAACGACCCTCACTAAACGCATGGGCACTTTTGTCCAGCTTGCTGGCTCTCGTAGCCCTAAGCGGTACAGCATACTTTGTCTTCAACTCTGCCATGAAGGGTCTGCCAACCACACTTCAAACTCCGTCTATTATTGGGAGCGAGAATAGTCTGCCCTCCAACCCCACCACTGAATTCAGCATAATTTTGACCCAAAAAGCGATTGCAGGCGCAACTGCCGCTGCTCGACCACCCATAACTCCATTAGTTGTCCCTACAGGCATCTATGATACTGAGCAGGCCAAGGCAACGGGGTATAAGTATTGGGGATTCAAAGTGGAAAACTACTGGTTCGGCCTCGTCAATGGCAATATTGTGACCGTATTTGCTGGAGCACCCGTCTCAGACCCACAGCAAGGCAAGCTTCATGTGAACATAGTTATGCCTAATCGGCTGTTTGACGGTGAGTTTGCAACACCGGAGAAGAACGGCGCGTTACGCGTTATCGCTGAATCCAACAACCGCCTGACACTGATGACCACAAATGGGACAACGTATTACTTTGATGTGCCGGCGATGCGCTTTGTCTCATCGCTAGAAGAAGTCGTGTCGACTGCAACGCCTCTGCCGACTTATACGCCGGTCGTCGTCCCAATCGAGATATTACCCACACCTGAAGCGTTGCCTGCGTCTGGATATCCACCGCTACTCCCCTCCGCAACGTCAGCGGAGGGATATCCTGCCTCAACTCCGCAAGCAACGGCGGTGCCATAAATGCTTTTGGTCTAATGCTCGGCTCGATGTCAGTCGCCCGCCCAACAATGGCATGAACCCGACTTGCTCCTCGCTGCGCTCGGCTCGCCAGCGGGTGATGCGCCGCCGTTGGGCCTATCCTTCCGCAGGCAAGCACTGCGATGTTGAAGCCGGCTCGTGATGTTGCGGCTCGGTCGAGCGCAATCGTCTCGTGATGCGAAGGCAGTCAGCAGCGTAGGCAACGACAAGGCAGAGCAGCACCGTCACGGTCATAGCGACCGGCAAGGCGGTGCGGGGTCGGTGTGGCAAAGCGCTCTCGAGGGTCAACGGTCTGGGCAAGCAGTGGTCAACTGTCGGACAATTGCCGGAGATGTCGAGCGCGGTCGGGGTGCGGCGAAGCGACGCTTCGGTGTTGAGCGTGATCGGTCGAGCAATGGCGCTACACAGTCGCGGCGGACGTGTAAGTCAAGGTCATTGTAGGTTCAGGCTCGTTCCGGCGCATAGGCTGCGTCGGTTTGGGGTGCGGCCGTGGGCAGGCCATGGCCCTGCCCAACCCGGGCCTGAGCGCAACCGGCGCGCTTTTCAAAGCAAAACGCGGCCCGCCTTTGCTCAGAACGGCCGCGGCGTCTCGCCCAACTCAATCGAGACCCACTTCAGCTCGGTGAAGTGCTCCACCGAGTATTTGCCGCCGCTGCGCCCCACCCCGCTCAGGCCAAAGCCGCCGATGGGCGCGAGCGCATCGCTCTGAAATGAGTGCAGCCCCACATGCACCGCCCCGCAGCGGAGGCGCCGCGCCGCCTGCATCCCGCGCCGCAGGTCGTTGGTCAGCACGCCGGCGCTCAGGCCGTAGTCGCTCTCGTTCGCCAGCGCAATGGCGTGGTCGAGGTCGTCCGCCGCGACCACAGCCGCCACCGGGCCGAAGGTCTCCTCGCACCAGGCCGACGTATCGCGCGGCGGCTCCCATAACACCGTCGGTCGGTAGGTCAGCCCATGGAGCACGTCGCCGCCGGTCAGCACTTCCGCGCCGCCCGCCCGCGCCGCCTCCACATGCCGAATCACCTTTTCCAGCGCGCGCCGGTGGATGAGCGGGCCGTAGGCCGTGCGCTCGTCGCGCAGGTCGCCCAGGTGGAGCGAGGCGGCCTTGCGTGCCAGCGCCTCCGCGAACGGGCGCGCGACGCGCCGCTCCGCGATGATGCGCGCCGATGACATGCAAATCTGCCCACCGTGATAGAACGCGCCGACGGCGGCAATCGCGGCGGCCTCCTCCACGTCCACGTCATCCAGCACCAGCAGCGGGTTCTTGCCGCCGCACTCCAGTTGCACGCGCTTGAGGCCCTCCGCTGCAATGCGCGCGATGCGAATGCCGGTGGCGGTGGAGCCGGTGAGGGCGATGGCGTTGACGCCCGGATGCCGCGCCAGCGGCTCGCCGCACTCCGGGCCGTAGCCGGTGACCACGCCGAACACGCCCGGCGGCAGCCCGGCCTCGGTCAGCACACGCGCCAGCTCCACCGCAATCAGCGGCGTCTCCTCCGAGGGCTTGGCAATCACGCTGTTGCCCGCCGCCAGCGCGAAGACAATCATCTTGACCAGCAGCACGAGCGGCGCGTTGAAGGGCGAGATGGCCAGCACCACGCCCATCGGCTCGCGCAGGACGAGCGAGAGGCGATGCGGGCGCTCGTTGGGGAAGGTGTCGCCGTAGAGGCGGCGCACTTCGCCGGCGGCGGCGCGCAGCAGGTTGGCCGAGTAGTTGACTTCGAAGCGCGCCTTCTGAATCGTCGAGCCGCTCTCGTCAATGAGCAGGTCGAGCAGCCGCTCACGCTGCGCCTCGACGGCGTCGGCGCAACGGAGCAGGATGCGCTCGCGCTCGGCGGGCGGCAGGCCGGCCCAGGCCGGGAAGGCGCGCCGGGCCGCCTCCACCGCGCAGTCCGCGTCCGCCGCACCGGCGCGCGCTGCATAGCCTACGACCTCGCCGGAGGCCGGTGCGTAGCTGGGGAAGACCTCGCCGGAGGCCGCCGGGATTTCTCGTCCGTTGATGAACAATCCGCAGGTCTGAGGCATCGTCTCGTCCTCCTTCAAATCCGCTCTTCGAGCATCGAGGCGCGCAGCAGGTACTCGCGCGCCGATTTCGGGTCGGCGGCCATGGCGCGGTAGCGTTCGTTGCGCGCCTGTCGCTCGGCTTCGTCGCGCACCACCATCGCGCTGTACGTTTCGTGCGTGTGGCGCTGCACCTTCTCCACCGCCCACGCCCGGCGCACGCGCGCGTACTCATCGAGCGCCGAGTCCGCGCCGTTGGTCAGGGCCTGCGCCAGAGCGTCTGCCAGCAGGTGCGCATCGTGGATGCCGCTATTCATGCCCATGCCGCCCGCCGGGTTGTTGATGTGCGCGGCGTCGCCGGCCAGCAGCACCCGGCCCACACGGAACGTCTCCGCCACGCGCTGGTGGACGCTGTAGATGGAAGTGCCCTTGATGGTGAAAGCCGCATCGCCCACCAATCGCGCCAGCCGCGCCCGCACCGCCTCAGGCCGCAGCACCTCCGCCTCATCCTCCTCCGCCCGAATCTGAAAGACCACGCGCACCACATCGGGCAGGTGCAGGACGATGATCCACTCTTCCGGGTCGAAGATGTAATTCACCGGGCCGAGGCCGGGGAAGACGGGTTGCAGGTCTACCTCGCAGGGGACGAGCAGGAAGCGGTCGGGGTACGTTAGCCCGTCGAAGCTCAGGCCGAGTAATTTGCGCACCGTGCTGCGCGCTCCGTCCGCGCCGACAAGGTAGGCGCCTTCGACGGTTTTGGTGCCGGCAGGAGTCTCGAAGGTTGCGAAGACCGATGATTGATGACTGCTGATTGAAGTGAGCGTGTGATTGAAATGGACGGCGCCGAACGGCGAGCGCAGAATGTGCGGCAGCAGGATGGCGGTGACGCGCGATTGCGGAAGCTGCAACCGGAAGGGATAGGGCGTGTCGCCAGCGATGAGGGCGTAATCGAAGCGGGCGATGCGTTGGCGGGTGGCGCGCTCCCAGTATTCGAGGCTGTTCACGCGATGGCCCAGCGCCAGCACTTCGTCAATGATCCCCCACTCGGCGAACATCTCCAACGTGGGCGGGTGAAAGGTGCTGGCCCGCGCCTCGGGGCTGAGCGCCGGCAATTGCTCGAAGACCTGCACGGCGATGCCTTTGAGCGTAAGCGCCCGCGCCAGCGACAGCCCCACCGGCCCGGCGCCGATGATGAGGACAGGCAGGGTCATGGGTGGGTGGGTAGAAAGTAGAGAGTAGAAAGTAGAGAGTAGAAAGTAGAAAGTGCGAGCAACTCACTACTTTCCACTTTCTATCTTCTATGTTGCAGCCGTGATCGTCTCTGCTAACCGCCACGGCCTCCCGTCCACCACGTTGGTGCGGTGGGAGATGGTGCGGTTGGCGGCAGCGGCGGGATGCACCTCGGCGCGGGTCAGGCCGGGCTGCGCGCTCGCGCGGGTAACCTGTGGGTAGTTGATGTTGCCCGCAAACGGCCGCTTCCACTTCGTCCAGAGCGTGAAGTCCTCGGTGATGGCAATCACCGCGCTCGTCCCTGACTCGCCCGGGCGACTGGCGACGACGAGGTTCATCCGGTTCTCGGCAGCGCGTTCCAGCAGGCCGGTCTGCATCTCCCAGCGTTCGAGCAACGTCGTCGGCACGCCGACCACTTCCACATCTTGCAACGCCGCCAGCCGGAAGGTTTCGGGATAAATCGAATCGTTGCCGACCACGATGGCAAGCCGGCACCACGGCAGGTCGGTGAACGCCAAGCGGTCGCCGAGCGACTCCACCCACGGGTGGCGGCCTGCGCGGTGCAGCTGCGGCTGACGATGCACGATGCCCTCGTGGGTGATGAGCACGCCCGTGTGCTGAAGGCCGCTCGCCGCGCGCTCCGCGAGGGTGGCGATGACGCCGCACTCCGCCCCCGCCGAGCGCAGCGCGGCCTGCATGGTGGCCGCCATTCGTTCCGACTGTGCGACTGCCTCCGCCGGGTCCGCCACGCGGCCGCCGGGCAAATGAAACAGCTCCGGCAGCACGACGAGTTGCACGCCGGCGCGCGCGGCCTCGGCTATCGCCTCTGCCGCCTCTTCTACAGCCTCCGGCCCCTCGCCACGGGGTTGATAGACGGCGACGCTCGCGGCGGTTGCGCCGACTCGGCGCGCGCCGTTGGCGGGCGGCTGTGCGATGGGGCCATATAGCTCAGGCCGGCGCGTGGCGAAGATGTGCGTGCCGTCGGGCCGCAGTTTGTTTTCGGCCTGCGATACATCCATCTCGGCGACCACCACCGCTTCGCCCTCTCGCGGCGCTTTAGCCAGCACCGTGCCATCCGGCGCGACGATCTGGCTCTCGCCTGCGCCGTGCAAAAAGTGCGGGGCGATTTTCAGACGCCCGGCGACTACCTCCAGCAGGTGCGGCGGCGCGAGCGGCCCCACCTTGTTGGCGGCGACTACGAACACCTTGTTCTCGGCGGCGCGCACGGGAACGTGCAGTGAGGCTTCGTCGTAGGCGAAGGAGTTGAGGCTGTTGAGCAAAATCTGCGCGCCGCGCAGCGCCAGCCCGCGCGTCACCTCGTTGATGACGCCGTCCATGCACGCATACATCCCCAGCGCACCGAGCGGCGTGCGGACGACCGGCCCGTTCTCCCTCGCCGGCTCGAGGAAGTTGTTCTCGTTGCCCATCAACACCTGCTTGTCGCTCACCGCCAGCCGCGTGCCGTCCGGCCCGAAGAGCACGTTGGTCCCCGTGACCTTGCCCTGCGCGCGGCGCAGTGTGACGTTCACTTTGAGGTAGCAGCCGTGCTCGCGCGCCTTCGCGGCGAGGGCGGCGAGGAAGCCGCCGTCGAGGTCAACGGCCACGCGGTAGCAGTGCGCGGCGTCGTCGTACCAGGCGAGGTGATTGACGAATTCCGGGAGCACCATCAGCTGGGGACGGTAGGCAGCAGCGCGGTCAATCAGCCGCAGACAGGTGGCGAGGTTTGCAGCCACGTCGTCGGTGACGGCGAACTGAACGGCGGCGACACGAACTCTTTTTTCAGGCATGAGAACCCAACGCGAAAGATGTAAAGAGCGCGAAGGAAGAAATTTGCGGCTTTGCGGTTCCTTTAGCGAATGGCCTAGAACTCGCGCAGCAATCTTCCTGCCCCGTACACCTTGTCCTCGATGCCGTTTTCACGCAGGGCCATCCACCAGGTGGCGGCGTTGATGGCGATGACGGGCTTCTTCAGCCAGCGCTCGGCCTCGTCGGCCAGCCGCACCATGCTGAGGTTGGTGCCGACCTGCACCAGTGCATCGGTGCCGGGCACGTTCACCTCCAGCAGCGCTTCGCGCAGCTCGTCCTCGGTGACGTGGGCGATGGAGACGGCGGTAGGGCACCTCAATCCCTTGATAGCCAACACTTCAAAGCCGAGGTCGTTGAAGAACCGGATGACGTTCTTATCTCCGATGGGCTGATACGGCGTGACCACGCCGATGCGCCTCGCGCCGAAGAGCTTGAGCGCGCGCTCGCACGCCTCGGCGCCGGTGGCCACCCCCAGCCCCTTGCCGCTGCGTTCGCTCACGCGGCGGATGAAGGCGCGGTTGCCTTCCACGCCATCCCAGAACGTCTCGGCGCTCATCCCCATCACCAGATAATCCGGCTCGCACGTCATCACCCTGTCAATGGCGTAGCCGATCTCCTCGCGAATCTGTTCGAGCAGGCGCTGGAAGGCGTCGTCGCTGCTCAGGTTCTGGTCGCGGATGTAGATGCGCGAGAAGTGGGCGGTGACGCCGGGCACGCGCATCGAGTAGAAGTCCGGCTCGACGATGGTGTTGGTGCTGGGCGCAAGCACACCGAATTTCTTGCGCCAGCCGAGGGCGTCGGTCATATTGTTTTACTCCAATTTCGTATTGCATATTCCGTATTTCGTGTTACGTACGCAATACGCGATACGTAATACGCAATAGGGGATACAAGCCTTTATCCAAAACGCAACGGCCCCTCCACCCCTACCACGCGCGTGCCGCAGAAGAAGCGGAACGTCTCCACGGTGCCCTCTTCGCTGATGCCGCTCAGCCCCCAGGCCGGGCGCGGGGCCATCAGGTGCAGGCTCATAATGCTGGAGCCGTTCACCTTCACCCCGCCGGCGCGAATGTCGCGGGCCAGCCGCAGCGCGCGCTCCTCGTCGCGCCCGAACACGTACGCTTCCAGCCCGAACGGCGTGCCGTTGGCGAGGGCCAGCGCTTCTTCGTCGGTAGTAAACGGATGCACCGTGCCGATGGGGCCAAAGATTTCGTCCTGCGCGTCGGCGGAGGAGACGCCGGTGATGAGCGTAGGCGTGATGAAGTTGCCGCGCGCGAGCACGCCGTCAGGCAGCCGGCCGGCCGTGTGCGCGCGCCCGCCCTTTGCCAGCAGCGCCTCCATCTGGCCGCGAATCTTCTGTAAGTGCCTGCTGTGCACCATCGGCCCCATCTCCGTCTCCATCGCAACCGAATCTCCAATCTTCAATCTCTCAAATCTCTCCAAAACCGCATCCAGCAACTTACTTTGCAAACTCTCATGCACAATCAACCGCCCTAAAGCGCGGCACCACTGGCCGTTGAGCGAGGTCAGCAGCGCGACCACGCCCTGCGCGGTCTCATCGAGGTCGGCGTCGTCGAGCACCACCACCGCGCTGTTGCCGCCCAGTTCGAGCTGCGTCGGCTTGAAGTCGGGGGCGCAGGTGATGGCGATGGAACGCCCGCCGGCCAGCCCACCGGTGAACGACACGCAGCGGATGCGCGGGTCGGCGACCAATTTCGCGCCGACTTCCGGGCCGCCGTGCACAATCTGGAAGACGCCCTTCGGCAGACCGGCGGCGTGGGCGGCCTCGCCGAACACATCGCAGCCGTTGGGCGCCCATTCGCTCGGCTTGAGGATGGTCGGGCAGCCGGCGGCCAGCGCGTTGGCGACCTTGTGCGCCGCCATCGGCGCAGGCGCGTTAAAGGGGACGAGGCAGAGCGCCGGCCCCCACGGCTTGCGGTGCACCTCGACGGTGTGATTGTTCGGGCCGGGCAGCGTCGAGAGCGTCCAGCCGCTCTGCAGTTGTTGGGCGGCCAGGTGCCACGCGCCGGTGGTGATGACGCCGAACATCGTCGTGAGGCGGTGGATGACGCCGGTGGTGAACGCTTCCAGCTCGGCGATGCGGGCCTTGCGCTTTTCCAGCTCGGCGGACATCGCGGCCAGATAGCTCACGCGCTCGTCAATCGGCATCTTTTCCCAGATGCCGGAGTCGTGCACGCGCTGCGCGGCGGCCAGCGCCCGTTCGAGCTGTGCGTCGCTCGTGGCGCGTTGCTGCTGGGCGCGCTCGCCGGTGTTCGGGTTCTCCAGCCATACACCCAGCTCGACTTCGGGCGTAGAGAACTCGCCGTCAATGTAATCGGTCAGCGGAGGGATTTGAACGGATTGGGACGGTGTAGTCATCTTCCACTCTCCACTTTCTACTTTCTACTCTCTACTCTCTACTCTCCTCACTTGCACTCACACAACGCAACCAACTCCGACCGCAAGGCCTGCTGCAACCCGTCCGCCCGCCCGAGCACATACTCTGCGATGAATGAGCCGATGAGCGAGGCCAGCAACGCGCGCAGGGCGTGCTCGTCGCGGGTGGCCGGCGAGTCGGCGAAGGTGCGGCCCAGCGTATCGTCGCGCGGATGGCAGATGGTGTGATGATTCGCGCCCTGTAGCACGACAAGATAGGCATCGCCGCGCCCACCGCTCACGGCCTGCCGGAAGGTCGCGACAATCGTCTCTGCGCCGGACTGCGAGCCGAGGCCCGCGCTGCGGTTGTGCAAGTCGCCGATGCCATCTTCGGTCGCGCCGAGCAGGAGCAGCGGCGTGGCCGAAGGCAGCGGCGCGATGACGCCGGGCGGCCAGCCGCCGAGCGCCAGGGTCGGCAGCGGGCTGGCGCAATAGCCGAAGGCCGCGACCACAGTCGGCAACCGGCGCGGGTCGGCGTTCATTAGCGCCATCATCCCCCCTGCTGAGTGCCCGCCGAGAATGATTCGATTGAGATCGAGCGCGCCGGCCAGCACCGCGCCGGTGTTGAGGCGCTCCAGCGCCGACAGTATGGCCGGCAGCGCCGACGCCGAGACACCCGTGCCATATGCCTCCGGCGTCACCAGCGCGCGGTTGATGCCGGGGGTGAGCGAGATGCGGCCCGGCAGGTTCTCGGCCACCCAGGTGAACGTGACGACGGCCAGCCCGCGCGCGGCAAGGTCTATCGCCAGCCAGTGATAGGAATGCTCGGAGCAGTTGACGCCCGGAAAGAAGATGACGACGGGGTAGGGCGCCTGGGCCGGGTCGGGCCGCAGCAGCCCGGTCTCCCGTTCGCGTTCGCCGATGTGGCCGAGCGCCGGATAGAATACGCGCAGCGTCACAGTATCGAACGGGGGCTGAGCGTCCTCGACCTTTGCAGCGAACGGAAGAGAGCGGATGGGCATTGGGGAGTGTGTGTTGCGTATCGCGTGTTGCGTATTGCGTATCGCGTATTGCGTAGCGGGATACGAAATACGCAATACGGAATACGAAATACGTTACCCAACCCCCGGCCGTGGCAGCACCCGGTCCCCGCCCCACAGGTTGCGTACCAGGCGGTCGGCCAACTCCTTGCCAAAGAGCCGCTCGCCGATGACGTTGGCCGGGTCGCGCTCGGCGATGTTGCGGCGGATGGCGAGGTCGCGGGCGGCCAGCGCGGCGCGTTCCTCAACCGGGACGGGTTCGGCCTCGTCCACCCACTTCAGCCAGCGGTCGAGCATCTCATGCGCCAGCGAGCGGATGAAGGCGATGCGCTCCTCGCTGTACGGGCAGGTGTAGCACACCGCCGTTTCCGAGAGCGCCTGCCGCACGTACAACGATTTGCTGGTGAAGTAAGCCAGGTCGGGGCGCTTGCGGATTTCGAGATAGCGCTCGTTGAGCGGCTCGTAGTAACGGTCGAGGTAGGCCAGGTCGGTCATCAAATCCACGCGCGGGATGTAGTCCATGTAGAAGAACACATCCGGCACGGTGGCGATGGCCAGGCCGAAGTGCGGCATGCGGATGTGCGGGCCGAGCCAGACGGTAATGTGGATGTTGCAGAAGCCATGCTGCGGGTTGCCGATCCATGAGTGGACGAACCAGTCAATCTCCGGCCCGCTGAACATGAACTGCGACCCGGTGGCGCCGGTTCCTGGCAGGCCGTAACAGGGCTGAAAGTCTTTCACCGAGTCGTCGGCGTGCAGCTCGAAGCGCGCTTCGATTTTCTTCCGCAGCTCGAGCGAAATATCGTAGAGCTGATGGAACACCGGCAGGTTGTCTATCGGCGGGCGTTCATCCAGCATCTCGACGACAGATTTGATGGTCTCTTGGGCCATGGGCGTTGTCCTTTCGGGTGATGGGGAGGGGCGTTGAATGTGTTGCGTATTCCGTATTCCGTATTCCGTATTGCGTAGTGGATGTCTCATTACGAAATACGAAACACGCAATACGCAATACGAGTTACACAACAAGAACGCTTTCACTAAGCCTCACATCCCAAACCTTGCCTTCGCTTTCGCAGAAGACATAGCGCAACAACAGGTCATCCTCGCCGAGATAGAACTCGGCAGAGTCATCATAGTGCCCGCCTATATAGGAATAGCATTGCGCCGTGACCTGCCGCCCGCCAAGCTCGATGGAGGCCGACCCCACGCGCCAGGCAGAGCGATAGTCCAGCAACGGCGTTAACAGCCGCGCGCCGTCCTTCGGATCGAGGATCCACGGCACGAGCACAGGCACGCGCTCGCCCCTGCCCAGCTCAGCCACGCGGCGGATGGCCGGGCCTTGAAATATACGGAGCAACGGCGAGACGACCAGCTGGGGCGGTGCAGCGATTCGGGATCGGAGAAGAAGGCCGTCGTTGATGGAACGTTCGACCGAGATTTGGGAGGGGGAGAGGCGATAGCGGGCGCTTGCCTGCGCCACCGCGCCCTCATTCGTATTGCGCCAGCGGACCTCGAATTCGGTGATGCGGCCGGCACTTTCGACTGCATCCACTTCAATGAACGTACCAAAGGCCGGCGCGGAACGGACAGCTCGGATGACCCGACTCCCGTCGGGCTGCGGAAAGGCGGCCCAGGTCTCGCTGACCCCTGCCTCTGAACCGTTCAGCAGGTAGGTATAGCTTCCCTGGGCCGACGGCGGTGCATCCACAAAATTCATACTTGACAGTGAGGGGGTTTTGTCGTAACTTGTTGTAACATTACAACAATTTCCCACTCGATGTCAATCGCCAGTTTTCGGGCGCCGATTCGGCGCGGCTACGCGGACACACCCTGGGGACAGGTGCACTACCGCACCTGCGGCGCGGGCCGCCCGCTCGTCCTGCTGCACCAGACCGCCAGCTCGTCGGCAATGTACGAGGCGCTGATGCCGCTGCTGCCGGGCCGCGTCCTCGCGCTCGACACGCCCGGCTTTGGCCAATCGTTCGCGCCCGAAGAACCGTTGACCATCCCCTTCTGCGCCAAGGTGTTGCGCGCCGCGCTGCAGGAACTGGGCGTGACCGAATGCGACCTCTTCGGTCACCACACCGGCGCGGCCATCGCCGTGGAGATGGCGCACAGCGCGCCCGGCTTCGTGGGCCGTCTCATCCTGTCCGGCCCGCCGCTGCTCAGCCCCGAGCAAAAGGCGATGTTGAAGGCCGGCCTCAAGCCCTTCGTTATTGACGAAGCCGGCGCGCACCTCACCGCCGTCTGGGAACGACTCCGCCGCCGCGACCCCGCCTTGCCCCTTGAGATCGTCCATCGCGAAACGCTCCTCACGCTCACCGCCGGTGCGCGAGCGCTGGAAACCTACGAGGCCGTCTTCGCGCAGGATTTCGCCGGGCAGCTGGCCGCGCTGGAAATCCCCGTTCTGGTAATGGCCGGCGAGCACGACTCGCTGCGCGCCAGCCTCGAGCCGGCCTACGCGCTGCTGCGCCACGGGCAGAGGCGCGTCATCCCCGGCGGCACCACCTACGTCTGCGACCGCCAGCCACAGGCGGTAGCGGAAATCATTCGAGAGTTTCTGGCAATGGCTGAGGCCTATCAAGGCCGAGGAGACGGCACATGGCAGCTGCACGATTCCTAGGAATGCAACTGGCCGACGGCGTGAAGCGCCGACACGTGACGACGTATTACTTTGCCGCCGTAATGAGCATCTGCCTGCTCAGCTTCGTCAACCTTATCCAGCCGTTCTTGCTCACCAATTTCCTCGGCATTCCCGTCGAGCAGCATGGCTTGGTTACCGGTGGCCTGACGTTTTGGGAGGAGACGGTCGGCCTGGTGTGCATTGCGCTTGCGGGCGTGCTCTCCGACCGGTTCGGACGCCGCCTCGTCTTCACGCTGGGCTTCTTCATCCTCGGGATCGGCTTCATGCTTTTCCCCTCGGCCGGCGACCTGCGGCAGCTGTTGGCCTACCGCGTGCTGTTCTCCATCGGCTCGGTGTTCGTCATCGGCATGTTGTCGTCGGTCATCGCCGACTACGTCATCAACCGCGACCGTGGCAAGGCCAACGGTATAGGGGGCGTGATGAACGGCGTGGGCGCGATGATTGCCGTGTTCGGCCTGGTGCAGATTCCGGGCCTGTTGATTGCGAACGGCTTCTCTGTCCGGGCCGCCGGACAAGCGACCTACTACATCGCCGCCGGGCTGGCGGCGCTGACCGGCCTGGCAATGTGGCTGGGGCTGCGGCGGCACGAGCGTGCCGGGCATGAAGACACGCTGCACCTGCGCCAGTTGCTGCGCGAAGGGCTGGCCGCTGCCAAAGACCCAGGCGTGGCGCTCAGCTACGGCGCGGCCTTCGTCTCCCGCGGACACCTGCTCGTGATCGGCTCCTTTCTGGCTGTCTGGATCAATAAGGCCGGGACGTTGGCCGGCATGGAACCGGGCGAAGTGACGGCGCGCGTCGGCATGATCGTCGGCATTTCGCAAGGCGTGGCATTGCTGGCCGCGCCGCTCATCGGCCTGCTCGCCGACCGAATGAACCGCGTGCGGGCCGTCGTCCTCATCCAGGCCATTGCCGCCCTCGGCTACGGGTCGTTGTGGTTCGTTTCCAACCCGTTCAGTGGGCTGATGATCGGGCTGATCTGCATCGCTGCTGTCGGCCAAATCGGCAGCATCATCACCGCGCAGGTACTGGTGCAGCAGCAGGCGCCCGCAGCCATTCGCGGCTCGGTGATCGGCTTCTGGGGATTGTGCGGCTCGGCAGGCATCCTGTTCTCCACCTCGCTGGGCGGCTTCCTGTTCGACCGCTGGATGGAGGCCGGGCCGTTCGTGATGATGAGCGTCCTCAGCCTGCTCATGATTGTGTGGGCGATTAGCGTGTACGGGCGCGTGGTCCCCGCGCGCGAAGAAGGGCCGCTGTCGGCGGCGGCCAATTAGAGACGAGACCGCGAAGGAGAGAACTATGTGGACGGCAATCTTTACCATCCTTGCGCTGCTCAACCTAGCGCTGCTGATTTGGGGCCTGCGGCTTTACCGGCAGGTCCCGACGGGCGCGCTGACGGTGCTGTTGTTGCCTATCCTCTTCCTGCCCTACGACAATGCCATCATTGCAGCGGGCCGCTTCATCGGCGAGGGGGACCTGCTACGTAACCTCAACTGGCCGCGCTTCGCCGCCCATGGCCTGCTCACGCCGCTGTGGATTATCGCCGCCGGTTCGCTGGCGCGCATGGCCGGGCTGGGCTGGGCTAAAAACAAATGGGTGATGAGCGCGTTCTGCATCCTGGCCACCGGTTTGATCGTCCTGCTTGACGTTCCCAAGCTGTTGGGTTTGCAGCTGCATCCGGCCTGCTTTGCCGATACCTTGCGGTACGCCGAGAGCGTCAGCGCCGGCCAGCTGTGCTCGCCGACTCAGGCCGTAGTGCCGAGCAGCGGCCCACCCATCGCCGCCATCGCAGCCATTCTCGCGTTGCTCGGCGTGAGCGTGCCGATCTGGCGCAGGACGAAGTGGCCGTGGCTGTTTGTCGGCAGCGTGGTGATGTTCCTGGCTGCTGCCGCGCCGGCGAGCGTCGTCGGGCCGGGCGTCAGCTCTATAGGTGAAGTCGTGCTGGGCGCAGCTCTGCTGGCCACGGCGCAACGTCTCGGCAAGGCCGCCGCGGTCGAGACCGCGCCGAAGCCGACGCTGACGCCGCAGGGCACGGCCTAGCCCGACTTGTCCTCCACCCGGCAAGTGCGACGCGTCCCTTATCGCGCAGAGCGAGTAGAGAGTTGGAGCACTATGGACCCCAAATACACTTTCGACATGCCCCTTCTGCTGGCGCTGCACGATTACCTGCCCGTCATCTTCTCGGCGGCGGGCCTGTGCCTGCTGGCGCAGATGGTCACTCGCATGAGCCGCGCCGCAGGCCCACTGGCTTGGCTCGGCTTTCTGCTGGTTGTGGCGGGCGGCGTGTTCAAAGCAACGTATAAGCTCGACATGGCAACGGTCGGTGCAGATTACCGCTGGATGGACTCCGGCATTTTCGTCTGGATGGGGCCGGGCTTTACCCTGTTGGCCTATGCTTTATGGGCAGCACAACGGACGGTGGCCGGCAAAAGCACGCCGCAGCCGGTCTGGCTGGTGCCTGCCCTCCTCTGCGCGCTGGCGCTTGGCACGGCTGCCTATCTGTGGATGAGCAACCCGCAGTCTCGTACCTGGTCGTTCATGCTGTTGGGTGTCACCACCGTCGGCAATTTTGCGTTGAGCGGCCTGGCCATCCTCCAGGCGCGGCGACAGGGGCTGACGCTGGCAGCGGCGCTCTTCGTGGTCAACATCCTCGCCATCCTAGGATTACAGGGGATGGCGCGCCTCTCGCAGGACAACCTGACGCTCCAGTGGATCCAACAGTTTAGCAACATGTTCTCGAACCTGGCCTTCGCCGTGGCCGCCTGGCAGTTGCACAACAACACCAAGGCGCGCCTCGAGGCAGGCACGTTGGTGAGCCGGACGGCGACCGCATGAGTGATAACCCTCTCCTCTCCAACTATCGCGGCGTCTTCGATAACCGCCTCGGCTTCGGCAAACGGCCTGCCGTGTTGGTGGTGGACTTCATCAACGCCTACATCACGCCCGGCTCGCCGCTGTACGCGGAGCCGGTGATCGCGGCGGTAAATGAAACGGCAGACCTGCTGGCGCTCGCCCGCCAGAAGAACGTCCCGGTCATCTACACGCGCGTCCTCTACAACCGCAGCGGGCTGGACGGCGGTATCTTCGTGAAGAAAGTGCCGGTGCTCAGGAAAATGGTCGAAGGCGAGCCGCTGGCCGACATCGTGCCTCAGCTCCCGCCCGCGCCACAGGACGTGGTCATCGTCAAGCAATACGCCAGCGCCTTTTTCGGCACTTCGCTGGCCGCCATGCTCACCGCGCAGGGCATTGACACCCTCATCCTCACCGGCTGTTCCACCAGCGGCTGCATCCGCGCCACGGCGGTGGACGGCATGCAGTACGGCTTCCGCGTCATCGTGCCGCGCGAATGCGTCGGCGACCGCCGCCCCGAGCCGCACGAGGCCAACCTGTTCGACATCAACAGCAAGTACGGCGACGTGGTTTCCAAAGCCGAAGTGATGGAATATTTGAGTCAGTTACAGGTTGAAGGCTGAAGGTTCAACCTGCAACAACCCTTCAACGCGATGAAAGCACTCCAGGGTATTCGCCTGCTCGACCTGACGCACATGCTCTCCGGCCCCTATGCCGGGATGATGCTGGCCGACTTGGGCGCGGAGACCATCAAAATCGAGCCGCCGGGCACAGGCGAGGGCACGCGCAAACTCTTGGCCACCGATCCGAAGAACAGCCGGCACGGCATGGGCGCTTACTTCCTCACGCTCAATCGCAACAAAAAGAGCGTGACGCTCAACCTGAAATCGGAGGCCGGCCTGGCGCTGTTCTACGAACTGGTGAAACACGCCGATATCGTGCTCGACAACTTCAGCGCCGGCGTCACCGAGCGGCTCAGGATTGACCACGCGCGGCTGGCGGCAATCAACCCGCGCATCATCACCTGCACCATCACCGGCTTCGGCGAGACGGGGCCGGGCCGGGACTGGCCCGCCTTCGACATCGTGGCGCAGGCAATGGGCGGCGGCATGTCCATCACCGGCCTGCCCAACGGGACGCCGGTACGCTCCGGCATCCCCATCGGCGACCTGGGTGGCGGGCTGATGGGCGTCGTCGGCGTGCTCGCGGCGCTGGTGGCGCGCCAGCAGACAGGCCGTGGCCAGCATGTGGACATCTCCATGCTGGACGCGCAAATCAGCCTGCTCAACTACATGGCGACGATGTACTTTCTTTCGGGCGAAGTGCCCGGCCCGCTCGGCAACGGCCACTTCGTCCACGTGCCCTACGACTGCTTCCCGTGCAGCGATGGATACGTCATCATCGCCGTGATCGTGGACGAGTTCTGGAAGAACCTGATGCAGATCGTAGACCTGCCGGAGCTTGATACGGAGGAGAACCGGCACCAGCCGGGCCGGTGGAAGAATCGCGCGCTCATCAACCAGAAGCTCTCAGAACGCCTGCGGACGAACACTCAGGCCTACTGGCTGGAGAAGCTGCGCGCGGCCCGCATCCCGTGCGCGCCGGTCAACAACTTCGCCCAGGCGCTGAGCAACGAGCAGGTGCTGGCGCGCGGCATGGTCGTCGAGGTGGAACATCCGCAGGGTGGCTGCGTGAAGATGCCGGGCAACCCGGTGAAGCTCTCCGAGCACGAGGACACGTACAGCCCGCCCCCGCTGCTCGGCCAGCATACCGAAGAGGTCTTGAAGACGCTGTTGGGGAAGACGGATGAAGAGATTAGGGAGCTGAGATTGGCCGGGGTGATATGAGGTTGCAGGTTGAAGGTTTGTCCTTGGGTTCTCTTTGGTGAAGGACGTGTCTGAAACTATCACCGTCTGCGAGGTCGGGCCGCGCGATGGGCTGCAGAACGAGCACGCTCACCTGAGCGTGGTGCAGAAGTGCGCGCTGGTGGACGGGCTGGTGCGCGCCGGGGTGCGGTACATCGAGCTGGGCAGCTTTGTCCACCCGAAAGCCGTGCCGCAGATGGCCGACACCGAAGCCGTCTTCGCGCACGCGCTGGCGCGCCATCCGCAGGTGCGCTTCACCGGGCTTGTCCTGAACGAGCGCGGCTACGAGCGTGCGCTGGCCGCCGGCTGCCGCGCCCTCGCCCTGGTCGTGATTGCGAGCGAGACGTGGAGCCGGCGCAACAGCAACCTGAGCACCGTCGAAGCGGTGGCGCTGTGCAAACGCCTGCTGGCCCGCGCCAAATCGGATGGCGTGTGGGCGCGCGCCTACCTCTCCGCCGCGTGGCATTGCCCGTACGAGGGGCCGACGCCGGCTGAGCGCGTGCTTGCACTGGCCGAAGAGATCTGGGCCGGAGGCGTGGACGAGCTGGCAATCGCCGACTCCATCGGCCATGCGCATCCATTGGAGGTGGGCCGGCTGATGGAGCAACTGGGCGCGCGCTTCGGGATGGAGCGGTTGGCGGTGCACCTGCACGATACGCAGGCGCTGGGCAGCGCCAACGCCTATGCCGCGCTCTCTGCGGGAGTGCGGATTGTGGATGCGAGCGTGGGCGGCCTCGGCGGCTGCCCATTCGCGCCCGGCGCGGCAGGCAACCTCGCCACCGAAGACTTGGTGTTCCTGGCCCGCAGGATGGGCTACACCACCGGCATTGATCTCGATGCCCTCTGGCCGGTGGTGCATGAGGCCGAAGCGATGTTAGGCCGCCGCATCGGCGGGCGGGTGCGGGCGTGGTATGAGCAAAGGTGTTTGGTGTCGTAACGCCCGGCGTGTGGCAACCGGGGCAAACCACCGGCAGCGGTTTCTATGGAAGCGAGAGCACGTTCAGGCTCTCGATTGCAGAAAAATGTTTGACGTTGTGAGTCAGCAAGGGAATGTCATGTTCGAAGGCGCAGGCAGCAATCCAGGCGTCTTCTGGTCATTGCGCCAGAGCCGCACCGCCTGCCGGAAGTCATCGGCGGAGTCTTCCTCCGGCCAGAAGTCGGCTGCGAGGTCTTCCGGCCTGCTCAGGGGACGAACGTCCTGTCGGGCGCTGAGTTCGGCGACCGATACTGGGGTCCAGAAGGCGGCAGCCGGGATGAGCGGTGAGAGGATGAGGCGCCGGCGCAGGGCATCCACCTCCACCCACACTTCCTGCCCTTCCCGGAGCTGGAGCGTGGCAAGGATGTCGGAAGGCAAAGTGATAGAGCCGCCCGGTTCTGAGCAAGCTACCTTGTTCTTCGTTACCATGAGTCACCTCTGTCAGCCGCAGTCAGTATAGCACAGGCCATGACCCTCACCCTGCAACACGTGAACCCCGCCGGCCTGCGCGCCTTCATGGGCACGCTCACCGACAACGCCGACGTGCACGCCTCGCTGGCCGAGGCGGCGCGCGCCCTCGGCGTGAACGCCGGGACGTTCGAGCTGCTCGGCGGGCTGACGCGGGTGGAGTTCACCGAGTACGACTTTCTGACGCGGCAGCGCAAACCGGCGCTGAGCTTCGAACGCGCACTTGAGATCGTCGCCGGCCACGGCACGCTGAGCCTGCTCGACGGCGCGCCGTCGGTGCACCTGCACCTTGTGTGCGCGTTCCGCGACGACGCCGCCCCGCACGGCATCGCCATCGTCGGCGGGCACGCGGCGCGAGCGATTGCCTTCGCCGTCGAGTTCACGCTGCTCGCGTTCGACGGCGCAACGGTGCAGCGCGCGCAGCACGCCGGAACCGGTCTAAAGTTATGGAGCCTCCCCTCACTCCCCACGGGTGCGGGGATGGGCTTAAGGGCTTCATGATTCGCGAGAATAAGACCAAGGCCAAACTCCGGCGCGGCGAGCCGGTCTGCGGCGTCATCTCCGGCAGCGCCGACCCAATGCTGGCCGAACTCATCGGGCTGGCCGGCTTCGACTACTACGTGCTTGATGCCGAGCACGGCGGCATCGGCCCGGCGGATGCCGCTCACATTGCGCGCGCCTGCGAACTGACCGGCCTCACGCCGCTGGTGCGCGTCGGCCAGCACGACCCGAAGCTGGTGTTGCAATATCTGGACGCGGGTATGATGGGCGTGATGATGCCCGGCCTGAAGAGCGCCGACGAGGTGCGTGCGCTGGTCGCAGCAGTGAAGTATCCGCCCCAGGGCAAACGCGGCCTGGGCATGGCGCGCGCTGCCGATTACATGCTCGGAAATTTCCAACAGGCTGACTATGTAGCTTTTGCCAATGAGCACACGCTCGTCTGGCCTCAGTTTGAAGATGCAAACCTGCTGCCTACACTTTCCGAGATGGCCGCTGTGCCCGGCGTGGATGGAGTCGTCATCGGCCCGCGCGACCTTGCGCTGGCGATGGGCTACAGCGACGGGCCGGAGCACGCCGAGGTGCAGAACGTGATTGGCGAGGCGATTGCGATACTCAATCGTGCCGGTGTGCCCGCAGGCATCACCGCGGCCAACGGCACGGCAGCCCGCCGTCAGCTGGAGCGCGGCGCGCGCATCCTGCTCACTGCCGTGCCCAGCCTCATCCGGCAAAGCGCGCGCGAGTTCCTGGAGGAAGCCCGACGATGACGACCCGCGTGCTGGACCTTGACCGCAATTCGCCCGTGCCCTTGCACTATCAGTTGCGGCAGATGCTGCTGGCGAAGATCGAAAGCGGCGAATGGAAGCCGGGCGACCTGATTCCGAGCGAGCCGGAGTTGCAGGAGCTTTACGGCCTCAGCCGCACAACCATCCGGCAGGCGCTGAGCGAGCTGGTGTTCGAGGGCCGGCTGACGCGGCATCGCGGCAAAGGCACGTTCGTGGCGGCGGGCAAGTTCACGCACAGCCCGAACCGGCTGGGGTTGACGCACCGGCTGGAGGAACAGGGCATTCGGCCGGGCTGGCGCGTGCTGGATGAGCGCCAGGTCGTCGCCCCCGCCGCCGTGCGCGAAGCGCTGCGCATCAACGGCCGACCGCTGGTCACCCGCATTCGCCGGCTGCGCCTCGCCGATGAAGAGCCGATCGGCATCCACACCGTTTATCTGCCCGAGGCCATCGCCGCGCAGATCAACCGCGCCGCGCTGCAAGAGGGCGAGTCGCTGCGCTACCTCAGCCATCTGCCGCAGATGCAGGGAAGCCGCGCCCATCGCACCATCGAGGCGGTGGCCGCCACCAAGGCCGATGCAAAACTACTCAATGTGAAACCCGGCTCGCCGATCCTGCAGATTGAACGTGTAGTGGTAGCCGCCGACGGCACGCCGCTCGAATACCTGCAGGCGCGCTATCGCGGAGATCGGTTCAAATATCAGATCACGCTGTGAGAAGGTGAAACATGCGGAAAGACTACGGCGCCAACCGACCACCGACTGCACCCTATCAGTGCTTCATGGGCCGCTGGGAAGGGATGTGCAAGACCTTCAGCCCGGAGGGCGAGTTCCTCGAGGCGGCGGCGGTGCACATGGACGTGTACTGGCTCGACGAACATACCTGGCACCTGCATGAGGAATTCGAGAACTTCTACGGCCTCGGCCGGGCGGTCACCTTCGATACCGACATCCACGTGCGCGGTAAGTTCTGTTACGGCGAGGCCGAGCTGGTGAAGCTGGAGGGCAGCGAGCTGACGCCGTTCAATTACGTGTTCACCATCTGGAGCGCGGTGTCACAGACGACGGTGTACAACAATCACTACTTTCTCGACCCGAACAACCGCCGCATCCTCACCCACAAGGTGCGCGATGGCAAGACCAACATTTTTCAAGTTCAGGATTTCGTCCGAGTGGTTGTGCCATAGTCGTCAGAAGCCAGAGCAACCTGCAAACCTTCAATGTTGGAACTATCGAGATGATTGTCCAATCCGCACCTGC
This sequence comes from Anaerolineales bacterium, assembly GCA_033577755.1. GTDB lineage: Bacteria > Chloroflexota > Anaerolineae > Anaerolineales > UBA6663 > JANWXR01. Next base: position 20,784 of record JAVQXV010000008.1, read on the forward strand.
AGGCCAACCCCATTTCATCATCACGCAGGTTGACCATGCGCGCATGGCAGGCCGACTGGCCGAGGCGTTCGGCAACGCCGAGTTTGCGCCGCTTGAGCCGCGCGAGCCGCTCGTGTTCATGGTCGCCCACCACGACGAAGGCTGGGCGGCGCTGGATGACCAGGCTAAGCGTGACCCGAACACCGGCCTGCCCTACCACCTGACTCAGACGCCGCTGGCCGACCTGTTGGCCACCGGCACCGGCTCGCCGGACTTCAACGAGCGCCACCATCCACTCGCCGGCCTGATCTCCTCGATGCACACGTGGGGCTTGTATCACGGGCGTTACGGCCTGTCGGACTTTGTGTTTATTGACCGCGTCCCGCCGGAGATGCGACCGCAGGTGGACGCCATGCTAAACGGCGAGCTGCAACGCCAGGAGCGGCTCAAGGCGCACCTGCGGAGCGACCCGGCCACGGCGCGCTTCGCCGACGAGGCGCACGTCTTCACCTGTTACAAGCTGCTCCAGTTTTTCGACACGCTCTCGTTGTACTTCCAAACCACGCACGCCGAAGCGCGCAGAGAGGCGCAGTTCAAGAACGTGCCGCGCGCCATGGGCGATGATGTGACCGTGACAATCAGGCCAACAGGCGACGGGCGTTATGCGCTCTCGCCCTTCCCGTTTGCGGGCGACGCCCTGACCGTGTGGGTGGAGGGCCGCTACCTGACGCCGCAGCCAGAAGAAGTGGATTTGGCGCAGTTGCTGCGGAACACGCCAAAAGTGAAGCAGGAGTACATGTTGGTGAGGCCTGGTTGAAGGTTACGGGCTGAGAGTGAACTCAAAATCTGCAATCTTCAGTCTTTCAACCTTCAACCCACTCTTCGATGACTCAGTTCTCACAAGGCTTCGGTCGCTGGGTCGGCACGGCGGAGGTGTACTCCGGCGAAGGACGCTTCCTCGGCAACGGGGCGGATAGCCGCCACGTGCAAGCCGTGGGCGATGGACGCACGCGCATTGACGTCTCCTTCATCGGGCCGTTCAAACACGCCGGCCATTACTTCATCCAGGAGCAGGCCGGGCGTCGCCTCTATCGAGGGCCGGCCAACGTCGGCGAGGCAGAGACGCTTAGCGAGTCGCTGGTGGACGCCAACGCTTACTGGCCTGCACTCGGCCTGAGCCAGCGTTTCTTCCTGATGGTCTTGCCGGGCGGAGGGACGCAGCTCTCGCTGGCGCTCATGTCGCGCGGTGAACACCTCTTGTACGTCGTGGTCGGCCAGAACGATAAGGTTCCAGAGGGCAGCGCCGCGCCGCCGCCCTCGCTGGTCAGCGGCACGGCGTATGACCTGGCGCAAGACCCGCGCGCCGGGCGCGGTGAACTGCTGCTACATCGTGACGGGGTCTGGTCTGGCCGGCTGACGATGCTCGACGCAAACCGGAAGCTGTTGGGTGAAGCTGCCTACTGTGAGACGGTGCAACGCACCGGGCCGCGCGAGCTTCTGGTCACGGGGGAGGGCGGCTTCTCTGCTGCGCACCGGAGCGCTGTGTTTACTACGAACGATTGGCAGGCATGGACGACTCCCGATCAATCGCTGGCGGGGAGCTACAGCCTGTACGGTGGGCGCGCAGCCAGCGGGCACTTCCATCTGCTCGACGAGGGCCTGCGTGTCTGGCGGCGCGAGGTGGTCACGCACGATGGGACGCAAAAGGCGCTGGTGCGCTTCTGGTACCGTGGTGGCGAGCGGGTTGCGATGGAATTCGGTGTTCTGCGGTTTAGTGTCTTCGGTCATGAATCATCGGATACCGTGACCGACCGACGACCGAAGACGCATGACCGATGACGAATGACTTTCTCGGCGCGTGGCGCGTGAGCGAGTATGTATACAACCCCGACGGCGCGTTTGTTGGCGTGGTACATCAGCACCGCCGGCTGGAGCGATTGGCAAACGGCAACTTGCAGGTCTGGCAGTTCTGTGAGCCATGCGACTTCGATCATCCGATGGCGAAGCGCGTGGGCGAATACGTGTTCGACTTGCGTGTGGAGGGCCGCGTGCGCCGCTATCTGGGGCCGGACGTGATCGGCGTGGGGCTGAGCTGGGGCGAGGGCGCGCTGACCGGCAGCGGCTTTTGGCCGCGCTTCGGCTACAGCTTCACCTCGTTCTCCATCCAGACCGGCGCCGGGCGGCAAGTGACCGGTGGCAAGTTCTTCGAGGCCGGCGCAATGATGGCGAACATTATCGGAGTCGCTGAGGTAGAAAGTAGTGAAGTAGAGAGTAGAGGGTGGCCGAGGTTCGAAGGCCCGTCGTGGCCGGGCGAGGTCAGCATGTTATGGCGCGGGACGGTGACGGTCGTCTCCGGTGAAGGAACGGTAGTCGCGGAGCACGCAGCGGAACGAAGATACGACCGGTCGGGGTGGGAGGATGCTCATGATGCCGACGCGGTGCGCCTTCAAGAGAACAGCGGCGCGTTCCGGGCTTTCTCCAAAAACATGCAGGGCCTGGCGCGGCGCTACGGCTGGATGCTGGAAGGCGAGTTGTTCAATGAATGCGGCGCTTGCCTGACGTGGATGGAACTGCTGAGCGGCGCGCAGCTGACCGGCCTGCGTCGTTGGCAGCAGGACGGCGTAATCACTCGGGTGGAAGTTTTACGACTGACGCCCATCTAGGAGGCAGCTATGTTTAAAAATTTCTGGTGGCCACTGGATTTTTCCGTTCAGGTTTCGCGGAAGCCGAAGCGGGTGACCGCGCTTGGGCAGGAGTTCGTGCTCTTCCGCACCTCGGACGGCGCGGCGCACGTGATGAGCGACCTGTGCGTCCATCGCGGCGGCGCGCTCTCGGATGGGTGGGTGGACGAGAAGGACTGCATCGTCTGCCCCTACCACGGCTGGGAGTATCGGCCTGACGGCACGTGCGTGAAGATCCCGGCCAATCTCCCCGGCGTGCCGGTGCCCAAGAAGGCGCGGGTGGACTCGTACCCGACGGTCGAGAAGTACGGCTGGGTGTGGGCGTTCCTCGGCGACACGCCCGAAGCCGAGCGGCCCGCCCTCCCTGCGTTGCCGTATTTCGATCAGGCCGATCAGTACAAGATGACGTACGGCGAGTTCTATTGGAACGCACACTACGACCGCACGGTGGAGAACAGCCTCGACATCGCCCACGCGCCATTCGTGCATGGCGGCTCGTTCGGCAACCGCGAGGAGCCGCAGGTGGAGGAGTATGAGGTTGAAGAGATAGGCGAATGGGCGCGGCGCGCCACCGTGACGCTCAAGCCGCCTCGGCGTAACTTCCGTGGCCTGTGGCGGTTCCTGTACAACGAACAGACCGAACGCAAGGGCGTGCTCACCAGCACCTGGGTCTTTATGCCGTGCATCACCGTGCTGGATGTCAACATCCCACTGGGCAAGTTGCTGCTCTTCAACGCCCACATCCCGATTGACGAATACCGCACGGTCACCAAGTGGATCAGCCTGCGGTCGTTCTTCAAGGGGAATTGGGCGGATGGCGACGCACGCAAACGCGTGTACAAGATTTTCAATCAGGATCGGCCGGTGGTCGAGGCGCAGCGGCCCGAACTGTTGCCTTACGACCTCGGCGCGGAGTTGAGCGTCAAGTCCGACGCGATTCAGATTGCCTACCGTCGCATGCGGCAGAAGGCTATTGACATGGGCTTGCAGATTGACATGCATCGCATCAGGTCCGAATACTCGCGGCACACCGCCGTCGTCATCCCCTCGCCCGCCCGTCGCGAGATTCCCGAACTTGCCAAGGCCTGGGTGCTGAAGGAGGTGCCGACGAAGAAGCCGGGCAACGGATCGAAGTAGTGGCGTGATGTGTATAGCGTATTGCGTATAGCGTATTGCGTAATTGCGTGTTGCGTAACTGCTGTGATACGGAATACGCAATACGAAATACGCAATACAAAATTCGCAATACGAAACACCCAAACAGTCACAATGTCTCTCGCCAAAACCCTCTCCCTCGGAACGCTGGAGAAAATTCAGCGTCGTCTGGCACTGCGCGAGATAGGCGCGCCGTACCTGACGCTGAGCAGCCCGGCCTTCCCCCAGCCGCTGGGCGCGTGCCGCCTCTTCGCCGGCGAGCGTGTGCGCAAGATGGTGTACATCGGCCTGACCTTCCCACCGGCCGGCCTCGACTCGCACATGATCTTCGCATTCACGCCGCCGGAGAGCGTCGTGCCGCACTTCACGCTCGACTCGGTGTTGGCCGGCCCGCATTTCGCTTTCCACCTCGACCTCATCCCGCGTGTAGACCTGGGCGCCAATCTGGCGTACCTGAATGCCGTGCTTCAGCCGCTCACCGCCGAGTTCGACGCCGTCAAAAAGATCGAGGGCCTGACCCCGGCGCACCTCTCGCCGCGCCAGTATGCGCTCATGTCGCCGTGGATGTTGGCCTACCGCGCTACCGAGGCTGCCTTCGCGCAGGTCGAGCCGCACGTCAACCGCTATCTCGAGCACTGGTTTAGGCTGGTCGAAAACGGCGTGAACGTCGAAATTGCCACAGGCGGCGATGGCGCCTCGCTGGCCGCGCGCGACCGGCTCAACCGTCACGCTATCTTCAACCCCGAGGTAGACCCGGTCTGGGCGCAGATTGACCGGATGCTGGGGGCGGAGGTGAGTGCGAGGTTGCGTGAGATACTGCGTAACCAGGAAGTATAGACATGAGCACCCCATCTCAATGGCAACAACGCATCGAAGGGGAATGGCATGGTCTGCCATCCATCTTCGACGCCGAAGGCAACCACGTCGGCTATAACAAGGTCTATCGCGCCAGCGTCTTCAAGGACGGGCAAACCCTGTACACGATGAACACCCATCTGCGCGAAGCCGTTGGGCCGCTCGCCGCCCGGCTTGAAGTCTCCGATACGTTTGCCTTCGGCGTAATTGACGGCGACGCCGACCGCATCTACCTCGGCCCCGACTTCATCGGCGCAGGGCATCCCTACGGCGCGCTGGTGGACGCCCACTACTACTCGCCCGGCTGGGCGGCCGACCTGCGCACCATGGTCCATATCCTGCCCGATGGTCAGACGCAATGCTACTCTTCGCTGCTCTATGACGGCCCGACCATCTGCGCCGTGTTCAACGGGCTGTACAAAGTCGCTTTCGATTACCACACCAACCCGGAAACGAAGGCGCGCATTGACGCCTTCTGCGAGAGCGAGCGGGTGAACGGCCGCCGGCCGCACATCCTGCCGCAGAAGAAACGCGGGATGTGGACGGGCGAGATGGCCGTCTACGGGCCAGATCAGCGACAGCTTGGAGTCAACCGCGTGCAAATCACGTACACGCCCATCAACCTGTTACGGGCGGAGATGGTGGTGGAGTTGGAGGGAGTAGAAAGTAGAAAGTATCGCTTCGTGCGACAGCGCAACGGCCCGCGCCACACCTTCGAGGGGCCAGACGTGTACGGCAACAGCATGGGCTATGGCCGCGCCCTGTACACCAGCCAGCACTTCTACGGCCAGGCGCTCAAAATCAAAGGCCGCGAGTTCCTGCTGGACGACGCCTTCACCCTCAGCGCGGTCTGGCAATGGTTCAAGTCGGACAAGATGCTTTACACGATGTTCGGCGTGCTGGAGTGGAAGGCGACGGATTGAAGGTTATCACCTTCAATCCTCAATCTTCAACTTCAATCCATGAACGGACTTGAGTGAACGATGAAAACCCTTGTCATCACCGGTTCAACGCGCGGCATTGGCTTCGGGCTGGCGCGTGAGTTTCTCAAGCGCGGCTGTTCGGTCGTCATCAACGGTCGTACGCCGGCGGTGGTGGAGAAGGCGGTAAGCGAGCTGGCCGCGACGCACGGCCGTGAGCGTGTCTTCGGCCACGCCGCCGACGTCTCCATCTACGAACAGACAGAAGGGCTGTGGGAGGCAGCCCGGGCGCGATTCGGGCGCGTAGATGTGTGGGTCAACAACGCCGGCATCGCACATCCGATTGATATCCCCTTGTGGGACCAACCGCCCGAGCAAATGCGCGCCGTCGTTGGGCTTAACCTTTTGGGCACGCTCTACGGCGTTCGTATCGCCGGACGGGGGATGAAAGCGCAGGGCGGCGGCACAATCTATCTGATGGAGGGCTTCGGCAGCGATGGACGCACCCGCGGAGGCCTGGGACTGTACGGCGCGACTAAGGCGGCGCTGCGCTACGCGGCCAAAGCGCTCAAAGCCGATACGGCGGAGTGGGCGACGCCGGTGAAGTTCGGGACGATCAGCCCCGGCATCGTGATCACCGATATGATCATCGGCCAGTACACCGGCCGCGAGCAGGAATTTGAGCGCGCTAAGAGAGTCTTCAACATCCTCGGCGACCGCGTCGAGACGGTCACGCCCTTCATCGCCGATAAAGTGCTGGCCGGCGATTTGCGCATCGCCTGGCTTACGCCCGGCAAGGTGTTCTGGCGTTTTCTCACCGCAAACTTCAACAAACGCAACCTGTTCGAGGAAGGCGCCAAAGCCTCCTAACCCTGCGCGCCCCCCGACACTTGACACCTGGCACTTGACACCTGACGCCTGACCCTTCACCCATGCCTGTCTCCCCTCAAGCCTTCAAGCAATCCCTCGCCCAGTGGGCCAGCGGCATCACCGTGGTGACGACCGTGTTCGGCGGCCAGCGGCTCGGCCTCACGGTCAGCTCGTTCACCAGCGTCAGCCTCAACCCGCCGCTCGTCTCGGTGTGCATTGACAACAAGCTGTACACCCGCACCGCCATCGAGCACAGTGGCGTGTTCGCCGTCAATATTCTCAACATGTACCAGCTCGACCTCGGGCTGATCTTCGCCGGCCTCAAACCCAATGTTGAAGACCGCTTCGCTGGCCTCGAGACGACCACCGCAGTCACCGGCAGCCCCATCCTACCTGAGGTGCTGGCCTGGCTCGATTGCCGCGTGTGGCGGGCCTATGATGGCGGTGACCATACCATCTTCGTCGGTGAGGTGGTGGCGACGGACTCGAGCGGCGCAGACACGCCGCTCATCTATCACAATCGCCTGTGGCGGCGCAGCGAGTCGCTCGACGTGCCCACCCTCGCGCCGCACGCCGAAATCATCGAGGTCGGCCCGCGCGACGGCTGGCAGGCCGAGTCCACCCCCATCCCCACCGACGTCAAGGTCGAACTCATCAACGCGCTCTCCGCGTCGGGCCTGCGGCGCATTCAGGTCGCCTCGTTCGTGCATCCGCAGAAGGTGCCGCAGATGGCCGACGCCGAAGAGGTGTGCGCGCGCATCCGGCGGGTGCCGGGCGTAATGTACAGCGGATTGGCGCTCAACGTTCGCGGTGTGGAACGGGCCGCCGCAGCAGGCCTGCAACAGGTGGATATTTCGGTTTCGGCCAGCGAGGCGCACAACCGGCGGAACACCGGCATGTCGGTAGAAGAGGGGCTGTTGGAGATGGAAGCGATGGTGCGGGCAGCGCGCGCTAAAGGGCTAAGCGTTCGCGCCGGCGTGCAGTGCGCGTTCGGTTGCGGCGAAGAGACGATTGACCCGCGCCGGGTGGTGGGGATGGTGCGGCGCATCGTCGGCCTGGGCGTGGACGAGCTTTCGCTGGCCGACAGCAGCGGCGTGGCCAACCCGCAGGCCGTGCGCCGCATGGTGCAGGAGCTGCGCCCGATGGTGAAGCCGGTGCCGATCGTGCTCCACTTGCATGACACGCGCGGCATGGGTCTGGCCAACGTGCTCTCGGCGCTGCGTTCGGGCGTCAACCACTTCGATACTGCCTTCGGCGGGCTGGGCGGCTGCCCGTTCATCCCCGGCGCCAGCGGCAACATCGCCACCGAGGACACCGTAAACATGCTTGAAGCTATGGGCGTGAAGACAGGCGTGGATGTGGCGAAGGTGGCCGAGGTATCGCGAAGGATGGAAGCGTTGTTAGGGAGGAGGCTGGAGGGGAAGATGTATCGGATAGAAAGTAGAAAGTAGGGGGTTGGCTCGCGATGAACTATGCCGATTGGGAGAGGACGGTGCCGGAGGCCATTACTTCCGATCCGCTATGGCGGATAAGGTGTTTCGGGTCGCGGAGTTCGTCGAGGACCTGAGCTGGTACGATGTGACCAAGCTGGCCGACGACCCGCGCACGGTGCGGGTGGCCGGACAGTTGTACGCCTCGATGGGTTCCATCAGCGCCAATCTGGCCGAGGGTTATTCGCGCGGCACCGGCAAAGACCGAGCGCGCTATCTCGAATACTCACTGGGCGAGGCACGCGAGAGTCGCGAGTGGTATCGGAGGAGCAGACATATCCTGGGCGAGGTTGTGTACCTCCATCGCCTCAACCTTCTCACCGAAATCTGCAAAATGCTGAGCGCCCTGATCCCAGACCAACGCAGCCGCGGCCTCCGCGAAGCGCGCGCCGAATACGACACCGGCTTTAGCCCCGAATTACACACTTTGCTCCACAACGTACCCTTGCCCTGAAGCTCAACCATCTACTTTCTACTTTCTACTTTCTACTTTCTACTTTCTACCTCCATGCCCCTCACCCTCGCCGAGAAGATCATCTCCGCCCACGCCGGGCGCGACGTGCGCGCCAACGAAATCGCCGTCGTCCGCGTGGACGGCGCCATGGCGACCGACGCGACCGCGCCGTTTGCCATCCGGGCCTTTCGCGAGATGGGCGGCACGCGGCTGTGGGACCCGGCCCGCTTTGCGCTGGTCATTGACCACGCCGCGCCCGCGCCCAACGAGCGCGTCGCCAACTTGCACCGGCTGATGCGCGAGTTCGCCCGCGAGACCGGCTGCGTGCTGTACGACATCGGTGAAGGCATCTGCCATCAGCTGATGGCGGAGAACGGCCACGCCCGCGCGGGCGAGATCTTCGCCGGCGCGGACTCGCACACGCCCACTCTCGGCGCGCTGGGCGCGTTTGCCATCGGCGTCGGCTCGACCGACCTGGCCGGCATCATGCGCACCGGCAAGACGTGGCTCAAAGTGCCGCAGAGCATCCGCATCGAGCTGCGCGGCAGGCTGCCGGCGAACGTTACGGCCAAAGACATCATCCTGACCCTCATCGGCAGGGTGGGCGCGGACGGCGCGAACTATAAGTCGGTGGAATTTGCCGGCGAGGTGGTAGAAGCCATGACTCTGGCGAGCCGCATGGTGCTGGCGAACATGGTCGCCGAGATGGGCGCGAAGGCGGGGATGGTGGAGTCGGCGGACAACCCGCTGCGCGCTGACCCCGAGGCGATGTACTCGGAGCGGATTGTCTGCGACGTCTCGCAGCTGCGCCCGATGGTTAGCGTCCCGCACGCGCCTGAGAACGTCCAGCCCATCGAGGCGGTGGCCGGGCGCAAAATCCACTACGCCTTCATCGGCTCGTGCACCAATGCGCGGCTGGAGGATTTGCAGGCTGCCGCCCGTGTGCTCAAGGGCAAGCGCATCGCGCCGGGCGTGCGGCTCGTCATCGCGCCGGCCAGCAAGCGCGTGTTCGCCGAAGCGCTGCGCGATGGCACGCTCGAGGCGCTTGCGGAAGCCGGAGCCACGTTCATCACCTCGGGCTGTGGGCCGTGCGTCGGCTCGCACCTCGGCGTGCCCGGCGACGGCGAGGTCGTCATCTCCAGCGCCAATCGCAACTTCAAGGGCCGCATGGGTAACCCGAACGCCGAAATCTATCTGGCCTCGCCGGCGGTGGTGGCGGCCTCGGCACTGGCAGGGGAGATTGCCGAGCCGGGAGGGATTTAACCGCCGAGACGCGGAGATAGTCAAAGGAAAATGGAAATCAATCAGATTACTGAAAAGGTTATCGGGGCAGCTATTGAGGTCCATCGGGCTTTGGGGCCGGGCCTTTTGGAGTCCGCCTATCTTGAATGCCTGTGTCGGGAACTGTCGCTGCAAGGGATGCCTTTTGAACGGCAACTTCAACTTCCGGTCGAGTATAAGGGCCTGCGCCTCGACGTCGGTTATCGCTTGGATTTGCTGGTAGCTAAACTTGTCGTGGTGGAAACGAAGGCGATCGAGGCAGTTTTGCCGGTGCACAAGGCGCAACTATTGACCTACATGCGACTTGGCGGCCGGAAAGTTGGTCTGCTCATCAACTTCAACGTGTCCCTGCTCAAGAACGGCATTCATCGAATGTGCTGGGCCTAGAAGAATAGATTGCATTTCTCTGCGTACTCCGCGACTCTGCGGTGAAGAAATAGATGCTATCTGAAGGAGCTACGGCGACAGCGAGGATGTAGATTGCGTTTCTCTGCGTGCTCTGCGACTCTGCGGTGAAGAACCTTATGCTGACAGGAATAGCGCACGTTTACGGCGACAACATTGACACCGACCGCATCATCCCAGGCAAATACACTAAGACGCTGGAGCCGGGCGAGCTGGCGCGGCACGTGCTCGAAGACCTCGACCCGGGCTTTGCCGCGCGCGTCCGGCCCGGCGACCTGCTCGTGGCAGGACACAACTTCGGCTGTGGCTCCTCGCGCGAGCAGGCGCCGATTGCGCTCAAGGCCGCCGGCGTCGCCTGCGTCATCGCCCGCTCGTTCGCCCGCCTCTTTTACCGCAACGCTATCAACATCGGCCTGCCGGTCGTCGAAGCACCCGACCACGTCATCGAAAACGGCCAGCGCGTGCGGGTGGATCTGGCGGCGGGCACGGTGACGAACGAATCCACCGGGCAGACCTTTGCCGCGACGCGCATGCCGGAAGTGATGGCGCGCATCCTGAGCGAAGGCGGCCTGGTGAACTATCTGGTGAAGTATGGCGACTATCAAGCCTGACAGGTTGCAGGTTGAATCGTTACCGGTTGACGGTTCGCAGGCTCAACCGGCCAACTCACAATCTGCGACTCTCCCACTCGCCGGCGTGCGCGTGCTGGAGTTCAGCCACGCCGTGCTCGGCCCGGCCTGCGGGCTGGTGCTGGCCGACCTCGGCGCGGACGTCATCAAAATCGAGAAGCCGGAAGGTGACGACACGCGCCGCCTCAGGGGCTTCGGCATGGGGTACTTCCCCTTCTTCAACCGCAACAAGCGCAGCCTGGCGGTGGACCTCAAGACCGAGACGGGCCGCGAGATTGTTTACAAACTCATCGCCACCGCCGACGTACTTATTGAGAACTTCGCCCCCGGCACGATGGAGCGCCTCGGCTTTGGCTACTCGCAAGTTTCCCGTCATCACCCCTCCCTCATCTACTGCTCCCTCAAAGGCTTCCTCCCCGGTCCCTACGAACACCGTCACGCCCTCGACGAAGTGGTGCAGATGATGAGTGGCCTGGCGTACATGACCGGCCCGCCCGGCCAGCCATTGCGCGCCGGGGCCTCGGTGATTGATGTCATGGGCGGCACGTACGCCGCGCTGGGCGTGCTCGTCGCCTTGCGCGAACGCGACCGCACAGGGCGGGGCCGGCTGGTGCAGAGCGGCCTGTTCGAGAACGCCGCCTTCCTGATGGGCCACCACATGGCCTACGCCGCGGCAAGCCGCGAGCCGGTTCCGCCCATGCCCGCCCGCGTCAGCGCGTGGTCGGTGTATCGCACCTTCAAAACCGCCGAGGGTGAACTGATATTCATCGGCGTGACGAGCGACCGGGCGTGGCAGCGCTTCTGCGAAGCGTTCGAACGGCCGGACTTGCTGAACGACGACCGGCTGCGGACGAACAACGACCGCATCGCCGCGCGCGAGTGGCTGCTGCCCGCCCTCGAGGCGATGCTGGCCAGCATGCCCAAAGCCGAAGTCATCCGCCGCTGCGAGCAGGCCGGCATCCCGTTCGCGCCCATCGCCCGCCCGGAGGATTTGTTCGACGACCCGCACCTGGCCGCGAGCGGTGCGCTGCTCCCCACCACCTTCCCCGATGGCACAACGACCCGACTACCGCGCCTGCCCCTCGCCATGGATGGCTACGACTTCGGCCTGCGCGCCCAGCCGCCGCACATCGGCCAGCACACCGCCGAAATCCTGGGCGAACTCGGCCTGGCCGAAAGCGACGTGCAGGCGCTGGTGCAGTCGGGCACTATCCATATTCACACCGAAGAGAAGCCATGAGCCAATATGATCTTGTCATCAAAAACGTCCGCGTCGTCCGTCCTAAACGCACCTCGGTGGACTTGCTCGACATCGGCATCGCCGACGGCAAGTTCGTGCGGCTCGCGCCGGAGATCCGCGCAGACGAGGCGAGGCAAGTTATAGATGGAAAGAACCGTCTCGCCTTCCCCGGCTGCGTGGATGCGCACATGCACATCGGCATCTATCAGCCGCTGGCGCAGGATGCCGTCACCGAGAGCCGGGCGGCGGCCATGGGCGGCGTGACCACCAGTCTCAACTACATCCGCACCGGCCAGTATTACCTCAATCGCGGCGGCCCTTACTGCGAGTTCATGCCCGAAGTGCTCCGCCTTAGCGAGGGCAACTTCTGGGTGGACTATGGCTACCATGTCGCGCCTATCGTGGCCGGCCACATCGAGGAGATGGACTTTCTACTTTCTACTTTCGGAATTCCATCGTTCAAGATATTCATGTTCTATGGCGGCTACGGCCTGCACGGGAAGAGCGACAAACAAAACGAGTTCCTGATGCTCGGGCCGGACGACCGCTACGACATCGCCCATTTCGAATTCGTGATGCGCGGCGCGCAGCGGCTGCGACAAAAATACCCCGACATCGCCGAATATACCAGCGTTAGCCTGCACTGCGAGCTGGCCGACATCCTCAACGCCTACACCCGGCTGGTGGAGCGCGAGGGCAAACTGACCGGGCTGCGCGCCTATAGCGCCGCGCGCCCCCCGCACTCTGAGGGGCTGGCCATCTGGATCGCGTCCTATCTGGCGTACGAAACCGAGTGCGCCAACATCAATCTGCTGCACCTCAGCTCGCGCAAGGCGGTGGAGGCGGCGCTGATGATGGCCGACGTTTTCCCGCACATCAACTTCCGCCGCGAAGTCACCATCGGGCACCTGCTGCTGGACGTGGACTCGCCGGCGGGCGTGCACGCCAAGGTCAACCCGCCCATCCGCCCGCGCGAAGATGTGGAGTTTCTGTGGCAGGCGTTGCTGGAGCGCAAGCTCGACTGGGTGGTGAGCGACCACGCCTGCTGCGCGGCGGAACAGAAAGCGAGCCGCAGCGACCCGAACAACATCTGGCTGGCGAAGTCCGGCTTCGGCGGCACGGAGTACCTGCTCTCCGGCCTGCTCAGCGAGGGGAGCCGGCGCGGGATGAGCTACAACCACATGGCCGAGCTGCTGAGCTGGAACCCGGCGCAGCGCTTCGGCCTGCTGAGCAAGGGCGACATCGCGCCGGGCTACGACGCCGACCTCGTGCTCGTTGACCCGAACGAGACGTTCGTTGTGCGCGCTGCCGAGTCCGAATCGCAGCAGGGCTACACACCCTTCGAAGGACAGGAGCTGACGGGCCGCGTGAAGATGACGCTGCTGCGCGGGCAGGTCATCTACGACAACGGGCAAATCGTCGGCCCCGCGCGCGGGCAGTACCTGCGCCGACCGACAAAGTGACTCAACCGCCGAGACGCCGAGCGCGCAGAGAAAAGCTCTGCGAACTCCGCATCTCCGCGGTGAACGGGCTTAGGCAATGACCGAACAACTCACCGGAGCCGTGCTGGTTGAAAACATGACCGCCCACGAACGCGAACTGGCGCGGCGCGTGGAGGGCGTGCTGCCCATGCTGCGCCAACGCGCCGAGCGCGCCGACGCCGAGGGCGAATTTCCGCTAGAGAACATCGCCGTGCTGCGCGAGGCCGGGCTGCTCGGCCTGATTGTGCCGGCGGAGTACGGCGGGCTGGGCGGTGGCCTGCGCGATTTGACGGCGGCGACGTTCGCGTTAGGGACCGCCTGCCCTTCCACAGCGCTGGCCTACTTCTTCCATTGCTCCAGCGCCTCGCGCGGCCTACTGCCCCTGGAGGCGCTGGAAGCCGGCCTGTTCTCGGAAGAGGAGGCGCCGGTGGTGCGCGCCTTCTCCGAGAAGCTGCTGCGCAAGATGGGCGCGGAGGGCAAGTGGCTGGCGAACTTCGCCAGCGAGCAGGTGAAGACCACGGCCAGCGCCGTCACCATCAGCACCGAGGCGAAGCCGGTGGCGGGCGGCTGGTCGCTCAGCGGCGTCAAGTCGTTCGGCTGCTCCACCGGCGTGGCGGATGAGTATCTCATCACGGCCAAGCTGGCGGGCACGACTACGGCGGAAGGGCTGGGCGTGTTCTTCGTCAAGCGCGACGCGCCCGGCGTGCGCGAGCGCGCCAGGTGGGATTCGCTCGGCATGCGGGCCACCGCCACGCACGGCCTGATTCTCGAAGACGTGTTCGTGCCGGCGGACGAGGCGCTCGCGATACCCGGCGCGTTCGTCAAGATGATGCAGATGAGCCGGGGCAGCTTCGTCGGCAACCAGGTCGCGGTCGCGGCCATCTACCTCGGCATCGCCTACAACGTCTATCAGTACGCGCTCGATTTCGTCACCCGACTGAAGTTCGAAGACACCGGCAGGCCCATCGCCGCCGAGAGCGCCTTTCATCAGGAGTTGATCGGGCGGATGACCGTGGAGCTGGAGACTGCAACTTTGTGGCTGCGTCGCCAGCTCGAGCTGGAGACGAGCGAGCCGCCCCTCCTCCCCAAGCCGCGCGTCATTGCCCAGTGGCGCCTATGCAAGGGCGTAGTCTGTGACGCAGCCTACAACGTCGCCACGCTGGCGCTCAAGGCCTGCGGCACCAGCAACACCGGCAATCACGGTGTCATCGCCCGTGGCCTGCGCGACCTGAGCATGGGTTTGGTGCAGGCCTTCCCGGCGGAGCGCGGTCGCCTCGAGGCGGCGAAGATTCTCGTCACCGGCGCTGAGCAAGCGTCGTTCAGCATCCGGACAAAAACGGAATGAGTTCACAGGTTGAAGGTTCGCAAGGTGTAGGTTCGCAGGCTGAGACTTCCGGCCTGCAACCTGCAACCCCGTATGTCGTTGGCTCGGTCGCCCACACGTTGCAGCTCATGAGCGGCGTCTGGCATGACCACTGCGAAGTCTTCGATTTGGCCGGCAATCCGCTAAGCTATGACGTGCATAGCGGCACGCCGGGGCCTGCGCCGTGGGACAACCTGGTGTACATTGACTTCGACGGTGAGACCTATCGCCAGACCAATGTAACATTCAAGGGCCGGCCGCTGCACGTGCGCAGCTTCGCCGGGAAGCTGATTGACGGCGTACTGGTCTTCAACAAACTGGGGCCGGACGCGCCGGAACACATCGGCGTCTCAGGCGGGCCGGGCATCCTGTTCTTCTGCCCGCGCGCGGTGGACGAGGCCTGGCAGCGTTACTCCGAGCCGGACTGCATCCGCCTGCTCGGCCTGGGCCAGCGCACGCGCACAACGATCTTGTACCGCAACGGCGTCGCCGTTCGCACCCTTACTGCCTACGGCGTGAAGATTGCGCCGCCGACCGACCGGCGCGTGCCATGGGACCCGCGCGGCGCGGACGGCCCGGTACATCCCCTGCCGGGGGAAACCCGGGTTTTCCAGCGCGCATGACCGAAACAGGCACCCGCCGGTGAAACATGTCAGCTTGCCCCCTGAGCAGACGCTGAGCGAAGTCGAAGCGGCAGTCGAAGGGGCGGCACGTTCCCTGACAACCTTTGCGTGCACACCCTCGCAGCAATCATCACACCTCATCATCATTCTGGAGTATACTTATCGTCAATAGCGCGCCATGTCATGAATGAGATTGCCCCCGACGGCGGTTTTGTGTCTGCTCCTCAACGCGATCTCGAACAGCATGAGCGCTTGCAGGCCCTCTACCATCTGGCGGTCGAGATTTCGGCGCTGCGTGACCTGCAATCCGTGTTGGATACGGCGCTGCGGCATTGCCTCAGCCTGACGGATTCGCAGTTCGGCTTCATTGGTCTGAACACCCCTGATGGCTCGGCGATGGATGTCGCCGCCATTCAGGGCTTTCACCCCGCGCCCGAATTCTACGCGCATTTTCGCCTCATTCCACTCCGCCCCAGCATTTTTGCGCGCGTCGTCCTCGAAAACCGCCCCGTGCGCTCGGTGGATGCAGCGACCGATCCCATGCGTGTGGGCCAGCCGCGTGGCCACCCGCCCGTGCGTGCGTTCCTCGGCGTACCGCTCCTCGACCGCGACAGGCCCATCGGCATGATCGGCGTGGCCAATCGGCCCACGCCTTACGACGACGAGCACGAACGGCTCCTGGTCACGTATGCCGCGCAGGTTGCCATCGCCATCCGCAACGCGCAATTGTATGAGGAATTGAAGGCGGCCAAAGAAGACCTTGAGCACAAAGTGGCCGAGCGCACTCGGGAACTACTAGAGGCCAAAGAGGCGCTCGCCCAGAAAGCCGGGCAATTGCAGCGCCTGCTCACGGAAACGGTAGGCGTGCAGGAGCGTGAACGGCAGCGCATCGCACATGACATGCACGACGGCGTCAACCAATTGCTCGTTGGTGCACTGCTGGAACTCAAAGCAGCGCACGAGCGCTTAGGCGCGGGCGACGTGGCGCTGGCCGACGTCTCGCTGCGGCATGTCAAGGACATACTGCATCGCGTGGAGCGCGAAATCAAGCAGATCATCTACGACCTGCGCCCGCCGACGCTGGACGCGCTGGGACTGCCCCCTTCATTGCGCCGTTACGCCGAACGCTTCACGCAATACTCCGGCATCCCCTGCGAGGTGCGCGTCGAAGGGGAACCCACCCGTCTGCCGCCGGATATGGAGATCGGCATCTATCGCATCATGCAGGAAGCCCTGCAAAACGTGAGCGCGCACGCCCACGCCCGGCGCGCCGAGGTCGCCATCGGTTTCTCACCCGAGGCTGTGACGCTGACCATCACGGACGATGGGCAAGGCTTCGATCTTGAGGCGGTCCAGCGCGATGGGCACTTTGGACTGCTGGGAATGCAGGAGCGCGCCGGGAGTCTGGGCGGCCGGTTGACCATTCGGACAGCGCCGGCGCAGGGGACGCGCGTCGAGTTGTTCGTACCTCTCTACCCCGTTGCTGTGCCTTTTCCGACCCCGTTCGAGTTGAAGGCAGGGAGTTGAGACATGGAACGCATCCGCGTTATGGTGGTGGACGACCATCCCGTCGTCCGGCAGGGGGTGCGGAGTTTGCTATCAAATTACACCGACCTCACCCTTGTCGGCGAGGCCGACAGCAGCCTGAGCGCGCTCGATTTGGCCGAGCGCGTCGCGCCGGATGTGATCTTGCTCGACATCCGCATGCCAGGGACGAGCGGAGTGGAAACCGCCCGTTTGCTATGTCGTAAATGTCCCACCGCCAAGATTTTAATGCTGACCTCATTCGACGATGAAGAATACGTGGCCGGGGCGCTGCAAGCGGGAGCGCACGGTTACATCCTCAAGAGCGCCTCGGATGAGACGCTGGTGAGCGCGGTGCGCGCCGTCTTTCACGGCGAACGGGTACTCAGCCCCACCGTCATGGAACGCGTCGTTCACGAGTTCACCGAGCACCGCCGCGAGCGCGCCCAGCGCCAGGCCGGCTTAAGCGACGACGAATACCGCATCCTGCAAATGCTGACGGCGGGGGCGAGCAACCCCAAGATTGCGGCGGAAATGTATCTGAGCGAGACCACCGTCAAGCGCAAACTTCAGGATATCTTCGAAAAGTTGGGAGTGACCACACGCGCTCAGGCGGCGGCGGAGGCTGTGCGTCGAGGGCTGGTGTAAATTGGACTGCTCAGGTCAGAAACTGGCCCGGTTGGAGCTTGTCCGGCCGGGCCGTTTTTTTGCTTAATGTAGTGTAGTCATTGTCAGAGCCGATCTGAAGTATCTAGCGCCCCATCCGTTCCACGAGAAAGGAGGCCGCTCGACGCATCTCAACCCCCTCATCCGATTGCCGTCATGTGCCAACCGAACCGGAGCGAGGAAACCCTATGATCCCACCTGCTTTTGATTACGCCGTTCCCCAAACGCTGAACGAAGCTGTAGCACTGCTGGGTCAAAACCCCAACGCCAAGATTCTCGCAGGCGGCCACAGCCTGATCCCGATGATGAAGTTTAGGCTGACGTCGCCCGCCTTGCTCGTAGACCTCAACCGGCTCGATGGGCTGGCCTACCTCCGCGAAGAAGATGGCTGGCTCAAAATCGGCGCGATGACGCGCGAAGCCGATCTCGACGCCTCCCCTCTCATCCACGAGAAGTATCCCCTGCTGGCCGATACGGCGAAGGTGATCGCCGACCCGCTCGTGCGGAACATGGCGACGGTCGGCGGTAACCTCGCCCACGCCGACCCGGCCAACGACCACCCGGCGACGATGCTGGCCTACGGCGCGCAAGTCGTCGCCGTCGGCCCGAAAGGCGAGCGCGTTATCCCCATTGACCAATTCTTCAAAGGTCCGTTCGAGACCGCGCTTGCACACGATGAAATTCTGACCGAAATCCGCATCCCTGCTTCCCAGCCTAACAGCGGCGGGGCCTACCTGAAAGTCGAGCGCAAGGTTGGAGACTATGCCACCGCCGCGGTCGCCGTGCAGATCACGCTCGACGGAAACGGGAACTGCGCCTCGGTCGGCATCGGCCTTACCAACGTGGGCCTGACGCCGATCAAGGCGACGAAGGCGGAAGATGCACTGAAAGGCAAAAAGCCGGACGACGCAAACATCCGCCTGGCCGCGCAACTGGCGTCTGAGGCCGCGCAGCCCGCGAGCGACTATCGCGGCTCGGAAGAGTACAAGCGCGCGCTGGTCAAGACGCTCACCGTTCGCGCACTGCGAAAAGCGGTGGAACGCGCGAAGGGAGGCCGGTCATAGTCTAGTCCCTGTGAGCGATAGGTTGGGACGGGCACAAAGCCCTCAACGACGACTTGGCCCGAAAGGAATAGAACCATGAGCACCCATCACATCAAAGTCACTCTCAACGGGAAGAGGTACGAGGCAGAAGTCGAAGCCCGGATGCTGCTCGTCCACTTCATCCGCGAGACGCTAGGGCTGACGGGCACACACATCGGCTGTGACACAACCTCGTGCGGCGCGTGTACGGTCTTGCTCAACGGCCGGGCCGTCAAGTCCTGCACCGTGCTCGCCGTGCAGGCCGACGGCAGCGAGATGATGACCGTAGAGGGCCTTGCGCAGAATGGTAAATTGCATCCGATCCAGGAAGGCTTCATTGAGAAGCACGGCCTGCAGTGTGGCTTCTGCACGCCCGGCATGATGATGACCGCCTACGCCTTCCTCAAGAAGAACCCGAACCCCACCGAAGACGAAATTCGCTGGGCGATCTCCGGCAACCTGTGTCGGTGCACGGGCTACGTCAACATCGTCAAGGCGGTGCAGTATGCGGCGGAAAAAATGAAGTGAGAGGTCATTCGCAATTACCACTCACCAACATACCTCCGGGAGGTTTACCATGCCCGAAATACAAGGTTTAGGCCATTCCCGCAAGCGCGTGGAGGACGCTCGGTTCGTCCGGGGCAAAGGCAATTATATTGACGATATCAAACTACCGGGGATGCTGCACCTCGACATCGTCCGCAGTCCGTACGCGCACGCGAAAATCAAGAAAATCAATACCGACAAAGCCCTCGCCATTCCCGGCGTGCTGGCCGTCATCACCGGCGAGACGCTCAAGCAGTACAACGTCCACAATATGCCAACGCTGATGAGCGATACCCAGATGGTCTTGCCGGTGGACACGGTGAAGTACCAGTATCAGGAAGTGGCCGGGGTGCTCGCCACCGACCGCTACAAAGCCGCCGACGGCGTCGCCGCCGTTGAGGTGGAATACGAACCATTGCCGGTGGTTGTGGACCCGAAGAAGGCGCTCGAACCGGGCGCGCCCAAAGTTCGCGACGACAAGCCGAGCAACCACATCTGGCACTGGGAGTGGGGCGACCGGGCGGCGACCGACAAGGCCTTCAACGAGGCCGAGGTCAAGGTCAAGCAGGACATCTACCTGCCGCGCATTCACGTCTCGTCCATCGAAACGTGCGGCTGCGTGGCGCAGTGGAACCCCATCGAGGGCCACCTGACGCTGTATATGACCACGCAGGCACCGCATGCCATCCGCACCGTCGTCGCGCTCGTCACCGCGCACCTCGGGCTGTCCGAGGAGAAAATCCGGGTGATCTCGCCCGACATCGGCGGTGGGTTCGGCGGCAAAGTGCCGGTCTATCCCGGTTACGTGATCGCGGTAGCGGCTTCGATTGTCACGGGCGCGCCGGTCAAATGGATCGAAGACCGCACCGAGAATCTCGCCGCCGACTCATTCGCTCGCGATTACCACATCACCGCCGAACTCGCGGCGAAGAAAGACGGCACGCTGACGGCGGTGCGCGTGAAGACCATCGCCGACCACGGCTATACCGATGCGGCGGCCAACCCCTCGAAGTTCCCCGCCGGGTTGTTCCACATCTGCACCGGCTCGTACGATTTCAAGAGCGCGTTCGTCGAGGTGGACGGCGTGTACACGAACAAGCCGCCGGGCGGCATCGCCTACCGCTGCTCATTCCGCGTCACCGAGGCTGTGCACACTATCGAACGCATGGTTGACCTGATGGCGCACGAACTGGGGATGGACCCGGCGGAGTTCCGCCTGAAGAACTTCATCAAGCCGGAGCAGTTCCCGTACAGGTCTGCCCTTGGCTGGGAGTACGATAGCGGCAACTATGCTGCCGCGCTCCGCAAGGCGATGGACATGATCGGGTATGAGGAACTCCGTAAGGAGCAGGCCGAGAAGCGTGCGCGCGGCGAGCTTATGGGTATTGGCATCTCGTCGTTCACCGAGATCGTCGGCGCAGGGCCGTCGCACACGTTTGACATCCTCGGCCTGAAGATGTTCGACTCATGTGAACTGCGCATCCATCCGACGGGCAAGGCCATCGCTCGCTTCGGGACCAAGAGTCAGGGGCAGGGGCACGAGACTACCTATGCGCAGATCATCGCCGAGGAACTCGGCATCCCCGCTGAGCACATCAAGATCGAAGAGGGTGACACCGATACCGCGCCCTACGGCCTCGGCACGTACGCCAGCCGCAGCACGCCGACCGCCGGGGCCGCCGCCGCGATGGCCTCTCGCAAGGTGCGCGAAAAAGCCAAGAAGATCGCCGCGCATCTGCTCGAAGCCGCCGAGGAAGACCTGGTGTGGGAACGGGGCAAGTTCTACGTGAAGGGTGCGCCCACACGGGCTAAGACGATTCAGGAGATCGCCTTCGCCGCGTATACCAATCATCCGCCGGGCATGGAGGCCGGGCTGGAGGCCGTTCACTACTACGACCCGCCGAACATGACCTTCCCCTTCGGCTCATACATCGCGGTCGTGGACATTGATCGCGGCACCGGGCAGGTGAAGGTGCGCCGCTTCGTGGCCGTGGACGACTGCGGTGTGCGCATCAACCCGATGATCGTCGAGGGCCAGATTCACGGCGGCCTGACGATGGGCTTCGCCCCGGCGCTGATGGAGGAAATCCGCTACGATGAAAACGGCAACATCTACGGCGCGACGTTCATGGATTACCTGCTCCCGACGGCCGTCGAGACCCCGAAGTGGGAGACGGGCGAGACGGTCACGCCCTCACCACATCATCCGTTCGGCGCGAAGGGCGTGGGCGAGTCGGCCACGGTGGGCGCACCGGCCGCCATCGCCAACGCGGTGGTGGATGCGCTCTGGCACCTCGGCGTGCGGCATGTGGACATCCCCATCACCCCGCCCAAGGTGTGGGCGCTGTTGAAGGAAAAGGGAGCGGCGTTGGAGGAGTAGGCCTGAACCTTTGGCCACGAATTACACGGATTGACATGAATTCTCTGAAGCCCTCGTGATCATCCGTGTAATTCGTGGCAAGGATTTTTCACCCGTGTTCGATTATCTCGACAAGGCGCATACCCTCCGAGCTGCCGGCCAGTCCTTTGCCCTAGCCACCGTCGTGCGCGCCGAGAGACCGACTTCGGCCAAAGCAGGGGCGAAGGCAATTATTACGGCAGATGGCGTGCTCACCGGCTGGGTAGGAGGGAGCTGCGCGCAGCCGACCGTGATCCGCGAGGCGCTGAAGGCGCTGGAGGATGGACAGCCGCGTTTTGTGCGACTATGCCCGCCGGAGAAGTTGAGCCGCACCCCGCCGGATGGCGTCATCGAGGTCACGTTGACTTGCGTCAGTGGAGGCACATTGGAAGTTTACATCGAGCCGCACCTGCCTCAACCCCAACTTGTCGTCATCGGTCACCTGCCCATCGCCGAGGCGTTGGCCGCGCTGGGCAAGGGGCTGGGTTATCGCGTGACGGTGATGGGGCTGGACGCCACGCCGGAGCGTTTTCCTCACGCCGATCTTGTGCTGGATCGCCTCGACTTCTCCCAACTCTCCACACTCACTCCAA
This sequence comes from Anaerolineales bacterium, assembly GCA_033577755.1. Lineage (GTDB taxonomy): Bacteria > Chloroflexota > Anaerolineae > Anaerolineales > UBA6663 > JANWXR01. Next base: position 43,019 of record JAVQXV010000008.1, read on the forward strand.
CTTACATCATCGTCGCCACGCATGGTAATTACGACGAAGAGGCGCTGGAGCGGGCGCTGAACATGGACGCCGCCTACGTCGCGCTCGTCGCCAGTCGGAGGCGGGCTGAGGCCGTGTTACAATATCTACGCGAGACGGGGCTCCCGGAAGATCGTCTCGCGCGGCTCAAGTATCCTGCCGGGCTGGACATCGGCGCGAGCACCCCTGAGGAAATTGCCTTGAGCATCCTCGCTGAGATTATCCAGTTGCGCCGACGTAGCCTCCAATCTCCAGTTAGCCATCATCGGCCTCAGACTGAGGCCATTGATCCGGTTTGCGGCATGACCGTAGAGATCGCTACGGCTCGCTATCTGCTTGACTACAACGGTCAAACGTATTACTTTTGCGCGCTCGGATGCCGTCGGGCATTCGAGAAAGAGCCGGAGAAATATCTTGTGATAAGTAGCGGTTGACAGAGACCTCGTCACCCCTCATTCACCACTCTTACGGAGCAAAGGATGCAACTCGAAGGCAGCGTGACCATCAAGGCCTCGCGCGAGACCGTCTGGCAATTCCTTACCGACCCGCACAAGGTCAGCCAGTGCGCCCCGGGCGTCGAGTCGGTCGAAATCATCGAACCGGGAAAGAAATTTCGGGCCGTTGCTGCCATCGGCTTCGGAGCGGTGAAAGCCCGGTTCGCAGGCGACGCCGAATTTCTGGAACTGGACGCCCCGAACCGGGCGAAGATTAAAGCGCACGGCAACGCCCCTGGCAGCGCCGCCGATGTAACGAGCGAGATGTTCCTTGCCGACGGGCCGGATGGCTCGACCGAGATACGCTGGACGGCAGAGGTGGTCATCCTCGGCTCGCTGGCCAGCCTCGCCGCCCGCATGATGGCCCCGGTGACGGAGAAATTGACGGGTGAGTTCTTCAATTGTGTCAAGAAGAAGATTGAAATGTAACGAATGACAAGCACTGCGTGATGAGTCATGCATCACGCATTACGCCTCGCTCATCACTTGTCACTCGCCCCATGAAATTCGGCCCCGTTCCCCTCGACCGCGCCGAGGGCAAAATCCTCGGCCACAACATCGCCGGGCCGGATGGGAAGCGTCTGCTGCGCAAAGGTCGACCGCTGACGGCAGACGACATCGCTGCGCTGCACGCCATCGGGCGAACTTCTGTATATGTGGCAGAGCTGACGGCAGACGACGTGGATGAGGATACCGCCGCACGTCGAGTGGCACAGGCGGTGAGCGGCAGTGGCCTCCGGCTCCCCGGCGCGGCCTCCGGGCGTGCGAATCTCCTCTCCACCGTCCTGGGCATCCTCCGCGTAGATGCCGAAAGGCTAGCCCGTCTCAACGAACTGGAAGGCATCACCCTTGCCACACTTGCCTCGCATTCCACCGTTCGCCCCAGGCAGATCGTCGGCACGGTCAAAATCATCCCCTTCGCCGTGCCGGAGGCGACCGTTCAGGCTGCTGAGGCGCTGGCGAGCGGCGGCGCACTGGTCTGGGTGGACGCGCTCACCCCTCAGCCCGTTAGTCTGATTTTCTCCGGCTCCATTTCTATCCGTGAGAAACTCGCCGATGATTTCACCCCCCTCACAGAGCGGGTGACGGCGCTCGGATCGCACATCATCAGCACAGATTACATCCCGCTGGAAGACGAGAGCGGGGAAGCGGCACTGGCCGAGGCTCTAAGCCGTTGCCGCGCCGCCGGGGCACGCTTGATCGTCCTTGCGGGCGAGACGGCCATCATGGACCGGCACGACATCGTACCCCGGGCGGTGGAACGGGCCGGGGGCCGAGTGGAGGCTCTGGGCGCACCGGTTGACCCGGGCAACCTGTTGATGCTCGCCTATCTCGAGGAGGTGCCTATTCTCGGTGCGCCGGGTTGCGCCCGGAGCCGCAAGATGAACATCGTGGACTGGGTGCTCCCTCGCCTGCTTGCAGGCGACCGGCTGACCCGCCGCGACATCCTCACCCTCGGCCACGGCGGCCTGCTGGAAGACGTGCCCGAACGGCCCATGTCACGGAATAAGGCGGAATAACCGCTGAATCATCGGTGGCAATCGGCGGTCGGCAATCTGTGGTC
>JAVQXV010000185.1:0-6179 GCA_033577755.1 Anaerolineales bacterium
GCGCGCCTGCGGCGCTGTTTCTTTGTGCTATACTCCTCGCCGCTATGGCAGGCAACCGCGCCATCTTTGAGCAGGCGATGAGCCGGGGTCACTCGGCAGCCTGGGATCAACAGTGGGACAAGGCCATCGCCTACTATCGGGCGGCCCTCACCGAGTTCCCCGATGACCACGCTGCCCTTAGCGCCCTGGGGTACGTCCTCTTCCAATCCGACCGGCTGGAGGAAGCGCTGACCGTCTATCAGCGCGCTGCGGTGAATGCGCCGGGCGACCCGATTGCGCCGGAGAAGTGCGGCGAGATTTTTGAACGCCTGGCGCGCATCAATGAGGCCGTGCAGACGTATATGGCCGTGGCCGACCTGCACCTGCGTCGCCGTGATATCTCCAAAGCCATTGACCTGTGGAGCCGTGTGGTGCGCCTCGCGCCCGACAACTTACAGGCGCGCATGCTGCTCATCCGCGCGCTGGAGAACACCGAACAACCACGCGCTGCTGCACTGGAGTACGTGGATATTGCCCGCATCTTCCAGAGCATGCGTGACCTGGAAAAGGCCGGCCAGTCTCTGCAGCGCGCACTTCAGCTCGACCCACATACACCCGAAGTGTGCGCTGCCTTCGAACGTTTCCAGCGCAATCAGCCCATCCCTCCCGTCACGCGCGCTGCCCCGGGCCAACGCAACACCGCCATGTTGAACATGGCGGTGTTGGAAAGCAATCCGCCGGCGGATGGGCGGGTTTCAGACAACGCTTTAGCAGAAGCGCCGGAAAAGACCGCTTCGCCGCTTGATGAGGCACGGGAGCGAGCCTCCGCCGCTCTGGCCGAGATGCTTTTTGAAGAGGATGCTGACACCAGCAAGGTCAGCGCCTCCGTCAGCGTCAGTGCACTTACGCGCGGCCTCGGTTCAGGCCGCGACGCCGAGAGCGTACGCGCCCAAATCGTCATGTATCTGGGCCAGGCTCTCAATAGCCACACCGCCGGCAACCTGGAGGCCGCTGCCAGCAACTTCCACGCCGCCGTGGAGGCCGGCTTCGACCATCCGCTGGCACACTTCATGCTGGGCGCCCTCTTGCTCGAACTGAACCGCCCGCCCGACGCCATTGACTACCTCACCGCCGCTCAATCCCATCAGGCTGTGCGCCTCGGCTGTCTGTACGGCCTGGGCGAGGCCTATCGTCAGACCGGCCAGGTGCGCAAATCCTTCGAATACTTCCTTGAAGCCGTCAAGCAGCTCGACCTGTCGCTGATTGCGCCCGAACGGCAGGACCGGCTGATCGAGGCCTACGAGATACTGGCCGAGACCTTCTCGCGCGCACCGGACTCGCAGTTGGCGCAGATCATCCCCGGTCTCAAGCGTTTCCTCTCCGGTGACCGGTGGGAGGAGAACGCGCGCCGAACGCGCCGGCAACTGGATGCCGAAGACGGCCATGTCATTGCCCTGGCCGACCAGGTGGCGATGCCGGAAGGCGACACGATGCTGGAGGCCATGCGCCGGATTGATGACTACATCAAGCGCCAATTGTATGCTACGGCGATGGAAGAAGCGCTCTTCGCCCTCGAAATCTCACCGACCTATCTGCCCATCCACATTCGCATGGCCGAGATCCTGGTAGCCGAGAACCGGCCGGAGATCGCGGCAGAGAAGTACAAGGTCATCGCCAACACCTATCAGGTGCGCGGCGAGGCGGCGCGCGCGGCGCGTCTGCTGCAACAGGCCCTCAAGCTCAATCCGATGGACACCACCGCACGGCGACAGCTCATCCACCTGCTCAACAGTCAGGGCCGCACCGAAGAAGCGCTGCAACAGTATAGCGAGCTGGCCGACATGTACTACGACCTGGCCGACCTGGAGACCGCGTGTGAGACATACACCGAAGGGCTAAGGGTGGCGCAGCAAAGCGGCAACCGCCGATGGAGCGCCAACCTGCTGCACCGCCTCGGCGATATTCACATGCAGCGCCTGGCCTGGCGCGACGCCCTGCGGGTTTATGAGCAGATACGCCAGCTGATGCCGGATGACGAGAAAGCGCGCATCGCCCTCATTGACTTGCACTATCGGCTGAACAATCCCAAGTTGGCGCTGAGTGAACTGGACGCTTACCTCAAGCTGATGATCGGCCAGCGCAACCTGGCCACGCCGACCGTGGTGCTGGAAGAACTCCTGAACAGCTACCCGGACGACCCGCAGCTCATCGCCCGCCTGGCGCGCCTCTATCAGGAACAGGGCCGCAAGACGGACGCCATCATACGCTACGACCAGCTGGCCGACATCCAGCTCCAACAGGGCCAGAACGAACAAGCCAAAGAAACCCTGCGCGTCATACTGGCTTTGGAGCCGGATGACCCGACGCTCTATCGCCAACTGCTGGAACAGCTATAACGTATGCACCCGGCCGGCAACGAACGGCCGGGCCATTTTCCGGTGAGGCGGGCAGACCCGCGCCAGGCGGCGCTCGGCAAACGCTAGCCGATCTCGTGTGGAACTCTGCCGCCCGCGCTCTACCCCTCGACCGGCCTCAAAATCTATCGTGCTCGATATCATCAATGAGATCGCCATCTACGCCGCCCAGGCGCAATGGGTTGACCTGCTCGATATTGCGCTGGTCACGCTGGCGATTTACGGCCTGCTACGGCTGGTGCGCGGCACTCAGGCCGAGACGTTGCTGCGTGGCATCATCCTGCTGGTCGTCATCATCATCTTGCTCACCCAGTTCCTGCCGCTCCGGGGTTTTTCCTGGCTGTTGCAAACCAGCTTGCCGGCCATCCTCATCGCCATCCCCGTCATCTTCGCCCCGGAGATTCGGCGCGGGTTGGAGCGCCTGGGCCGCGCCGGCGCCGACCTGCGCTTCGGCATGCGGCCGACGGATGTTCAGCCTATCATCCGGGCGTTGGTAACCGCGGCGCAGCGCCTCTCGGAGCGCCGCCATGGCGCGCTCATCGTCATCGAGCGCCAAGTGGGCCTGAAAGAGTATCAGGACACAGGCACGCTGCTTGAAGCTCGCCTGACCCCCGAATTGCTGCTGCAAATCTTTTATCCCAACACGCCGCTGCACGACGGCGCAGCCATCGTGCGCGAAGACCGCGTGGCCGCTGCCGCCTGCGTCCTGCCGCTCACCGCCGGTAGCCTCCTGGCCGAACGTCGGATCGGTTTGCGCCACCGCGCCGCCCTCGGCATCACCGAAGTTAGCGACGCCGTTGCCATCGTCGTCTCCGAAGAGACCGGCACGATTTCGGTCGCTCACAACGGACGTATGATCCGTCGCCTCGATGCCGAGCGGTTGACGCACATGCTGGATGCCTTCTACCAGCCGCGCCTGCGACGTTCCTGGCGCGAAATGCTGATGCGCTGGCTGGCCGGCGGATGGGCGGCAACGCGCACAGCCCGGCACAACAAACCTTCCGGAGATTGAGCGTGCGTCTCCCCTGGTCTCACCTCGGCACGCTACTCATGGCGTTGCTCCTGTCGCTGCTCGTGTGGTTCGTCGCCGTGCGCACCAACAACCCCTTCGAAGAGCGCGTGCTGCCTGACCTCTCCACTGTCACCCTCATCAACCTCTCGCCCGACCTCATTCTTACCGCCCCGGCCGACGGCACGGCGCAGTCTCGCTTGACTCTCCGTGCGCCGCGCAACACCTGGGAAGCGTTCACCGCCGACCGGGTGCGGCTGACCGCCGACCTTTCAGGGTTAGGCCCCGGCCGGTGGGACGTGCCCATCCAGGTTCAACTCGATCCGGCGCTGAGTGCCGCCATGCGCGTAGTGCGCCTCACGCCCGAAACAGTGCGGGTAACGTTGGAAGAGCGCAAAACGCGCGAAATCCCTATCAGCCTGATCGTTCAGGGCATGCCGGCCTCCGGTTATGAAGCCGGCTCGCCCATCCTGAACATCAAGTCCGTGCTGGTCTCCGGTCCGGCCTCGGCAGTAGACCGGGTGAGTGAAGTGCAGGCGCGGCTATCGCTGGAAAATGCCCGCAGCAGCTTTAGCCAGACGGCGGCGCTGATTGCGGTAGATGTCGCCGGTGTTCCCATCCCTGCCGTAGAAGTGGAGCCGGACAGCGCTACCATCGAAGTCGCCATTCGTCAGCGGCTTGGCACTCGCGATGTGGCCGTTAAGTTGGTGACCAGCGGCCAGCCGCCGCCGGGGTATCGCGTCACTAACCTGAGCGTCTCGCCGCCCATCATCACCGTCTCTTCTACCGACCCGCAACGCGTGCTCGAACTGCCGGGCTTCGTGGAGACACAGCCTCTCGACCTGAGTGAGGCCAGCAGCAACATCATCCGGCGCGTGGCGCTCAACCTGCCGGAGGGGGTGACGACCATCGGTGAGCCGAGCGTGCTGGTGCAGGTCAGCATCGCCGCCATCGAGGGCAGCACCCGCGTGCAGCGCCGCGTCGAGGCACGCAACCTGGGCGTCGGCCTGAACGCGCGCTTCTCGCCGGACACGGTGGATGTGCTGATTGCCGGCCCTTTGCCACTGCTTGACCGCTTGCACAATGGCGATGTGCTCATCACCATTGATTTGAACGGCTTGGGGCCGGGCACCTACTCGCTGACCCCGACCGTAGTCTTCCTCGCCGACCAGCTGCGCGCCGAGAGTGTATTGCCCGCCAGCGTCGAGGTCATCATCGAACGCGGCCCGGCGCCGACCCGCACGCCGACGCTCACGCCCACCGCCACACCTTCGCGCACGCCTACACGCACGCCGGCGCCACCCACCATCACTCCGGTTACACCGACGGAGACGCCTACGCCTTAGTGAGAAAGTAAAAGTAGTCAGTCGTCAACCCTTAGTCGCCGGTCATCAATCTTCAGCCCTCAATCTCAAATCTCCGATCATGAAGCCCCTCGTCGCCATCGTCGGCCGACCCAACGTCGGCAAATCCACCCTCTTCAATCGCCTGGCCGGTGAGCGCCTGGCCGTGGTGTCCGATATTCCCGGCACCACGCGCGACCGGCTGGTGGCCGAGGCCGAGTGGCAAGGCATCGTCTTTGATGTGGTGGACACCGGTGGCATCGAGCCGCTGACGCGCATGGGAGGCACCGAGCCGCACACCGGCGTGCTCGCTGCCGACTCCGCCCCGTTCATTGCGCAGATGCGCGCTCAGGCAGAGATGGCAATCGCCGAGGCCGATGCCGTCATTTTCATGTGCGAGTCGCGTCTGGGCATCACCGCCGCCGACCGCGAAGTGGCCGACATCCTTCGCCGCGCGCAGACCCGCCGGCCTGATGGCACCCTCACGCCACCGGTGCTGCTGGCCGTCAACAAGACCGAGAACCTGACCGGCGAGCAGGCGGCCTACGCCTTCTACGAGCTGGGCATGGGCGACCCCTACCCCATCTCGGCGCTGCACGGCACCGGCGTCGCCGAATTACTCGATGCGCTGGTGGCTGCGCTGCCGCCTGCGCCGCCCAAGGTTGAGACCGAAGCGGTCAAGATTGCCATCGTCGGCAAACCCAACGTCGGCAAAAGCTCGTTGCTCAACCGGCTGCTGGGCGAGGAGCGCGTCATCGTCAGCCCGGTGCCCGGCACCACGCGCGACGCCATAGACACGCCGCTGACCTACGCCGGCCAGCCGCTCATCCTGATTGACACCGCCGGTGTGCGACGACGCGGCGCAATTGAACCCGGCGTCGAAAAATGGAGCGTGCTACGCACCTTCAAAGCCCTCGCCCGCGCCGACGTGGCCCTGCTGGTGGTGGACGCCCTTGAGCCGTTCTCTCAGCAGGACGCGCACATCGCCGGCTACATCCTGGACGAATCCAAGAGCGTGGTCGTGGTGGTGAACAAGTGGGACGCGGTGAAAAAAGATACTCACACGATGGAAGAATACACCCGACGCATCCGCAGCACGCTGCACTTTCTGGATTACGTGCCGGTGCTCTTCGTCTCGGCCAAGACCGGCCAGCGCTGTCACCAGATTCTGCCGATGGCGCTCAAGGTGCAGGCCGAACGCCTGGTGCGCATCCCTACTTCCGAACTCAACCGGCTGGTGCGGGACGCGGTTGCACGCCATGCCCCGCCCTCGCAGGCCGGCCGGCAGCTCAAAATCAGCTACGCCGCCCAGGTGCGCACCGACCCACCGACCTTCCTGTTTCACGTCAACGACCCGGAGCTGGCGCACTTCACCTATCGCCGCTATCTTGAGAATCAAATTCGTGCCCATTATCCCTTCACCGGCACGCCGCT
>JAVQXV010000186.1:0-6058 GCA_033577755.1 Anaerolineales bacterium
GCAGGACATCCTGAGCGTGGCTTCGCTTCGCGAAGCCCGCCGAAGGACGAAGGGGTGGCACGTTCCCTGACAACCTTTGCGTGCACACAAAGCTGCGCGGCCATTGCAGAAACTGTTCGGGCTGGCTATAATCACAGCAGTTATGGGCGGTTAGCCCAGTTGGTTAGAGCGCCGCGTTGACATCGCGGAGGTCATAGGTTCGAGTCCTATACCGCCCATAGAGTGGCTGTCAGACCGACAGCCACTTTTCGTTTCTTCTCTATGGACCCTCGCACCCTCAAAGCCGAATTCTTGCTCGACCCCGACATCATCTTTCTCAATCACGGCTCCTTCGGCGCCTGTCCGCGCCCGGTGTTCGAGGAGTATCAGCGCTGGCAGCGCGAACTGGAGCGCCAGCCGGTGGAGTTCCTCGGGCGGCGGTTCAATGGGCTGATGCGTGCCGCCCGTGAAGCGCTGGCCGGGTACGTGGGCACAGCAGCCGATAATCTCGTATATGTCCCCAACGCCACCACCGCCCTCAACATCGTAGCCCGCAGTTTAAAGCTGCAGCCCGGCGATGAAGTCCTCATCACCGACCACGAGTACGGGGCTATTGTGCGTCTGTGGCGCTTTGTCTGCGCGCAGACCGGCGCGCGGCTCGTCATCCAGTCCATCCCTGTGCCGCTCACTTCGGCGGATGAGTTCGTTGAGGCGCTATGGGCGGGCGTTACGCCGCGCACGCGGGTTCTCTGTCTCAGCCACATTACTTCGCCCACTGCACTCATCTTCCCCGTCGAGGCCGTGTGCCGGCGCGCCCGCGAGGCCGGGTTGCTCACCGTGGTGGACGGCGCGCACACCGCCGGCCAATTGCCGCTCGCGCTCGACTCGCTCGGCGCGGACGTTTATACGGGCAACTGCCACAAGTGGCTGTGCGCGCCCAAAGGCTCGGCCTTCCTCTACGTGCGGCCCGAATTTCAACCTTTGATTGAGCCGCTTATCGTAAGCTGGGGCTACGAAGCTGAAGCGCCTGGCCCGTCACGGTTCATTGATGAGCAGGAATACACCGGCACGCGCGACATCGCCGCCTATCTGGCCACGCCCGCGGCCATCCGCTTCCAGGCGGAACGCAATTGGCCGCAGGTGCGTGAGAGATGTCACGCCCTGTTGCGCCGGGCGCGCGCACAACTGATTGACCTGACACGGCAGGCGCCGCTCTGCGCCGACTCCTCGGAATGGTTTGGACAGATGGCTGCAGTGGCCCTGCCTGAGGTGGATGTGGCCGAGCTGAAGGAGCGCCTGTATGCGGACTATCGCATCGAGGTGCCCGTATATCGCTGGGGAGACCGTTGCCTGCTGCGCGTCTCGGTGCAGGGCTACAACTCTTCAGAGGACCTCGGCGCGCTTGTTGGTGCGCTGGAGCAGCTATTACCGCGATAAAATCATTCTATGCACATTTATCCCCCAGGGCGACGGCTGCCGCCGTGGCTGAAATCTCTCCTCCTGCTGGCCATCCCGGTCATCGCCCTCGGCATGCTCGCGTTGGGGTTCTGGCAGCTTACGCGTCTGCAGGAGCGCCGCGCCCAGAATGCCCTGATCGTAGCGCGGATGCAGGCGCCGCCGGTCGAACTGCCCGTTCAACTCGGCGACGGCGATTGGAGCGCCTGGGACTATCGCCTGGTGACGGTGCGCGGTGTGTTCGACCCGTCGCAAGAGATTGTGTGGAAGACACAGGCACACAAGGGCGCACCCGGCGTGCATGTGATTACGCCGCTGCGGATTGCCGGCGCGTCATCCGCCGTGCTCGTAGACCGGGGCTGGCTGCCTTATCTGGAGGCCGAGCCGGAGCGGCGCGCGGCCTATCCGCCGCCGGCCGGCGAAGTGACGGTAACCGGGTTGCTGCGTCTGCCGGCGCTACGCGACTCCTTCTTCGCGCCGCGTGACCCGCCGCTCGGGCCGGACTTGCCCCGGTTGGATGGCTGGTTCTGGCTCGACACGCGCGCCATTCAGGCGCAGATGCCCTATCCCTTGTTGCCGGTTATTGTGGTTCAAGCGCCGGAGCCGGGCCGAACCGGCCTGCCGGTGCGCGACGTCAACCTGCAACTCGACGATGGCCCGCATCTTAGCTATGCCATTCAATGGTTTGCCTTTGCTGCTATTGCCATCGTTGGCCCGTTGATTTACCGGCTGAGTGAGCGACGCAAATTGAGCGACGCAAAGCTGCCACATAAGCCGTAGCCTGAAAAACAAAACGGCCCCTCCGGGATGGAGGGGCCGTTGTTGGCTTAGCGGGCCGAGTCACGGGTCAGATAGCGACGATGATGTTGGAGAAGACGTTGCCGATCGTCGGGCCAAGGATGGCGAGCACCACGATGACGACCACGGCGACAAGCACCAGGATGAGCGCGTACTCAACCAGACCCTGGCCTTTGTTGTCCTTGAAAGTAAGCATATAGAATGTCCTTTCTAAATGATAGTCAGGTCAAACGTTCGGTCTCGAAGAGACGCAGATTGGGCCTCGCTAAGCGACTAAAATTATATAGCAAATTAGACGGAGAAAGGGGGAGGTGTTCGTTAGGAATTGTTGGCTGGTGCAGCCGGGCAATTTTGACTAACGAAACGGCCCCTATGATTAGGAAGGGCCGTTGCCTAGCCGGCCGGAAGTTTTCGGCTTGCCCGGCATAAACCATATGGTTCCGGGCACGTTGCGCTAGCCCAATGGTACAGACGACTAGCCCACTCAAATTCTCTGAATGATGTTGCTGAAGACGTTACCGATCGTTGGGCCGAGGATGGCGAGCACCATGATAACGACCATGGCTGTGCTCTCTGCGCCTTCGTGGTGAGTTCGTAGCTTCTGCAGCAGCTTCACAGATGAACATGGAGCACGGCCGAACTTCGCTCTGGATCCTCGGCGACCAACTGCGCCTTGACCATCCCGGCCTCGAACAGGCCGATCACGTCGTTCTCGTCGAAAGCGGGCGCCTGCTGCGCCGCCTGCCCTACCATCGCCAGAAACTGGTCTTGCTGCTCAGCGCCATGCGCCACTACGCCGAGGCCCTGCGCGAGCGCGGCTTCACGGTAGATTACGTGCGCGCCCCCGACTTCACCTACGGCCTGCGCCAACACATCGAGCGATACCGGCCCACACGTTTGCTCACCATGGCCGCCGCCGATCACGCCGGGCGACAGTGGCAGACACAAAAGGCTGAAGCCGTGCTCGGCCTGCCGGTCGTCGTCCTCCCCAACACACAGTTTCTGACGGGCCGCTATAACCCCTTTCCCGCGCCGGGCAAAAAGGTCATCCTGGAGAACTTCTACCGCGCCATGCGCCGGCACTTCGGCCTGCTGATGGACGGTGAGGCGCCGGTCGGCGGGCAGTGGAACTTCGACCGCGAGAACCGCCGGCCTCTGCCGAAGGACGCCGCGCCGCCTGCGCCGCTCCGCTTCCCGCCGGATGCCCTCACGCGGCAGGTGATGGCTGAAGTCGAAGCGGCAGGCTACGGGCTAGGCTCGGCGGCCAACTTCGGCTACGCCGTAACGCATGCGCAGGCCCGCGCCGCCCTGGACGACTTCATCGCCCACCGGCTTGACCTGTTCGGCCCGTACGAAGATGCGATGACGGCTCGCCATCGCACGCTGTATCACTCCGTGCTGTCGCCGTACATCAACATCGGTCTGCTAGACCCGCTGGAGATGGCGCGGGCAGCGGTGGACGCTTACCACGCGGGCCGTGCCCGGCTCAACTCGGTTGAGGGATTTGTACGACAGGTCATCGGCTGGCGCGAGTACATGTACTGGCAGTACTGGCGGCTGATGCCGCAGCTGGCGCGAAGCAATCACTGGCGAGCAACGCGCCCGCTGCCTGGATTCTTCTGGACGGGCGAAACGGAGATGAACTGTCTGCGCCACGTCCTGCGCAGCGCGCTGGAGACCGGCTACACCCACCACATCGAGCGGCTAATGGTGCTGAGCAATTTCGCCATGCTGGCCGGCCTAGACCCGCAGGCCGTCACCGGCTGGTTCAAAGCCGTGTATGTGGACGCCTACGACTGGGTGATGCAGACGAACGTCATCGGCATGGGGTTGAACGCCGACGGTGGGCAGCTGGCGACCAAGCCGTACATCGCCTCGGCCAACTACATCCACAAGATGAGCGATTACTGCGCCGGCTGCCGCTTTAACGCCAAGGCGCGCACCGGCCCGGATGCCTGCCCGTTCAACACTCTATATTGGAACTTTCTTATCAGCCACGAAGCGGCGCTGAAGGCCAACCCGCGCACCGGCCCCGCCGTGCTCGGCGTCAACCGCCTGAGCGCGGACGAGCGGCACGACATTCAGCGACAGGCGCGGCGCTTCCTCGACGCCCTCTAGCGATACACTTCTCACCATGCGCGGCGTCAAGAAGCAGCACCTCCCGGCCAAAACCTGCCTGACCTGCGGGCGGCCCATGACCTGGCGAAAGAAGTGGGCGAGGAACTGGGAGAGTGTCAGGTATTGCAGCCGGCGCTGCCGGCGCAGAGCGCCTGCTCCATATGCGCCTTCTCTATGGCACCCCTCTAAGTTCCGTGACTCGCCGCTCAGCGGGAGCCGGCTAAGCTTTTGATGAGTGCAGCTGCCGCTTTGTCTAAAACACGATGACATTCCGCAGTGCCGCGCCGCGTTCCAGAGAGTCCAGCGCCACGTTGATGTCTTCGAGAGCGTAACGTTGAGAGATCAGCTCATCCAGGAGCAGATGGCCCTGCCGGTACGTTTCCACGAGGCGAGGAATATCTACCGCCGGCTGAGTTGAACCCATCAAGCTGCCGATGAGCCGGCGGCCCTCGGTGAGGTGATGAGTGTTGACCATTACTTCAGCTTCGCGATTGGCCGGCATGCCGACGACCACTGTCGCACCGCCCCGGCGCGTCATCCGGCCGGCCTGAACGATGGCCTCTGCGCTACCAACGGCAGCAAAGGCATAGTCCACGCCGCGCCCCTCGGTGAGGGCCAGCACCGCGGCCACGGCGTCCTCGCGCACGGCGTTGATGACATGGGTCGCGCCGAAGCGCCGGGCTATCTCCAGCTTGGAGTCGAGCCTGTCTATGGCGATGATGGGTTCTGCACCCACCAGCCGTGCGCCCTGTACGCTGTTGAGTCCCACGCCCCCCACGCCGAGCACGGCCACGCTGCTGCCCGGCTCGACTCGGGCCGTGTTGGTCACCGCGCCCAGGCCTGTCACCACACCGCAGGCCAGCAGGCAGGCGCGATCCAGCGGCAGGTCTGTCGGAATCTTGATGGCCTGACTCTTGTGGATGAGCACACGCTCGGCGAAGGCTGCCGTGCGCAGGCCCTGCACCAGCCGCACGCCGCCGGCGTTGCGCAGCGGGCTTTCGCGGTCGAGGCGGAACTGGGCCTCACACAGATAGGGCTGAGCGCGTGTGCAGAAGAAGCACCGGCCGCACGAGCGTCGCAGATAAACTACAACATGGTCGCCCGACTGCAGGCCGTTGACCCCCGGGCCGACCGTGCTAACTACGCCGGCGGCCTCATGTCCGGCCACTAGGGGAGTCTCACCGCCCCAATCGCCGCGCAGCCAGTGCAAGTCGCTGTGGCAGATAGCGCATGCCGCAATCTGTACTTCCACTTCGTCCTGCTGGGGCGGCTCAAGCGTCACCTCTTCCACCACCAGCGGCCGGCCGAAGTTATAGCAGACAGCTGCCTTCATCGAAGGTGTTCCGGCGCTGTTCCTGTCAGAGCAGACCGATTAGCCCGTGAGCCGGGCGCAATCCGCGCTACCAGCCCTCGAGGTACTTCTTCCAGGATTCGTTTTCGGGCAGGTGGCGGTCGAAGAGGTAGGCGGCGGTAGCCTGCGGCTCGCCGGGGCGGCGGCGCAAGGTCATGCCGGCCTCGATGTGAGTACGACCGCCCTTGCGGCGGTTGCAGGCCGGGCAGGCAGCAACCAGGTTATCCCACCGGTGACCACCGCCGCGATGCCGGGGAATGACGTGGTCAATCGTCAGATTGTGTGTCTGACGGCCGCAGTATTGGCAGGTGTAATTGTCGCGCCGGAAGACCTCGCGCTTGCTGAGCTTGACGCGCG
>JAVQXV010000187.1:0-6025 GCA_033577755.1 Anaerolineales bacterium
AGGAGCCGTTGCCTAAGCTGTTGCCCACCCTGGAAACCATTCAAAAAGAGAAGGCCTAAAACAGCCATCAAGGAACACGAATGAACATGAATGGGGGGACACGAATGGGCACGAATGCGGGCGAATGAGCACGAAGCCTTCGTGACAATTCGTATCATTTCGTGTCCATTCGTGTTGCCCATGGCCGCCGGTCACACTGTAGAGACGCGCCGCGGCGCGTCCTCAAGGCGGCGCGTCTCTACAGCTCCCGCAACCGCGCCTCCACCTTCGCGCGGCTCTCCCGTGCAGCGGCGAGTTTGGCGCGCTCGCGTTCCACCACCGGTGCCGGGGCCTTGTTCACGAAGTTGCTCGCCAGCAGGCCCTCGCTTTTAGCAATCTGTGCGGAGAGTGCCGCCAGCTCCTTCTCCAGTCGCGCACGCTCAGCGTTCAGGTCCACCATCCCCTCCAACGGCAAGTACACCTCGGTCGCGCCTTCCACCAGCGCCACAGCGTTCTTCGGCTTGTCGTTGAGGTGCTCCACAATCATCAGTCTTGAGTCATCAATTTTCGCTAAAGCACTGATGATGGCTGACTGATGACGGAGCCAGCCCGCCTTCTCGCCGGCGACGATGATGGCCGGGATGCGTTTGGTCACCTCCACGCGCTTCTCGGCGCGGATGTTGCGGATGCCGCGGACGAGGGCGCGTAGGTGCTCGAAGTCGGCCAGCGCCTCGGCGTCTACCGGGCCGGCCTGCGGCCACGGCGCGATGATCAGGGCGGGCGGGTCGCCGGGCAGGCGCGGTAGCTTCTGCCAGACCGCCTCGGTGATGAAGGGGACGAAGGGGTGCAGCAGGCGTAGCGTCTGGTCGAGTACGTGCACCAGCAGATTGCGCACGCGGGCCTTGGCCGCCTCATCACTGCCTTGCAGCGTAATTTTGCTCGTCTCCACGTACCAGTCCGCGAAGTCGCTCCACAGGAACTCATACGCCAGGTTGCCCGCCTGCCCGAATTCGTAGTTGTCCAGAAAGCGCGTCACTTCGGCGATGACCTGATGCAGGCGGGAGAGGAGCCAGCGGTCGGGCAGGGAAAGACCGCTGAACGCGGACGGCTGGCCGTGGTTGGCGGCCAGCTGTCTAGCGTCGCGCGTGAAGTCTGCTGGAAGATTGGTCACGATGAAGCGCGCGATGTTCCAGATTTTGTTGGCGAAGTTGCGGTTGGACTCGACGCGCTCCAGGCTCAGGTTCAGGTCGTTGCCGGGCGTGCCGCTGGTGAGCAGGGTGAAGCGCAGCGCGTCGGTGCCCAGCGCGGCGATGCCGTTCGGGTACTTCTTCGCCACTTCATCGCTGGTGCCGGATTTGGCGATGTCCTCGCCCTTCACTCCGCCGATGATCCAGCGCGGGTCCACCACGTTGCCGATGGTCTTGCTCATCTTGCGCCCGTACTCGTCGCGCACCAGGCCGTGCAGGTACACGGTGTGGAAGGGGACTTCGCCGGTGAACTCCAGCCCCAGCATAATCATGCGCGCCACCCAGAAGAACAAAATGTCGTAGCCCGTCTCCATCACGCTGGTGGGGTAAAAGTAGCGCAGGTCGGCGGTGGCGTGCGGCCAGCCGAGCGTGCTGAAGGGCCACAGGCCGGACGAGAACCAGGTGTCCAGCACGTCCGGGTCCTGTTCCAGCTTCACGTCCGGGCCGTGCTTGGCGCGCGCCTGTTCATAGGCCTCAGCTTCGGTGTGCGCGCAGAACTGCTCGGCGTAGTCGGGGCGGCCATCTGCGCCTACGCGGTACCACACCGGGATGCGATGCCCCCACCACAACTGCCGGCTGATGCACCAGTCCTTGATGTTCTCCAGCCAGTTGAAGTACACCTTCTCGAAGCGCTCCGGCACGATGCGAATACGCCCGTCGCGCACGGCGGCGATGGCGGCCTCGGCCAGCGGCTTGATTTTGACGAACCACTGCTCCGAGACCATCGGCTCGATGATTTCGCCGCCGCGCTGTGAGCGGGGCGTGTTGCGCGTGTACGGCTGTTCCTTGATGACTAAACCGGCGGCTTTCAGGTCGGCCCAGTAGCGCTCGCGGGCCTCGAATCGGTCTAGCCCCTGATACGGCCCGCCGGCTGCCGTCACCTTCGCTTCGCGGTCGAGCACTGAGATGATGGGCAGCTTGTGGCGCGCGCCGATTTCGTAGTCGGTGAAGTCGTGGCCGGGCGTGATTTTGAGCGCGCCGGTGCCGAATTCGCGGTCCACCGCCTCGTCGGCGATGACGGGGATTTCGCGGTTGAGGATGGGCACCAGCGCCGTCCGGCCAATGAAGCGCCGGTAGCGCGGGTCTTCGGGGTGCACGGCCACCGCCGTATCGCCGAGGATGGTCTCCGGGCGCGTGGTCGCCACCGGCAGGTATTCGTCCGAGTCTTTCAATGGATACTTGAAGTAGTAGAGCGTGGCCGGCTCCTCGCTGTACTCCACCTCCAAATCGCTGACGGCGGTCTTGAGGCCTGGACTCCAGTTGATCAGGCGCACGCCGCGATAAATCAGCCCTTTGCGGTACAGACGCACGAAGGCCTCACGCACCGCTTCGCTCAGGCCGTCGTCGAGGGTGAAGCGCACGCGGCTCCAGTCGCAGCTCGCGCCCAGCCGGCGCAACTGGTCATAGATGATGTTGCCGTACTTGTCCTTCCACGCCCAGCAGTATTCGAGGAACTTCTCGCGGCCCAGCTCCTCGCGCGTCACGCCCTTCTCGCGCAGCAGCATCTTCTCCACCTGCAACTGCGTAGCAATGCCGGCATGGTCGGAGCCGGGCACCCACAACGTCGGCTCACCCTTCATCCGATGATAGCGAATCAGCAGGTCCTCGACCGAGACGAACATGGCATGGCCGAGGTGCAATTCACCGGTGACGTTGGGTGGAGGGATGGAAATGACAAAGGGCTTGCGGCTTGGGTCGTGGCCCGGCTCGTTCGGGTCGTTCGTCGGGCGGAACCAGCCGTTGCGCTCCCACCACGCATACAGCTCCTGCTCGATAGACTGGAAGTCGTAGGTCTTGGGAAAATCGGGTTTGGGCATAAGAGGCTTGTGATGACTGATGATTATTGATTCACAAAGAAAACGGCCTTTTCGTCAGAGGACGAAAGGCCGTTGCTTCCGCGGTGCCACCTCAGTTCTCCGTCGTCCTTCGAAGAGGGCGGCGGAGCGCTTGGTTCGCTGTATCGGGCTGTCCCGCGCTGCTCTACTAAGCCGGCAGTTGTGGCCGGCTGTTCTGCAGCGGACTCGCGAGCGACGTTCGGCGGCGGCGACTGCGCGGGCTTCCAGCCAGTGGCCCGGTCTTCTCTGTTCAGTCCGGCGCGCCGCTTACTCCTCTCGGTCTGAGTCTGGTTCTGAATTAGGTGGATTATAGCATCTTCCCCGTCCGTGCATCAAACCCGTTAGTGCGGGGGTGTGCACGCAAAACAAGTCAGCCGCTCCTTCGTCCTTCGGCGGGCTTTGCTGAGCGAAGCCACACTCAGGATGTCCTGCGCGGGCAAAAGCAGCCCGCTTCGCTTAGGATGCGGCTGCCACTGACAACCTTTGCGTGCACACAGTGCGGGCGGCGTGCTATACTGCACGCGACTCTGGAAGCCGAGTGAGTCCACTGAAAACTGCTTTTCAGGCGCAAACGCCACCATATATGGCGTCGAGATTACAACCAAAGCGGCATATGTGGCGGCCAAGTGTTCCAATCATGACCTTTTTTCAGTGCACTCTGCTGTGTTAGCTGTAGAAGATTTATATCAAATTCTCAATACGTTTTGTCCAGCGACATTGAGGAAAGTTTGCACATCCCAGAAAAACAGAAGTATCTTTTTTGCGCCCTATTGCTTGCCCGCCGCAAAGTTCACATACAATTCCCATAATACGCGCTAGATTTGTTGCATCGGACTGGGTTATAGGTTTAGCATATTCACACTCACTGCCCGTGCAAGCCAAGTAAGCACCATACTTTCCAGTATTAGGCCACAATGGATTTCCACAACGAGGACATGGCGGACCTACTAACCCTTTGCCTCCTTCGATTCTCTGCTCTAGGGTGCCTTTCCCTATTTCCTCCTCAGGAATCAGACGCAAGAAGGCATATAGCAATTTTATGGTTTCTGGAAAATCAAGTTGTAAAACCGGCCCTTGCGCTGAGTCAGGTGACAAGTATATCCACAGGCGTTTTCGGTCAATTCCAACGACACCTATCGGCAGTTGATAACCGTCTTCCAAAAATCTCGCGTTTCTCAATCCAATGTGAAAATGCTGACTTCCGCGCCCTGTCACGAAAAATCTCACACGACTGGGGTCACATCGCCTTAGGACGCGAGGTGAAGGGTGAAAATAATTTACCTGGGTCGGCCATGCTATCGCAATTTCCTCATTGGCTCTAGCTAAATCACTTTCGATAGGTTCTTTAGCGTCTATACCCTTTGCGAAAAATTGTAATCCGGGTAAATCTTTATTCCATATCGTCCAATGTATTTTTTGAACAGGCGATTGTTTCGATATGATCTCAAGCAGTCGTCGAAAACTATCATTGCTGCTGAAGTTTTCGCGTATATAAGGATAGTCTGCAAGAGCAATAAATTTTCCTTTAGCGCGACTAACAGCGACATTTGCTAGGCGCCCTGCAGTACTGTCAAAACCTCCGATAACGAGTCGTCCTGGTTTTTCAGGCTTGCCTTCAACTGTATCAAAAATAATGATGTCGCTTTCCGAACCCTGAAAGCGGTGAACAGTTGCAACTTGCACATTTCTCTCAGTCAATCTCAAATCTCTGAGTAACTTGTTTATGAGTCGTGATTGTGCATTGTATGGGGTTATAATTCCGATTCTTTGATTTTCTTCAACTGCGGAATAAGCGAGTGCAACAGATACAAGTGCAGAAATCAGGTTATAACGACTGTGCGACTCTCTTTCGCTAAAGCAATGAGGATTCAATTGACTCAAGTCATAAAGCGCTAAGGGTTTTCCCGCTGCTGGTGGACTTTGAACAATTGGTGCGGTTACAGTCATCAAGTCTGGACCATCTCGAAGTTGACTGCTGTAGAAAAGCGTATTCAAAATCGAAGATATAGCGGGGTGCATGCGATATTGAGTTGCCAATAGGATAAGTCGGGCATCGTCGGTTCCCTTATCCACCTTTTCGGTAATCCCTGCTTGCTCGAAAATATCACGTTGAAGCCATCTGCGAACCAAGACGGTATCGGCTTGGGCGATCGGTGCAAGTTGTCTAAAGTCACCAAAGATGGCTATTCGCTTGGCAGCTAAACTACTTGCGAAAGTGCAGTGAGGTATATAGGCCATACTTGCTTCATCCACCAAAACCGCGTCGAATTTCCTGTTATAAATCTCGGGAGAGATTGTTGCTTTAGAAAGAGTGCAACCCACAACACTTGCACTGCTCACAAGTGCTTTTTCTTTTTCCTTGAGCTCGGTAAATAATGGGGCTGAATCTGCTTTGACTCTCATTATCTCTTTATCAATTCGCTCTTTTTCCGACACGCTTAGGCTCTCTTTGCGAGAGCGTCGAATCAACTCGCGTCGTTGCTTTTCCAGAGACTCAATTTTTTCGATTAGATGGTGGTTTCGCTGCTTAACAACGTACCTTGCGCTTAGTAGAGGAAAATCATTAAGCTTGGAGAGGTATGTAACACCATAGCGCAAGATGCCACCCTCTCGATATAACTGTGATGACTCCAAATTCTGCGCGATATTTAGCATCGCCATATCTACAGCAATATTGCTTTGAGCAACGATTAGCACCGACTCGCTAGAAGCAACAAGTGCCGCGACCGTCAAGCCGAGAGTTTTAGTTTTACCCGTTCCGGGTGGCCCCCATATGAAACTCACTTTGCTGCTAAGTATTTTCTCAACTGCTTTGAGTTGGTGTTCATCGAAATCTTGCCCTTCTCGTTTTTCCATTGATGCTAAGAGACTTTGCGCCCGATTGAATTTGTTTGTTTCCACAAGAGGCAGCTCACTAAGTAGGCCGTCAACAAGTTCGTTATTTACGCCAGGCCGGTTTCCTAT
>JAVQXV010000009.1:0-44072 GCA_033577755.1 Anaerolineales bacterium
CAGCGCGCGTTCCTCGGCCCGCGCCCATTCGTAGTGCTTGTCGCTCATGGTCGAGTCTCCTCAATCGAGGGCGGAAACGTCCGCCACTTCAAAGACACCGTGCACCGGCGCAGGCGCTCGTGGGCCGGGCGTCTGCGCGCCGGCCGTCACCTGATACAGCCCCGCCGCCAGTTCGCCGAACTCCAGGAGTTTCGCCTCGACGCCGGCCTGAACGGTCTGCGTCACGCCCGGCCCGACCTGCCCGACGGCTTTGACGTTCACACCGACCGCCTGCGGCTGCTCACCTGCATTTATCAGTTTGAGTCTGAGCGTCACCGGCTCGTTAGGCAGGTAGAGCGGCTCAAGGCCTAGGCTCAGCGCAGGCCGTATCGTCTCCGGTTCGCCGTACAGGTTCTGTGTGCCGGCGGCCGCGATCTGTGTCAGTGTGTCCAGCAGCGGGTCGAGCGTCATCTCGTTGTTCGTCAGCCAGCCATGGCGCTCAACGGCGAAGCGCGCGACCTGCTGGCCCTCCAGGTCGGCAGGGATGGCGGAGAGGCGCGGCACGGTGCCGTCGCCGTCTGCCGGGTACGTTCTAGGGTCCAACCCGGCGGGTAGGCCGTAGTCGAGGCGCAGCGCGCCGTTTTCGAGGATGAGCGACTGAGGGGTGTCCTGGCGTGTGCCGACCCACGGCAGCAGGACCTGCCGATATTGCGGGTCAGCGCGATTCTGCAGCGCAGCTTGGCGCGTGGCGTCGAGGAAGTCGGCGCGGGCCGCCTGGGCGCGCGCCCGGTCCACGTTGGGCAGGTCGGCCTCCGCCGGACGCAGCCATTGGCCGTTGACGTTGACCGCCGGATAGGTCGGGAAGCACTGGTAGATGGACTCGAATGAGCGCATGACGGGGTCGAGGTAACCGAACAGCTTCGTTGCGCCCTTGCTGAATCCGTTGCTGACTTTTTCAAGCGCACCTACGGCGCCGCGATGCGGCGAGCCGACGGTGATGAGGGCGCGGCAGGTGCGCCAGCCGCCCAGCACCTCGACGTAGTAGCGCGAGATTAGCCCACCCATGCTGTGCGCGATGAGGATAACCTGTGCGTCGCTGGCGCCGCTGTACTCGCGCCAGCGCGGCAGCTGCTGCTCGATGAAGCGCTGAAGCTTGCGCGCCGTTGCCCGGTTATCGCGTCGCCAGTCGTAAGGGAAGGGGAAGAAGTTGGCCTCGTCCACCGGCGCGTGGATGGAGCCGGTTGTCAGCTCGAAGTGCTCGGGGAGGCGGCGGGTGATGACGCCGTAGCCGGCATGCTCAACGAGGAACGGGACCGAATGGACATCTTCGAGCAGGCGCGGGGCTGTAATGCCGTCGCCGAGGTCGTCCACCTCCGGGTCATCCTGCGAAATTTGGAGCTGGCTTAGGGACTGGCCGTGCGCTTTCACCAGCTGCCAGAGCGCCTGGCCGGAGAGTGACCAGAGGTCTTTGCCATCTTTTTGCAACACGCTGCCCATAATGCCGGGCAGAAAGATGACGAGGTGGCGCATCGGGATGGGCATGGCGACGCTCCTTGAGCCGGCCGCTGCAAACGGGTGCCGCGAGTATATCATGCAGTGGAACCTTTTTCCGGCAGCGCGGCGTCGTGAAAGAAAGAGAGGAGTGTTCCATGTCCACGCTGCGTATTTTTGCTGCCTTGATTGTCCTGTCCCTGCTTGCCGCCTGCTATGCGCCGGCTGCTACGCAAACCTTTCAAGACTCTTCCCGCGAATCGCTGACCGTTGCCGCCACGCAGGTCGTTGAGCAAGCGGCCATGCCGTACGGCTTGGCTACCGGCGGCGAGGCTTCCACATATCTCCCGGTGGCCACAATGCCCCCGGTTGCGTTGGCTGCGCCCGAGGCGGAGCAAGCGCGCGTACTGTCGGAAAAATCCGATGCCGACATCGCCACGCCCTCGCCGCTGGTGTTCGCCGAGCCGGGCAGCGCATTGGTGATCAAAGATGCGGAGATAGACCTGGTAGTGGACGATGTGGCGCGCTCGCTGGCGCGGCTGACCCAGCTGGCCGCCGACTACGGCGGTTATGTGATCAACTCGGAAGTCTCGCAAAGCAACGGACTGGCCTTTGCGCTGGTGCGGCTGGCCGTGCCGGTGCAAAACTTCGAGCGGGCGCTGAACGCAGTGCGACATTTGGCGCTGCGCGTGGAGCGCGAGCGCGCCTCCGGCCAGGACGTGACCGCCGAGTACGTTGACCTGCAATCGCAGCTCGCCAACCTCGAGGCGACGGCGGCACGGGTGCGCGAATTTCTTAAGGATGCCCGCACTGTTGAGGAATTGCTGCGCATCAACCAGCAGCTCTCCGAGCTGGAGGGCCAGATCGAACGCGTCAAGGGCCAACTGCGCTACTACGCAGGCCGCGCCGCGTTTTCGACCATGACCGTAGCGCTGCGGCCCGAAACGCCGACGCCCACCCCTACACCTACGCCGACGAACACGCCCACCCCAACGCCCACGCCGACTGCCACCCCAACGCCTCCCTGGCAACCCGGCAAGACCTTCGACGCCGCCTCGAGCGTGCTGATTACTGTGCTTCAAACGGTGGTTGACGTAACGATCTGGGTCGTAGTGGTGGGCGGGCCGTTCGTGCTGCTCGGCAGTGTACTGCTCGGCGCAGGCCGGCTGATCCAGCGGCGGTTGAAATGATGGCAGCGGATGAGGGAACGGATGTAGCGGATAGGATAGCGGATTAGCGGATGGAAGATGGATGGATGAGAGCTTGCGACTGAAGGGCCTATCCGTTTGCATCCGTTGATCCGTTTCCCTGTCCTTTGACGGAGTGCTGTCTCATCCGCTCAATCCTTTGCTGCAACTGGGGTACAATGCGCTCCGTAGAGTTGCGTGGAGAAGCTCATGACGGACGCTGCCTCTGAAATCCCTGAGTCTGAGAAAAGCGAGTCGTTGCTGGAGCGGGCCATGCGCCGGGCGCGCGAGGCCGGAGCGGCTGTGCCTAATGAGTCCGAGGCGACGTCGCTGCCGGTCGTCGGCGCGGCGACCGTGGGCGGCGTGGCCGCTACCGTGAAGAATGCGACTTCGCCGGCCTCTTATCGCTATCACACCGCGCGCCCGCCACAGGCCACGCTGCGCGTCTTCACCGAGGCGCTGGCCGCTCTGGGCGACCATGACACGCGCCCTGAAGTGACCATCCGCGGCGATCAGGCCACGATCAACTTCCGACAGCAACTACCCAGCGGCAACTGGGTCACCGCCATCACCATTACTCTGGTGCAGGCCTCGCAGGAGGTGAACGTGACGGCCAGCGCGCCCAGCCTGGCGGCGATGGGCGGCGCGGCGGCAGAGGTGGGTGGCGCGACCCTTAGCTCGCTGGGCAAAGTGTTGACGGGCAACGTAGTCGGCGGGCTGATAGAGGCGGCGCGCAACATCGGCCGCATCACCGAGTCGGCGGAGAACCTGGCGCTCAGCAACCGCATCCGTGAGACCATCCAGCGCGTCGGCAACCAGCTGGATGACGAGTGGCAACAGGTAACCTATCAGGAGCGGCTGCGCGCCGAGCAGGCGCTGATGTTGAGCACGTGCAAGTTCTGCGGCGCGCCGTTCGCCTCGGCGGATGAGGCCGTCTGCTCTGCTTGCGGCGCGCCGCGCATTCAGGGCAAGGGAGAACCGGAGGTCAAATGAAAATCCCGCGTCGCATTTTGCAGATTATGCCGGCCACGGGTTGGGCGGCAGAGATCATCGAGGGTGAGATGGTGCAGACGAGGCCGCTGCTCGGCTGGGCGATGACTCA
This sequence comes from Anaerolineales bacterium, assembly GCA_033577755.1. Taxonomy (GTDB): domain Bacteria; phylum Chloroflexota; class Anaerolineae; order Anaerolineales; family UBA6663; genus JANWXR01. The sequence continues at coordinate 3,760 of JAVQXV010000009.1, forward strand.
GGACGGCAGCGATGTCATCGTGGTGGGCCTGGTGGCCGGCAAGAAGGTGGAGTTTGCCGACGAGCAGCCCGGCTTCGACGGCTATGCCTATCTGCCCGACCTGGTGGCGGACGTTGCCGAAGAAGCGTTGTATGAGGACGATGACTTCGACGATGAGGATACGGATATCGGGCCTGCGCCGCGCCGACCCTCACGCTTGAATTAGTGCAGATTCAGAATCTGTCGCGCAATCACCAGCCGCTGAATCTCGCTAGAGCCTTCGCCGATGGTCATCAGGCGGGCATCGCGATATAGGCGCTCGACCGGGAACTCGCGCGAGTAACCGTAGCCGCCGTGAATCTGGATGGCGTTGCGGCAAACGCGCTCGGCCATCTCCGTAGCGAACAGCTTGGCCTGCGCCGCTTCCTTAGTATAGCGGCGCTTGTTTTGCTTGAGCCAGGCCGCACGGTACACCATCAGCCGCGCGGCTTCGATTTCGGTGGCGGCGTCGGCGAGCATCCATTGAATGGCTTGATGGTGAGCGATGGGCACACCGAAGGTGTGGCGTTCGTGCGCGTACTTGATGGCGGCTTCGTACGCGCTCTGCGCCAGCCCGACCGCCAGCGCGCCGATGCCGATGCGGCCCCCGTCGAGCACGGCCAGCGTTTGATGCAGGCCGCGCCCTTTGACGCCGACCAGGTTCTCTTTAGGCACGCGCACTTTGTCGAAGGTGACGGCGTGCGTCGGCGAGCCGTGCAGGCCCATCTTCTTCTCCGGCGCGCCAATGATCAGGCCGGGCGTGTCCGTGGGCACCAGGATAAGGCTCATGCTTGTCTCGCCGGTGCGGGCCAGCACCACAATTACGTCGGCAATCGAAGCATTGGTCGTCCACATCTTCTGCCCGTCGAGGACCCAGGCGTCGCCCTCTTCGATGGCGCGGGTCTTGACGCCGCCCTGCAGGTCGCTGCCGGCACCCGGCTCGGTGAGGGCCAGCGCGCCGAGCCGGCCCTGGCCTGAGGCGAGGCGTGGCAGCCACTGCGCCTTGAGCGCCTCCGAGCCGAAGTCGGCGATGGCCGCGCAGGCCAGGCCGTTGTGCGCCGCCAGCGCCAGCGCCGTTGACCCGCAGGCCCGGCCCAGTTCCTCAATGGCAATCGCCGCGCTGACGGCGTCCACGCCGGCTCCGCCGTATTCCTCGGGCACGTTCAGCCCCAGCAGGCCGAGCGCCGCGCCTTTCCGCACGGCCTCCCAGTTGAACTCGCCTGTCTCATCTACGTGGTGGGCGCGCGGGGCTACCTCCCGCTCGCAAAACTCGCGCACGCTGGCGCGCCACATCTGCTGTTCGGGGGTCAGGTCGAAGTTCATGTTGGCCTCATCGAAGTTGTAGGGAAGGGCAGAGTTCGGGATAATGCTGCCGGAGGTGACCATGCCTGCTCGAAAGCTCTCGGAGGTTGAGCACGCGGAGGCCCGGCTGGTCTTCGGCGACGGCCTGGATTACGACCGTGTTCGCATCGTGGAAGGCAGTTACTTCCCACCCAATTTTATCGCAGACATCGGGGCGTTCCTGCAAGGGAAGAAGCGCACCTGGGATAACGCCATCACCCTCGGCAACACGACCTACTTCCCGCGCTTCCTGCGGACGACCGCCGAGGACATCGCTCAGGACTTAACGGACATCGGCTGGCTAATGCATGAGCTGACGCATGTCTGGCAATATCAGCAGGTCGGCTGGCGCTACCTGTATGAGACGTTGCGCGTGCAGGTGCGGCTGGGCTTGGCGGCGTATGACTATTTAGGCAGTCATCGTAGCAAGCAGCTGGCGCTGCGCACGGCCTTTGCCGAGAACCGCCGCTTTGAGGACTTCAACTTCGAGCAGCAGGGCGAGTTCGCCCGTGACTACTACTTCGCCCTGAAGCGCAACGAGGAGCCGGAGGCCTGGGGGCCGTATGTTCAGCCTTTCCGTCTGCGCAAGCGCCGCCGTAACACCGCTGTGTAGTTACCGCCATCTGCTCCACACCCCCGTCCACTCCGGCAGGCGCGCCCAGCCGTTGGCTCGGATCTGCTCTGCCAGTTCTGCGCCAAAGAAGAACTCCGTCTTTGCAACGGCTTCGGCAACGCTGGCAAACTGGTAATCGGTGCGGATGACCCGGCGCTCGTAGCCCCATTCGCTTTCAAGCCAGACGTAGTATTCGGCCAGGGCCGGCGTCGGAGGCGTGGGCACGAGCGCGCCGGTGGAGAGCGTCTCCAGGATGATGAGCACGCCGCCCGGCGCAACAACGCGCTCCATCTCGCTTAGCACCCGCCCGATCTGCCCCTGCCAGTCGTCGGGGAACCAGCCGCGCAGGTGGCCGATGGCCCAGCCGGCGGTCACCACATCCGCGTAAGCATCGGGAAAAGGCAGGTCGCGCATATCCGCCTGCACCAATCTCCAATCCCCGGTCTTCAGTCTTTTGTTTTCCACCAGCATTGCGCGGTGCAGATCTAAGCCGACCAGAGACTTGACGCGCCCGGCCAGCAAAAGCGGTAGCCGTCCGGTGCCGGTGCCCAAGTCAAGCACGCGCTTGCCGGCCAAGGGCGTCACTGCTTCGATCGTCTTGAGCAGGTTGCCGTCGGCGTCTTCCGCTGCGATCATCGTGTGGTAATCGGCGGCGCGAGATTTGTAAATGTATTGGAAGTGGTCCATTGACCGAAGACGAACGACGGCGGACCGCCGTCAGCCGTCCGCCCTCTAAGGTCCCGCCGGTTGAGTGTGCCTGATCTCCTCCACCGCCGCCGGGTTTTCGAGCGAGGAGGTATCGCCCAGGGGCTGGCCGAGGTAGGCGGCGCGGATCAGGCGGCGCATGACTTTGGCGTTGCGCGTCTTGGGCAGGTCTTTGACGAAGCGGATGTCGCGCGGCCTGAGCGGCTTGCCCAGCTCCGCGGCGACGCGCTCCATCAGTTCCTCGCGCAGCTCGGGCGTGCCGGCCTGGCCGGGCCGCAGCACGCAAAAGCCCACCACGGCGTTGCCCTTGATCTCGTCGGGCACGCCGATGACGGCGGCCTCCACCACCGCCGGGTGCGCCACCAGGATGGACTCCACCTCCGCCGGGCCGAGGCGCTTGCCCGCCACCTTGATGGTGTCGTCGCTGCGCCCGAGGATGTACCACTGGCCGTCGGAGTCAATCGCGGCAAAATCGCCGTGCACCCATAGGCCGGGGAAGCGGCTCCAGTAAGTATCCACGTAGCGCTGCGGGTCCTTCCAGAAGCCGCGCGTCATGCCGATCCACGGCCGGCGGATGACCAGCTCTCCGACAGCGTTGCGCACAGGCCGGCCCTCCTCGTCCACCACGTCGGCGGCGATGCCGGGGCAGGCGGCGGAGAACGCGCACGGCTTGAGCGGCAGGAGCGGGTTGGCCATCACGATGCCGCCCGAAATTTCGGTGCCGCCTGAGTAGTTGATGATGGGGCGCTTGCCCTCGCCCACCACGTTGAACAGCCAGAGCCATGGGTCGGGGTTCCACGGCTCGCCGGTGGAAGCGAAGAAGCGCAGCCGGCTGAGGTCGTGCTTCCTTACCGGCTCTTCACCGAAGCGGATGAGGGCGCGCACCAGAGTCGGCGAGAGGCCGAGCTGGGTGATGCCGTGCCGCTCGGCCAGCGCCCACAGTCGGTCGGGGCCGGGATAGTCGGGCGCGCCGTCGTACAGGCACATGGTCGCGCCCAGGATCAGCGCGCCGAAGACCAGCCACGGCCCCATCATCCAGCCCATGTCCGTCAGCCAGAAAATCACATCGCCGGGGTGCACATCCGTGCCGAAGGCCATATCCTGTGCGGCTTTGACCGGGAAGCCGCAGTGCGTGTGCACCGCGCCCTTGGGCCGGCCCGTCGTGCCGGAGGTGTAAATCACCATCAACGGGTCTTCGGCGTCCATGACCTCGCCGGCGGCGAAGGCCGATTGCTGCGGGACGAGGTCGTGCCACCAGTGGTCGCGCCCGCCCTTCATCTCGACGTGGTTGCCCGCACGCCGGAGTACAAGCATCTCGCGCAGGGTTGGGATTTGCGCGGCGGCCTCGTCGGCGGTGGGCTTGAGCGGGACGACCTGCCCGCGCCGGAACATGCCGTCGGCGGTGATCAGGCCGACTGCACCGGCGTCGTTCAGCCGGGTAACGATGGCGCTGACGCCGAAGCCGGAGAACAGCGGCAGGACGATGCCGCCGATTTTGATGATGGCGAGCAGGGCAATGACGATCTCCGGCGTCATGGGCATAAACAGGCCGAGGGCGTCGCCCTTCTTGAAGCCGAGCTGGCGCAGCGCGTTGGCGCAGTGGTTAACCTCGCGATACAGGTCGGCGTAGGTCAGCGTGCGCGTCTGGCCTTCTTCGCCTTCCCAGACGAGCGCCGGTCGGTTGGCGAGCTTCGGGTCGTCGTAGTGTGCGTCCACGCAGGTCTCGACGATGTTGAGTCGGCCCCCGACGCACCACTGCGGCCACATCGGGCCACGACTAAGGTCGACCACCTGCCGATAGGGTGTGGTGAAACGGATGTTGAGGAACTTGAGCACGGCGTCGGTGAACCAGGCGATGTCGGTGGTGGAGCGTTGCATCAAGGCCTCGTAGTCGGCCAGACCGTGCCGGCGCATGAAGGCCGTCAGGTTGGCGCGCTCCACGTAGTCGGGGGTGGGATGCCAAACAAAGTTGCCGCCGAAGGTGAAGTCATCAGCCATAACGTGCTCCTCGGAGGTTCAGACTTTCGCTGCCAGGTCGGCGTAGTCCTCGGTGACAATCTGCTCGGGCGTGGCGCCGAAGAGCGCCAGCAGTTCGCGGATGATGGCCGCCTTGTCCTGCGCATCGCGGCGGCTCCAGGTGCGCGACTTGATTTCGACGAAGTAGCCGTCCAGCGGAGGCGTGATGACGCGGTCGAGGTTCACAAAGAACTCCACGCCCTTATAGGCCACCAGCCAGCGCCGGCGGTCTTTCTCCACCTCGCGCTCCTCGACCGGCTTGAAGTATTCACGGTAGAAGCGCTGCGAGTAGGTGGCCGGCGCGAAGTAGCGCGAGCGTGAGAGCAGCACCGCGCCGAACTCGCCTTCGCGCGCCGGGCCGGTATGGGTCAGCCGAGCGCGCATCCGCGTGACGTTGCCCTTCTCGTCGAGGAATTCGTCCTCGCGGTAACGCAGGCGGCCCTGGGCCGGGTCGGCGAAGAAGAAGTAGGCATCGTATTGGTGGTAATGCCGCTTGCGGATGATGGTGACAGCCTTGCTGCCGAGCACCTCAAGCACTTGCGTATCGGTGGGGAGGCGCACCTTGACCTGCACCTCAAAGCTCTCCTCCTCCTGCGCGCCGCCGATGGCGATGAGCTTTTGCAGCACGCTGCCCTCGCGCTGGATGAGGAAATGGTCAATGCGGCGGGCATAATCCTCGGCGGCCAGTAGCAAATCTTTCTCGTTGACGGTGAGCAGCTGCCCGGCGCGCAGCAGCCAGCGGCCGTTGCACATCACGTCGGTCACGTCGGTGGATTTGGCGGCATAGACCAGTTGTGAATACACATCGTTGGGGTCGTGATGGAAGTGTGGCAGGTTGTGCAGCCGGCGCGTGTCCACCAGAATCAGGTCGGCGCGTTTGCCCGGCTCCAGCGAGCCGGTCAGGTGGCCGAGGTGTAGCGCCTGCGCGCCAAGCCGCGTCGCCAACAGCAGGGCCTCGCGCGCAGGCAGGGCGGTCGGGTCACCGCTGATGCCTTTGGCCAGGATGGCCGCCAGCCGTATCTCCTCGAACATATCGAGGTCGTTGTTGGAGGCCGGGCCGTCGGTGCCGATGCCGACGTTCAGCCCCAGTTCGAGCATCTTGGGCACCGGTGCCACGCCTGAGGCCAGCTTGAGGTTGCTGGTCGGATTGTGGGCAATGCCGGCGTTGGCGCCCTTGAGCGAGCGCAGCTCGCCCTCATCCACGTGGACGCAGTGTGCGGCCAGTACTTTGGCCTCTAGCAGGCGCTGACGCTTGACCCAGGGGATGACGGGCATGCCGTGTTCCTTGCGCGAGTTTTCCACCTCAAGGGCGGTCTCAGAAAGGTGGATGTGCAGCGGCACATCGAACTCCTGTGCCAGCTCGGCGCAGGACATCAGAATTTCGGCGGTACAGGTATATGGCGCGTGCGGCGCGGGCGCGGGGACGATGAGCGGGTGGTCTTTCCAGCGGCGGATAAAATCGCGGGCCATCGCCAACGAGTCTTCGTAGGAGACGGCATCCGGTGCAGGGAACTTAAGCACGGTCTGGCCGCACAGTGCGCGCATGCCGGCGTCGCCGGCCGCTTTTGCCACGTCTTCCTCGAAGTAGTACATGTCGGCGAAGCAAGTGACGCCGGAGCGGATCATCTCGGCGCAGGCCAGCCCGGTGCCCAGCCGCACAAAGTCCGGGCTGACGAACTCGCGCTCGACGGGCATCATGTAGCCGAGCAGCCAGACGTCCAGCCGGCGGTCGTCGGCCAGGCCACGCAGCAGCGTCATCGGCGCATGGGTGTGGGCGTTGATCAGGCCGGGCAAGAGCACCTTGCCGCCGCAGTCCACCGCCTCGGCGGCGGCGTAGGCTGCGGTTACTTCCCTTTCCGGCCCGACGGCGACGATGCGGTCGCCGCTGACCGCCACCGCGCCGGGGGCATATCGGTTGAAGTCCGCGTCCATCGTCAGCACGATGGCGTTGGTGAGGAGCAGGTCACAGGTCTGGGTCATGAGGGTGTGCATCGTGTGCACGCAAAACCTGTCAGCCGCACCCTGAGCGGACGCTGAGCGAAGCGAAGCGGCAGTCGAAGGGGCGGCATGTTACCTGACAACCTTTGCGTGCACACTGTGCATCCGATGGCGCTGAAAACGGGAGTGGGCGGATTATAATACGGCGCGCTTATCCGCCGAACTTATGGGGACACGGACGAACACAGGCTGACATGGTCGGCGAACCCGGCAGGTGTGGCGTGCGTGTCGAGAGCCTTGAGAGCCGTTGACATCATCATCCGCAAGCGCGATGGGCATGAGCTGACTCCCGATGAAATTGACTTCTTCATCACCGGCCTGACGCGGGGCGACATCCCCGACTATCAGGCCGCCGCCTGGGCGATGGCCGTTTACTTTCGCGGCATGACGGCGCGCGAGATGACCGAGCTGACGCTGGCCATGGCGCGCTCCGGCGAGATGATTGACCTGAGCGATACCGTGCCTTTTGCGGTGGATAAGCATTCTACCGGCGGTGTGGGCGACAAGGTGACGTTGGTGGTGGAGCCGCTGGTGGCGGCGTGCGGCGTGCCGGTCGGCAAAATGTCCGGGCGCGGGCTGGGCTTCTCCGGCGGCACGGTGGATAAACTCGAATCCATCCCCGGCATCAACCTCAGCCTGAGCACCGAGCAATTCAAGCGCCAGCTCAAAGAGATCGGCCTGGTGCTTACCGGGCAATCGGCCAATCTGGCTCCCGCCGACGGCAAGCTCTACGCGCTGCGCGACGTGACCGGCACGATACAAAGCATCCCGCTTATTGCCAGCAGTGTGATGAGCAAGAAGCTCGCCGGCGGCGCGCAGGCCATCGTGCTGGATGTAAAGGTCGGCAACGGCGCGTTCATGGAGGACCTCAAAAGCGCGACTGCGCTGGCGCAGGCCATGGTCAGCATCGGCAGGAAGGCCGGGCGCAAGGTGGTGGCCGTGCTCTCGGATATGAACCAGCCTCTGGGCTACGCGGTGGGCAACGCCGTGGAGCTGCGTGAGGCGCTGGACGCGCTTCGCAATGGCGGCCCGGCAGACTTGCGTGAACATTGCCTGCATATCGGCGAGCACCTGCTGCGGTTGGCCGGCCGGGCACGCACTTCCAAACAGGCGCGCTCCTTGCTCGAAGCGGCGTTGGCGGACGGCAGCGCGCTAATGAAGCTGCGGCAGATGGTGGCGGCGCAGGGCGGCGATGTCCGTATGATAGACGACCCCGAACTCCTGCCGAAAGCGGCGCTGGTGGAGACGGTGGCGGCGCCGCGCAGCGGCTATCTGGCCGAAGTCAACGCGCGCGAGATCGGCCTGGCAGCGGTGGATTTGGGCGCGGGCCGCGCCAAGAAGGGTGACCCGATTGATTATGCCGTCGGGATAATCGTCCACCACAAAGTCGGCGATCGCGTGCAGCGGGGCGAGCCGCTGTTCACCATCCACGCCAACGACGCGGAGAAACTGGCCGCGGCCCGTGAGCGGGTGCTGGCCGCGCACCGCTTCACCACTCAGCGCGTCCGGCCGCTGCCGCTGTTTTACAAGGTGCTGCGGAGCGGGTGACGGGCGTATAATCGTGTCGGAGGTAGGTATGGATGTTGCCGCCGCTCCTTCCCGGTTGGGCTGGACGGCAAAGAAATACTACGCCTGGAGCCGGCCCGACGACGGAACGTTATACGAGGTTCTCAACGGGGAACTCATCATGACTGCCTCGCCCGTGCCGCGGCATCAACAGCTCGTGTTTCGCATCGCCAAACTGATTGATGCATGGGCGACCGCGCAGGCTGCCGGCGAGGTGTTCGTTTCGCCGATTGACGTGGTGCTGGGCGACGACGTGGTAATCCCCGATGTCGTCTTCGTCTCTGCCGGGCAGCGCTCCATCATCGGCCCGGAGCGGATCGAAGGCGCGCCTGAGCTGGTGGTCGAAGTGCTGTCCCTGTCCACGTCGCAGCGCGACCTGCGCCTGAAGTGGGACCTATATGCTCGCTCCGGCGTGCGAGAGTACTGGGTCGTCAACCCCGAGGCGGCGACGGTGGAGGTGTTGACTTTAGTGAACGGCGCTTACCAGCGTCACGTGCTGGCTCAAGGTGAAACGCCAATCACTTCGCAAGTGCTTTCGGGCTTCAGCGCGCCGGTCTCGTCGGTGTTTGCGCCATGACTACGGCTTAAGCAGTTCTCCCTCTCGCCAGACATACTTCATCCATTCCCGGCCTACGCGACGCCACTCGCGGTCCGCATCAAAACTGAATAGGCCGCTCAGGCCGGCGTAGTTGGTCTGTGCCAGCTGCGCCTGCACGCCATTGCGGCTCGGTGCGCCGTTGGTTGCGATGTCGCGTGCAATCGCATCGAGCAGCAGGTGGGCCGCATCGTAGGCCAGCACGGCAGCGAAGCGCGGCTCGACGCCGTTGGAGAGGGTGAGGTATCGTTCGGCGAAAGCGGGGTCGGTTGAGTCGGAGGGCAAGGGGATGGGGCTGGTCAGCGTGAGCGGCACGTTGCCGGCCAACGAGAGTTCTTCCCACGTGTTGAAGCAGCCCGAATCGGCCACGAGCATGCACGGCGAAGCCCAGAGCCGGTAAACCGAATCCGGCAGCTCTGCTGAGGCAACGGGGACGAGCAGCGGCAGTTTCAGCTGTTCGTACTCGGACGCGGCGGCGGCCGTTGTCCTGTCCAGCCAGTGGCCGAGCACGGCGACCACCTGCGGGTCGGTTGCCAGCTTGCGCGCCTGCTCGGCGGCCATCTCCGGGTCGCCCGAGTCGTCCAGCGCGCTCAGCTCCACCGAGTAGCCGGCCACGCCGCCCGCCGCGTTTGCTTCGCGCACGGCCAGCCGCACGGCGTAAATCACCTCGTAGCCCAGGTTGCGGTAGCGGCCCTCAAACGGCGCGACCAGGCCGATTTTGACAACGGGGCGCGTGATAGGGAGGCAGCTTGTAAGTAGGAAGTAGAAAGTAGAAAGTAGGAAGAGGAATGCGATACGGAATACGGAATACGGAATACGGAATACGTATTGCGTATTGCGTATTGCGTATTTAGGGGCACGCATTGGCCAGATGTTCCTCATAGGTCGCGGCGAAGTTGTGGCGGCCGCTGCCGTCGCAGGCGGCGCGGTAGAAGTAGTAGCCGGTCTGCGCCGGGTTGGCGGCGGCCCGCAGGGAGCCGGCGCGCACGTTGGAGATCGGCCCGGCGGGCAGGCCGGAGACGCGATAGGTGTTGAACGGGCTGTCCACGCTGCGCAGGTCGAGGCCGGCCAGCGGTGGCCACCAGTTTCCGGGCGCACCCAGCGCGTATTGCACCGAGGCGTCAATCTCCAAAGGCTGACCGGCGGCCAGGCGATTGAAGATGACCGAGGCAATGATGGGCCGCTCATCCTCGATGACGGCCTCGCGCTCGATGAGCGAGGCAATGATGACGGCCTGATGCAGAGTCAGGCCGCGCGCCGCCAGTTGCGCCCGCAGCTCCGGCGTGATTTGGGCGTCGAACTGCGCCAGCATTTTGGCGAGCACGTCGCGGGCGCTAGAGTGGGGCCAGACGAGATAGGTCTCCGGGAACAGATAGCCTTCGAGCGAAGCGCCGGGGGGCAGGTCAGCGTAAAGTGCATAAGGGCCGAGCGGGGGCGCGCCCGGCCCGGTCAGCGCCAGCCAGTCTTCGGCAGTGATGTCCAGGTTTGGGTTGGCCGCCAGCAGTTCGGCGATTTGCTCGCGGCGCCAGCCTTCGGGGATGCGCACGGTGATTTCGCGGGCGCCGGCGTCGGTGAGGGCGCGCGCAATCTCCGGCGTGGTCATCGTCTGGCGCAGGATGAAGTCGCCGGCTTCAATGTTTTTATCCAGCCCGGTGTAGCGCAGATAGAAGGTGAGCAGGCGCGCATCGCGGATGAGCTGCGCCTCGGCCAGCCGACCTGCTACTTCCTCCGCCGTCTCGCCGAGGGCGACGACGAACGGGCGCGGTGTGGCGTCGGCCCCGGCGGGCCGGGTCAACTCGTCGGCATAGAGCGCCAGATAAGCGGCCAGCGCCAGGTGTTGCAGCGGGTTGAGGTCGGGGTCGGCCTCGCCGACCAAGCTCCGAATCTGGCCGAAGCGCCCCAGCATCCAGCCTGCTCCCAGCAACAGGGCGCTGAGCAGCGCGGCCAGCAGGACGAAGGTCGCCAGGGCGTCAGCGCGACGGCGCTTTTGACGGATGCGCATCGAGGTAGTCTTGCAGGATGACGGCGGCGGCGGCGGCGTGGTCACTGACATTGCGGGCTGCTCGACGCTTCTTACCGCAAGCCGCGCGTTTGAGAGCCTGGGCGGTGCGCGAAGACAGGCTTTCGTCGTGCAGGATGACGGTGAGGTTGGTGCGCGCACGGATGGCCTCGGCCAGGCGGATGGCTTTGCGCGCCTGCGGCCCCACTTCGCCGTCCTCATCCAGCGGCAGGCCGACGATGATGCCGGTGACATTGTGCTCGTCGGCGAGGGCCACCAGCCGGGCGGCGCTCTCGGCGTAAGACTGATGGCGAAGCGTGGCGAGGGGACGGGCAATCAGGCCGGTTGCGTCGGAGACGGCTACGCCGAGGTGTTTGTCGCCGGGGTCAACGGCCAGCCAGCGCATGGTTACACGAATGAAGGGCACGAATTAGCACGAATGAGGGACACGAATGAACACGAATGGGGGTGAATGAAAACGAATGGATACGGATAAGAGAGAGATAAACTCAGTTGGGGTTGCCTTTCGCGCCAATTCGCGTAATTCGATGCAGGTTTTTGGCATCGAATTGCGCAAATGAAACGCGAATGGTGGAACACGAATGGGCACGAATGGTGGCGAATGAACACGAATGGGGTACACGAATGAACACGGATGAGGGCGAATGAACACGAATGGGGGACACGAATGAGCACGAATGAGGGCGAATGAGCACGAATGGGGGACACGAATGGGCACGAAAGTTGTCCTGCGCGCTCTTGGCACGCCTTCGCGGTTCAACACCCAGCACAAAGGTCTTTGCGACACTCTTCGCGCCCTTCGCGGCTTTGCGGTTCAAACGGGTTTTGTTCAGTAGAACAATCGCTCATCGAGTCGGGAGCAGGCGGGCTGCCCGTTAGCGCACGATTACTTCAATCCGAATCGGCAGCCACGGCAGGTAAGGATACCATTGCGCCAGCCAGGCCGGGGAGAGCGCGATTTGCGGCGCGGCGGAAAGCGGGAAGGCCGCCTGCAAGGCGCGCGCAGCATCATCCACGCGCCGGCTGCGGGCCAGCGCGCGCACCGTTTCACGCTCCAGTTGCGGAAGGTAGCTGCCCTCGGCGCGCATGGTGAAGCGCACCCGCCCCGCTTCGTCGAGCGTCAGGGCCGGGTCACGTTCAAAGCGCAGCGAACCGGCGGAGAGCGTCGCGCCCGGCGGCAGTTGCGCTTGCAGCGCGGCCTCGGCCACCTTGCGGGCTGCGTTCTCGTTCACCGCCAGGCCGGTCGCAGCCACGCGCAGGGTCAGGCCAAGCGCGTCGGCGGCCTCGCCCACCGCGTGGTCAAACGTCTCGGCCAGCACGTTCGTTACGGTCAGGGTCTGGTTGACAAAGAATTCGCCGGGCTGGAGCTGAGCGGCGACGGCCTCGGCAGCGCTGAGCTGCAGTTGTGCGAGCAGCAGCTCGCGCAGTTTGATGCGGTCGGCCTCGGCGACGGCGGCGCGCTGTTGCGTCGTGCCGCCGGTGGTAGGTGCGGGATTGGTGACGGCGAGCTGCGTGCCCAGCGGCCCGTCAATGGCGTTGATCAGACCGGCCGCGACGTTGCCCGCCGTGCCACGCTCCACCGCTTCGATGGGAACCTCGACGGTGGCGCCAATGCGGCCCTCGATGTTGACGGCCTGCCGCGTTACGAAGCGCACGCTGGTCCCCGTGCTGGTGCGCACGCTCGTGCCCTGCGGGATGAGGGCAGGCGTTCCGGCGATGTTGCTGAAGACCACCGTCCCCTGCGCGCGCGCATCGGGCACGTCAATCACGCCGGTCGTCGCGATGAGTTGACTGCCCTGCACCTCGACGCGCACGGTGCGGGCAGGGATCGTATGAGGGATGACTGAAGACTGAAGATTGGGGTCGGCAGTGATTTCGACGTCGGCGGCGAGGGGTTGCGCGACGGGCGTGAGCGTGATGGTGGCAGAGGGGATGACGGCGAACAGCAGCGCGAACAGCGCGAATAGGCCGACCGAGAACACCGATATTCGCAGCGCCAGAGCCACGCGCGGAGGCAAAGTTGCCCTTCGCCGAGCGTGCAGCCTGCGGCGGATGGCTTCGGTATCGGGCCGGGCGTGGCGGCGCGGCGGGCGTACTTTGGGCACACGGCTGCGCCAGCGCATTCGGCGCGTGGCTTCGAGGCTGTCGAAGGTGGCCAGGCCAAGTGCGTTGGCGTTCTCGCGGATGACGTCGTCTTTGGTCACCAGGGCGAGCTGCGCGCCGAGGCGGTGCGCGTGGCGGTGCAGCAGGACGAGGTCGAGGGGGCGCGCCAGCGGCGGAGGCGTGCGCCGGTTGCCGCGCGGCGGCCAGATCAGCACCACGCGCTGCGTCTGCACCCAGCCCATTTTGTCGCGGGCCGAGTGATAATCGTCGTGCGGGTCGAGGACGAGGATTTGTTCTTTCACCGCGCCTATTATGCTACACTCCGGTGCGGGAGCAACCGCCTATGGACGCCATCACCATTCCACCGACAAGGGCCGCCGACGTCGAGCCGGCCAAGGACTTTCTCTTCTCCGTATACGGCGAAGGCCTGTGGACGGAGGAGCGTTACCTGGATTTGTCCGGGCGCACCAATCGCATCATCGAGCTTTCGGAAGGGAGGCTGATCGTTCCACCTATGCCGACCCCTGAACATCAAGACGTTGTGGGAGCGTTGTACTTAATCCTGCGAGCGTGGGCGCGTCGTCATGGGGGCCGGGCTTTTGTGGCTGCATTGCCGGTGCGCCTGTGGGCCGGCAAGTTCCGCGAGCCGGATGTGATTTTGTACACTCGCGAGCATACAGACCGGATTGAGAAACAGTACGCCGGCGTGCCGGACCTGGCTGTTGAGGTGCTCTCGCCCAGCACCGAGAAGGTGGACCTGGCAGAAAAGATGCAGGAGTACGCAGAAGCGGGCATCCCGGAGTACTGGATTGTGGACGCGGAGTCGCCGCGGCTGGAGCAATACGTTCTGGCGCAGGGCCGCTATACGGACTGGGCGCGCTATGGCCCGGGCGAGACCGTGCGCGCCGCCACCCTTGCAGACCTGGAGTTCCCCCTCGCTCAGCTTTACGCACAGGAATAGCCGCTACGGCGCGGATGGCAGGGGCAACGGCAGCCCGCTGAAGCTCATCACCACAATCAAGCCGATCCACGCACATACGGTCAGTGCCATGCCGACGAAAACGGGCATCAGTCCGGCGACGCCGGCCGCGCCCCAGCCAAAGCGGTTGACGGCTTTGACGGCGACGACGTTGAGGAAGAGCGCATATAGGTTGAGCGGCAGCGTCAGGCAGTTGACCAGCGGGATGAAGGCCAGCACCGAGTTGGCGATGGTGACCGGCGAGGCATACGCCGCCGTAAGATAGGCCTGCTCGGCGAAGGGCCGTCTTCCACCGAACAGCCGCGCGCCCGAATGAGTCAGGCCGGCGGTGAGCAGCACGCCGAGCATCGAGCTGAAGGCAAAGAACGGCAGGCCACAAAGTAAGGCGACTGCAAGTAGAGTCGTTGGGTTGGCCGACCTCGGCAGAGCCGCTAGCTCCTGCGGGAGAAGGCTTACGAAGAAATTGAAGAACAGCGTCTGCGCAAGCAGGAACAGCCCACCGCTCGCCAGGCCGGCGGCAACTGCCCAAATCAGCGCGCGGCTGACGCTAACCTCCGGGTCGCTGAGCAGCACTTCGTAGGCCTGCGGATTAGGGCGACTAAGCGCGGTGAGCCAGACCTCGTACCAGGGCAGAGGGACGCCTGCGCCCCGCGCCACTGCGCCGCCGGCCTCGACGCGCACGCCCATCTCCGCGAGCATCTTGCGGCCCAATTTGCTCCTCGGGTTGGCGGCCAGGGCCTTGTCCAGATAACCCAGCTTCATCTCGCGGTCGCGGGTGATGGCGGCCAGCCAGAGCCAAGCGGATTCGTTTTTGGGGTCGGCTTCGACGAGAGTCTCGAGGATGCTGCGGCCTTCTTCGCGCCGGCCTTCCTCGATGAGGGCAACGGCGCGTTCGAGTTCGGCGCGAGCGCTGGCCGGGTCCATCGGCGCAGCGGGGGCGGGAGCGGCCTCGCTTTCATCCGGCGGCTGCCATGTGCTCCGATAGCGGTAAGAGAATTGCGGTTCGGCAGGCGTGAGCGCCGGTTCTTCGTCTGGCTCAGATAGATGGCCGGCGTCGCTCTCTTCAGCTTGGTCTTCGAGTAGAGAGGCGTCTGCTCCGTCTTCGTCGAGAGAAGGATTCGTTACTTCGGGCGGCGCAGTAGGTGGCGGGGGACGGAGGAAGGAGGAAAACTTTACCGGCTGAGGCGGGGTTTGCGCCGGTTCGGCGGCGAATTGGGGCGGCTCGAACTCGGCGCGAGGCGCAGGTGGGGGCGCGGTCGGTGGCGGGGCTGCCGGCGTGTTCAAATCGGCCAGCATCTGCCGGGCCGCCTCATGTTGAGGGTTGAGGGCAAGGACTCGCTCCAGGCAATCCCGACGGCGCTTCGGGTCATCCTGGGCCTGAGCCATAAGCCACCAGGCCTGCTCGTTGCGAAACTCCTGCTTCAACAGCCGCGCCAGCCGCATTTGCGCTTGTGCCTTGTAGCCGGCGCGGAGCAGCTCCTCTGCCCGCTGTAGTTCGCTCTCGACCGACATCGTCTCTCAGCCCTCCGGCGCTTACTTTAGCGCAAGTCGGCTTTTGAGGCGACTCGGTCGAGGTTAGGGGCGGGGCAGCCGGGCCTTAGCGCAGCATGGCCTCAACTGCGCCCTTGACCTGCGCCAGCGCTTCGTTGAGTTTGCTCGCGTCTTTGCCGCCGGCCTGCGCCAGCGTAGACTTGCCGCCGCCGCTGCCGCCCACCACTGCGGCGATCGTCTTGACGAGTTTGCCCGCGTCCAGGCCGCGCTTGACCAGATCTTCGGTGACACAGGCAATCAGGCTGGGGCGGCCCTGAGTCACCGAGCCGAGCACGGCCACGCCGCTCGGCACGCGCTGCCGGAAGCGATCGGTCATCTCGCGCAACGTGTCGGCGTCGGCGTGCGAGAGCGCGCCCGCCAGCACCGGCACGCCCTTCACCGAGTCCATGCGCTCCAGCAAGGCATCCAGCTCTTTCTTGGCCAGCTCACGCCGCAACCGGGCAATCTCCTTCTGAGCGTTCTGGTTCTCGTCCAGCAGCGCCAGCACTTTGCGGTCTAGCTCGGCAGGCGTGGTCTTGAGGTAGGTGGCGGCGTTCTCCAAGACGCCGAGCCTTTGCTGGATCAGGTCGAGCGCGCCGCGCCCGGTAACGGCCTCGATGCGGCGGATGCCCGCCGCCGCCGCTTCCTCGCTGACGATGAAGAACGGGCCGATGTCCGCCGTCTCCGGGACGTGCGTGCCGCCGCACAACTCAAAGCTGAACGGCTCCGGCTCGCCGATCTTGATGGTGCGCACCATCTCGCCGTACTTCTCGCCGAACAGCGCCATGGCGCCCTCGGCGATCGCCTTCTCGCGCGGCATGAACTCGACGTTGACGGGATAGTTGGCCAGGATGGCTTCGTTGACCGACCGCGTCACCTGGTTGATTTGCTCCTGCGTCAACATGCCGGTGTGGGTGAAGTCGAAGCGCAGGCGGTCGGGCGCGACGAGTGAGCCGGCCTGACGCACGTGTTCGCCCAGGATGTAGCGCAGCTCGGAGTGGAGCAGATGGGTGGCCGTGTGGTTGCGCATGATGTCCCAGCGCCGGTCAATATCCAGGCTCACCAGCGCCGTGTCGCCCACGCGCGGGTTGCCGATGGTCACTTCGCCCACGTGCACCACTACGCCCGCAGCGGGCCGGCGCATGTCGTCCACCCGAATCTCCCAGACCGGCTCTTCGGCATCACCAACGTAGCGGGCGATGTAGCCGGTATCGGACACCTGGCCACCGGCGGCTACGTAGAAGCAGGTGCGCGGCAACAGCACCTCCACCTTGTCGCCCGGCTTAGCCGTTGTAACGCGCTTACCATCCTTGACCAGCGCCAGCACCGTCTCCTCGAACTCCGTCGGCGTGTACGGGTCGTACTCCACGCCCTCCGGCCCGAGCTTGCCCTCGGCCTGCAGCTCCTGCAACAGCGGGCGATAGACGTTCACGTCCTCGCCGCCCAGCGGGCCGACTTCAGAGCGGGAGGCTTCGGCGTGGGCCTCGCGCGCCGCCGCGAAGCCGGCCTCGTCCACCTTTAGCCCGCGCTCTTGTGCGATGTCGCGCGTGATTTCCAGTGGCAGGCCGTAGGTGGCGTACAGGTTGAAAGCGTCCTGGCCGGAGACGGTCGTCTGCCCGTGCTCGGAGAGTTCCGTTAGTAGCGCGCTCAGATTGGCGATGCCCATGTCCACGGTGCGCGCGAAGCGCTCTTCCTCCTGAGTCAGCGTCCGCAGGATGTCGGCGCGGTGTTTGACGATTTCGGGATAGACGCCGCCGTAATGTTCGATGACGGTCTCGGCAACGCGGGCGAGGAAAGGTTCCTGGAAGCCGAGCTTGTTGCCGAAGCGGGCGGCGCGCCGGATGACCATGCGGCAGACGTAATTGCGGCCGGTGTTGCCGGGGATAACGCCGTCGCCGATCATGAAGGTGGCCGCGCGTGTATGGTCGGCGATGACGCGATAGGCCACCAGCCCGGCGCGGCGCTCGGCCTCGGTGTGGCCGGCCAGCTCCTGGATGCGGGCCATGATGGGGGAGAACAGGTCGGTGTCGTAGCTGTTGTCCACGCCCTGCACGATGGAGGTGATGCGCTCCAGGCCCATGCCGGTATCCACGCCGGGTTTGGGCAGCGGCTCGCGCTTACCGTCCGGCGTCTGGTTGAACTGCATGAACACCAGGTTCCAGATTTCGAGCATCCGCTCGTCGGGGTTGGCGTCGAGTTGAACCTTGAGCGCTTCGGCGTCGGGCACGCCCAGCTCAGGGTGCCAGTCGTAGTGGATCTCCGCTGTTGGGCCGCAGGGACCGACGTCGGCCATCTGCCAGAAGTTGGTCTTGTCGCCGAGCCGGGCCACGCGCTCAGGCGGCACACCGATCTCCTTGACCCAGATGTTGTAGGCTTCGTCGTCGTCCTTGTGGACGGTGAAGAACAGCCGGTCGGCGGGGATGCCATAGACTTTGGTGACGCAATCGTAGGCGAAGCGACAGGCTTCGCGTTTGAAGTAATCGCCGAAGGAGAAGTTGCCCAGCATCTCGAAGAAGGTGTGGTGGCGCGGGCTGGGGCCGACGTTCTCCAGATCGTTGTGCTTGCCGGAGACGCGCATGCATTTCTGCACGGTGACGGCGCGACTGTACGGGCGCTTGTCGGTGCCGAGGAACACGTCTTTGAACTGCACCATGCCGGCGTTAGTGAAGAGCAGCGTGGCGTCGCCGCCCGGCACGAGCGACGACGAAGGCACCACCGTGTGATGGTGCTCGCGAAAGAAATCGAGGAAGGCCTGGCGCACTTCGTTGCCGGTCATTCGTTCGGCAGGTCGCCGGCCAGCGGCCTTTGCGCCGCCCACGATCCCGCTGCGAGACTTGGGCGTAACGGTCTTTTTGGGCATGTAGTCTCCAACGTTGTGAAGTAGGGAAAAAATTATACGCGAAAGGACGGAGGTTGGAAGCAAGCAAAGATCCGGGTGTGCACGCAAAGGTTGTCAGTGGCAGCCGCATCCCAAGCAGAGCAGGCTGCTTTTGCCCGCGCAGTCGAAGGAGCAGCTGACATATTTGGTGTGCACACCGCCGGGAGAGGGTGAGTTCGAGCTGCGGACGTTGTACAATTTTCAGCAACGGCTGAGCCACTACCGGTTGACGCATGGCGTCAACCTGCCGGAACAGCCTTTCGAAGCCATCACCGACCGGCAGCGGGTGGCCTTGCAGGTGCGCAGCGGGATGCCGCGGATGGACTCGGATCCAAATTGCGAGCAATATGCCGGACGCCGGCCGCTTGCAGTTGCTGATGGAAGGCGTGCAGCGGCTGTACCGGCCGGCCGGCGAAGCCGAGCGGGCACGGTGGGCCGAGCCTTTGAGCCTTACGTCAAAGACGCGGCGAGAGACTACGTCTGTCGTCTCAGGGGCCAGGCCACCACCCAGGCTCAGCTCCAGGCAGTCAGGCAGGCGTTGTATGTTCTATTGCAAACGCCGGCGCCCCCATGCCGACAAAGCCGCTTTCCGGGTGGTGCAGCGCTTGTTTACCGCGAACTTTCGCGTTTATGACCGGCAGGTGCATGCCAAAGAAAACCACGAGCTGTCTTCCGGCAGTCTACAATTGCCGGATGACGCTGAATTATAGACACGCTCGAACAGCGCCAGAACTGTGGAGAAATGTTGAGAGTCCCTGCACTCTCTGCGGTGAATTGAGAGGTGTGATCCGTGCTCGCAAGGCATATCTGCGCATCAGCTACCAACATTAAACTGCACATGCACCCCCTCGCCGCACGCGCGCTTACCACCGCTCAACTCAAAGGCGCACAGTACGCCGATGTTCGCATCTGCCACAGCGTAGAGCAAAGCCTCTCGGTGAAGAACGGCCGCGTGGACGGCCTGACCCACACCGAATCGCTCGGCTTCGGCGTGCGCGTACTGGTGGACGGCACCTGGGGCTTCGCCGCCAGCCGCGAGATGACCGCAGCAGAAGCCGACCGCGTGGCCGCGCTGGCCATCTCCATCGCCCGCGCCTCTGCGCTGACCGGTGGGCGCAACACGCGCGTCCGTCTCGGCCCGCCGGTCACCAGCCGGGGCGTCTACGTCACCCCGATCCAGATTGACCCCTTCGCCATCTCCACCGAGGAGAAGCTGGATTTGCTGCTTCGCGCCGACGCGGCTATGGCGCGAGAGCCGCGCGTCCACGTGCGCCACGGCAGCCTGCACTTCAGCCGAGAACACAAGACTTTCGCCAGCACCGAGGGCGCGGACATCGAGCAGACGATTTACGAGGCAGGCGGAGGGATCATAGCCACGGCCATCTCCGATGACGACGTGCAGAGACGCTCCTACCCCAACGGCAACGAACGCCAGCAGGGCACCGCCGGTTGGGAGTACATCCTGGCAATGGATTTGCCCGGCCATGCCGAGCGAATCGCTGCAGAGGCCGCCCAACTGCTGACTGCCGCCGAGTGCCCGCGCAACATCGTGACCACCGTCATCCTCGGCGGCTCGCAACTGGCACTGCAGATCCACGAGTCCGTTGGCCATCCTGCCGAGCTAGACCGAGTCTTCGGTACAGAAGCCGATTACGCCGGCGGGTCATTTCTTACCCTGAACAAGCTCGGCCGTTACCGTTTCGGCTCGGAAGTGGTGAACCTGACGGCGGACTCGCTCCGGCCTACCGGCCTGGGCACTTACGGCTGGGATGACGAAGGCGTGCCGGCGACCAGCACGCCGCTGGTGCGCCACGGCCTGTTCGTCGGCTACCTCATGTCGCGCGAGACGGCTTATCAGATGGACCTGCCTTCCAACGGCTGCATGCGCGCCGAAGGATGGAGCCGACTGCCGCTGGTGCGCATGGGCAACGTCAGCCTGGAGCCGGGCGAGTGGACGCTCGCAGACCTGATCGCTGACACAGACGAAGGCCTGTTCCTTGAGACCAATCGTTCCTGGAGCATTGACGATCGGCGCTACAACTTTCAGTTCGGCACCGAGATCGGTTACGAGATCAAAGGCGGCAAGCTGGGGCGGATGTTGAAGAACTGCACCTACACCGGCACGACGCCGGCCTTCTGGCGCAGCTGCGATGCTGTCTGCAATGCCGACCATTGGGTGATGTACGGCACGCCGAACTGCGGCAAGGGCCAGCCGGTGCAGGTGATGCACACCGGACACGGCGCATCACCGGCGCGCTTCCGCAACGTGCGTGTGGGGGTGTTGGAGTAAACGGCTCGAAACCTTGCGGCAGGCACGGCGCTTGCACTCTGCTTCAGCTCGGATTATCTTTCCTAGCCGATTGATAGTGTACCGGTAGAAGCCATGCGAGACCGACGGCGTGTCCATGATCTTTCCATGGAGGATTTACAACGGGCGCTGGCCGAAAAGAAGCAGGCCGCGCGCGAGGCCCGCCTGGCCCACTTCCGCGAGACGGGCCGGGCCTTGCCGCTCAACCCCGTCGGCGCCGGGCCGCAAACGAAGCCGGCCCCCATGCCGACCTCTTCTGCGCCGCCTACACTCGCCCGCCGCCTGCTCGACAGTCTGTTGCTTATCCTGGAAGTAGTAGCGGTAGTGGGGCTGCTCTACGTGCTCTATTCGGGCGTGAACGCGTTGAGCACGCTCAACCGGGAAACGGCGGAAGCGATTGCGCAGGAAATCCGGGCGTTGCCGACCGTTGCGCCGACGCCCATCATCACGGCGGTTGTGTTGCCCGGTGGCCATACGCCGCCCGATCCGCTCACCGGCCTCTCGCGCCCCAACGACGCCGAAATCCCAGCCCATCTGCGCCGGCTGGTTCAGGCGTTGCCACCACCCGTCATCCCTACGCAAGGACCGCAACAGGCTCTGCGCATTGTTATCCCGGCCATCAACGTGGATGCCGTGATTGTGCAGGGCGACGACTGGGAACAACTAAAGAAGGGCGTCGGACAGCACATCGGTAGCGCGGATCCGGGACAGCCCGGCAATCTGGTGCTCTCCGCGCACAACGACATCTACGGCGAAATCTTTCGCCATCTCGACCGGCTTCAACCCGGCGACGAAGTCCATATCTACACCTCGCGCGAAATCTTCACCTATATTGTTGATGGGACGCGCATTGTGCCGCCCACCGAAGTCAGCGTCCTGGCCCCTACACCGCATGCCTCCCTGACGCTCATTTCGTGTTATCCTTATCTCGTCAACACCGAGCGAATTGTCGTCACGGCCAGCCTCAAAACTCACTGAAGCCGGTGATCCCGTTGCTACAAAGCAGGTTATTCCTCCAATGAGCAAGATTCGCAAAGCGCGCAAATTACGCACCCCCAATGTCCCTCTCGCCGTCGGGCCGACGAAGCCGACTACTGAAGATATGGCTGCCGCCACACGTGGGCAGGCCGGTGAGCCGATATTTGATTACACTTACACAAAGAGAGACCTTGCCCGGATCGGCATGCTGGCCGGGACATTCATCGCGCTTCTCATCATCCTTTCCTTCTTCATCCGGTAACTTCACTTCAGTTGCTACTCGTAGCCGCGAGAGCCGGAGCGAGAGCCGGCTCTCGCTTTTCGTTTGTAACGAAAGAGTGCTCTGAAAAGACACACCGCGAAGAACACAGAGACTGCAGAGTTTTTCCACCGGCTCTGCGATCTCAGCGATGAAACATCCTCAGCGGTGCAACACCCTTTTTGTAGTAGGCTCACAAAAGCGTTCAAACGGTTGCCTGTTTCTACAAACGAATACGCACAGCGCTTCATGAACGGCGATGCCGTGTGCCGCACAGAATGCCTTGTTCAGAAGGCTACGCAGGGTGCATTCCAGATTATTGGCCGCTCCTTCGACTGCGTCCCGCAGAAAACTGCGAGCCTCCGCTCAGGAAGCGACCTGGCCAAAAAAATAGAAACGTACCCGCTACGCACTCGCCTGAACTATGAGAGTTATCGAGATGCGTTTTAGGACTAAGGCGCCATTGAAGGCTGAAGTCAGCTCCGCTATCGTCACATAGGCGGGAGAATGAGAGTTCTGTTCCTCGTCCCTTATGTTCCAAATTTGGTGCGGGTGCGGCCCTACAATTTCATCCGATACCTCAGTCAGCGCGGTCACGACGTCACCGTGTTCACCGTTTGGTCAGATGAGCACGAGCGCCAAGACCTTGAAAAACTAAAAACCGAGTGCTACGCCGTCCGTGCCGTGCACCTGCCGAAGTGGCGCTCACTGGGAAATTGTCTGCTGGCCTTGCCGGGCCGAGCGCCGTTGCAGGCAGCCTATTGCTGGCATCCTGAGCTGGTTGCCGAGTGCGCACTCGCCGGCCTACAGCCGGACGTCATTCACGTCGAGCACTTACGCGGAGCGTGGTATGGCTTACGGCTCAAGGCATGGTTGGAAAAGAAAAAGTCATCTGTGCCGCTGGTCTGGGACAGTGTGGACAGCATCAGCCTGCTGTTCCGTCAGGCAGCATCTCGGAGCCGGCGGTGGGTCAGCCGCCTGATTACGGCTTTTGAGTTGGGCCGAACAGAGTCCTACGAGAGCTGGTTGACTGCTCAATTCCGCACCGTCGTGGTGACCTCGCCGGCAGACCGGGATGCGCTGGCCACCCTGGCTGCCCGGGCCGGGCGCAAGCCTGACTTACGGGTCATACCCAACGGGGTTGACCTCGACTATTTTGGAGTTGACCTGGGATTGTCGCGCGAGCCGGATACGCTGGTTTTGAGCGGCAAGATGAGCTACCACGCCAACGTGACCATGGCGATTTTCTTTGTTCGTGAAGTGCTGCCGCTGGTGCGCGCGCGCCGGCCTAGTATAAAGGTGTGGATCGTCGGCAAAGACCCTGCGCCCGAAGTCCGGGCCTTGGCTTCTGACCCGGCTGTCACCGTAACGGGTTCAGTGCCTGATGTTCGCCCCTACCTTCAGCGCGCGACGCTAGCAGTCGCGCCGGTTGCCTACGGGGTCGGCATCCAGAACAAAGTGCTGGAGGCGATGGCCTGCGGCACGCCGGTGGTGGCGACCCGCCAGGCCGTATCTGCTTTGCAAGTTCAGCCAGGGCGCGACGTCGTCGTCGCCGATGGGCCGGCGGCGCTGGCAGAAAAAACGTTGGAATTGCTGGAGCAGCCTACCCGCCGTGAAGCGGTGGGACGCGCCGGACGCGCCTATGTCGAAGCGCATCATGACTGGCGGAACATCGTAAGCCGACTTGAGGAGTCCTATCATGTCCACTCAAACAATCCTGGATGAAATGGCGGCGCCGGCCACCATCAGTACCAGGGTTAACACGTCAGGGCTTCCGCGCCGACTCCGCTGGCTGGTCATTATCAGCAGCCTAATGCTGCTCGATCTGCTGATGATCAACCTGGCTTTCCTGGCTGCCTACTTTGTGCGTTTCAGCCTCAACCTACCGTTTTTCGCTCACGATGCCTCGCCGGATATGTGGTTCTATGAGAGCCTGGTGCTCTGGCTGATCCTGCCGACCTGGCTTGGCATCTTCTTCCTGACCGGCCTCTATCAACGGCAGAACCTGCTCGGCGGCGCGCGCGAGTACGGGCTGGTTTTCCGGGCAACGACGCTGGGCATCCTGCCGGTTACAATTGCCGGTTTCTTCGAGCCGACGCTGGTCATCGCCCGCGGCTGGCTGATTGTCGCCTGGTTCTTCTCGCTAATCGGCGTCGGCCTGGGGCGCTTCTGGGCGCGACGCGTCGTCTATCGGTTACGCGAACGCGGCCATCTGCTCGCCCCGGCGGTGATCGTGGGCGCCAATCAGGAAGGCCGTTGGCTGGCAGAGCAGCTGCTCAACCCCAAGACCTCAGGGCTGCGCCTGATCGGCTTTATTGATGACAAAGTCCCTGCCGGCACGCTCATGTTCTACAACCTGCCGGCGCTTGGCCCGGTCAGCCAGATGGACAAGATTATTGCGCGCTACGGCATCGAGGAGGTTATCCTGGCGACCAGCGCCATCACCTCCAAAGACCGGATGCTGGAAATCTTCCAGCGCTACGCCAATTCCGACGAAGTAGATTTGCGCCTGTCCTCCGGCCTGTACGAAATCATCACCACCGGGCTGCAGGTGCAGGAAGTGGGCTACGTGCCGCTTGTCAACGTCAACAAGGTGCGCCTCACCGGCATTGACAGCGCCACGAAGCGGCTGCTGGATTACTGCCTGACTATCCCCGGCCTGATTCTGATCTCCCCGCTGTTGTTGCTGCTGGCGCTGCTCATCCGATTGGATTCGCCCGGGCCGGTGATTTATCGGCGGCGCGTGATGGGCTTGAACGGTCGCCAGTTCGATGCCTTTAAGTTCCGCACGATGTACCTCAACGGCGATGAAATCCTCGACGCCTATCCGGAACTGAAAGAGGAGCTGGCGCGGACGCACAAGCTGAAGCATGATCCGCGCGTCACCCGCATCGGTAAGTTCCTGCGCAAGTTCAGCCTGGATGAATTGCCCCAGCTGTTCAACGTGCTGCTGGGGCAAATGTCGCTGGTCGGGCCACGCATGATTTCGCCACGGGAGATGGCCCAGTATAATCGGTGGGGCATCAACCTGCTGACGGTGCGACCCGGCATCACCGGGCTGTGGCAAGTCAGCGGGCGTTCTGACGTGAGCTATGAAGACCGAGTGCGACTGGACATGTACTACATCCGCAACTGGACCATCTGGCTGGATTTGCAAATCCTCTTCCAGACACTGCCGGCGGTGCTCCGCGGGCGTGGCGCCTACTGAACCGATTGCGAATACTCTCTGCCGGTCAGGGCCGGGCACTCTTGCTGCCTGGCCTATGTTCTTTTCTAAGCTATGCGCCACAAGTCGCCAGCACTGAAAGTTCTTGTGACCGGGGGCGCCGGCTTCATCGGCTCCCATGTTGTAGATCTGCTCATCGAGCACGGCTATAGCGTCGTCGTGGTGGATAACCTTTCCTCCGGGCGGCGCGCGAATGTTCATCCGGCAGCTCGCTTTTACGAAATGGACATCCGCGACCCGGCGCTCGCCGAGGTTTTCGCCGCCGAGCAGCCGGACGTCGTCAACCATCATGCCGCTCAAATTGATGTACGGCGCTCGGTGGCCGACCCGCAGTTCGACGCCGACGTGAACATTCGTGGCTCGCTCAACGTGCTGGAGTGCGCGCGTCGCAGCGGCGTGAAGAAATTCATCTATATCTCAACAGGCGGCGCTGTGTACGGCGAGCCGCAGTATCTGCCATGCGATGAAGTGCATCCCATCCGGCCTATCTGTCCTTACGGCGCCAGCAAGTATGCCTTCGAGCTTTACCTCCACATGTATCAGGTCTTGTATGGCCTGGTCTACGTTGTGTTGCGCTATCCCAACGTCTATGGTCCGCGCCAGGACCCGCATGGCGAGGCCGGCGTCGTCGCCATCTTTGCCGAGCGCATGGTGAACGGCCGGCCGGTGGTCATCAACGGCGACGGCGAGCAGGCGCGGGATTTCACTTATGTGAGCGACTGCGCTCGGGCGAATCTACTGGTGCTGGAGCATCCGCAGGCAAGCGGCATCTACAACGTCGGAACCGGCAGGCCGACTACGGTCAACGAAGTCTTCGCCGCCCTTAAAACCCTCACCGGCTACCGCGGCGTCGCCCGGCACGGCCCGCCCAAGCTTGGCGAGACTCGCTTCATTTATCTCGATTCACGGAAATTGCGCGATGAGCTGGGCTGGCGGCCTACCGTTGACCTCAATGAAGGTCTGGCACGGACCGTCGAGTATTTTCGAGTCGGTGAGCGAATCGCATGATCATTGTGCAAACTCCTCTGCGAGTCAGCTTTTTCGGCGGCGGCACGGATTTTCCCGGATTCTTTGAAGAGGAGGGTGGCTGCGTCTTATCATGCGCGATTGACAAGTACATTTTCGTCACCATCAAGAAGCGCTTTGACCATCTTCTGCGCATCGGTTACACCAAACAGGAAGTCGTCGAGCACGTGGACGACATCCAGCATGAGCTAATCCGGGAAGCGCTGCGCCGGACGGGCATCGAGCGCGGCGTCGAGATCACCACGATGGGCGATATTCCCTCGGCGGGTTCCGGCCTCGGCTCGTCCAGCACCGTGACGGTGGGCGCCTTGCATGCGATGTACACCTATCTCGGTGAACTGGTGTTGGCCGAACGGCTGGCCCGGGAAGCCTGCGAGATTGAGATAGACATCCTGCGCAAGCCCATCGGCATTCAAGACCAATACATTGCGGCCTACGGCGGCTTGCGCTATTTCGAGTTCAGCGCCGGTCGCCGCGTCTGCAGTGAGCGGGTGGCGCTGCCCCCAAGCCTGCTCATGCGTCTAAACGAAAGCCTATTGCTGTTCTTCACCGGCGTCACACGCAAGGCGGACGCAATCCTGGACGAGCAGCAACGTAACATTCAGGACCGCCGGCCGATTCTGCGCCGGTTAAAGCAGATGGCTATAGAGGGACGGCGCGCCCTCGAAGAGGGCCAGCTCGACGCCATCGGCGAACTGCTGCACGAGGGCTGGACGTTGAAAAAGCAGCTGGCGAGCCAGATCAGCAACTCCGAAATTGACGACCTGTACGACGCCGCCCGAAAGGCCGGTGCTCTGGGCGGGAAAATCACCGGAGCCGGCGGAGGCGGTTTCCTGCTGCTCTACTGCCCGCCGGAGAAACGGGCCGGCGTGCGCGCCGCCTTGTCACATCTCCGGGAGTTGCCCTTTCAAATTGAGCAGGATGGTAGTAAAGTCATCTTCAACTATCGGCGCTAGCCTGAGGTTATTCCTGTTCGGACTTTCCCGCCGAACAGAAGCCTGGTACCGCTGTCCTCCTATCGGAAATCCGCTCTTTGTGGATAATTCTGTCAAGCTCTCCTATTGTCCTTCGGTTGCGCGTGTCGCATAGCAGCGCCGGCAGGTGACCACGCGCCCGGCTGTCAAGCTCTCCTATTGTCCTTCGGTTGCGCGTGTATGGAACTCGGTGACTATCTCGCCCCGCTGCGCCGCTGGTGGTGGTTGATTCTGGCCTCGATCCTTATCGCCATGACCTCGGCCTTTTACTTCACGCGGGAATTGCCTCCGGTCTATCTGGCCCGCACAACGCTCCTGGTAGGCCGGGCGCTAACCGAAGCCAATCCGACCGAGTTTGAATTTGGTCTGGGGCGCACCCTGGCGCGGGCCTATGCCAGCGTCGCCGTGCGCGAACCGATTGCCAATGGCGTGAAGTCGCAGCTCGGCCTGACAGAGCTGCCGAAGTACACCGCCAACCCTACCCCCGACGGGCAATTTCTGGAAATCCTCGTGACGGACTCCAGCCCGGAGCTGGCCCAACGCGTGGCCAACGCCATCGCCGAACAAATCATCAAGCAAAGCCCGGGCGTCAGTCAGGACGCGGAACGTCAGGCCTTTGTGGAGTCGCAGTTGGAAGATATCCGGCGGAAAATCGAAAACACAACCAGGGAGATTGCTCAGGCACAGGAAAAGCTCTCCTCGGTGACCAGCGCGGCGGCTCTGGACTCATTACAGAGTGAAATTCGCACGCTGGAGCAGCGTCTGACCACGTTGCAATCGAACTATGCCACATTGCTGGCCAACACCGCCCAAGGCGCGTCCAACATCCTGACCGTGTTTGAGCCGGCGGCGCTTCCCGAAAGACCGATAGGCCCGAATGTCACCCTTATCATTCTGGCCGCCGGCCTGGCCGGCCTGGTGCTCTCTACCGGCGCCGCTTACTTGATCGAGTTCCTGGATGACACGCTGAAGACCTCCGACGATGTGAATCGCCTGCTGCCCTACCCAATCGTCGGCTACATCGGCGAGATGGAGCGAGGGCGGGCCGGGCTGGTCCCGGTAATAGACCGCCCACACTCCGCCATCGCTGACGCCTTTCGCTCCCTGCGAACGAATCTGGAATTTGCCGCGGTAGATAAACCGTTCCAGGTGATCCAGATCACCAGCGCTTCCAAAGGGGAAGGGAAGTCCTCTATTGCCTTCAATCTGGCGCTGATTATCGCGCAACGCGGCAAACGCGTAGTTTTATTGGACTGCGACCTGCGCCGTCCGGCGGTGCACCGCCTGCTGGGGATGCCCAATCATGATGGCTTGAGCGACTTGTTCCTGGGCAAGTTGAACGTCCAGGATGTCACCCGAGTCTGGCGCGACAACAAGCTGGTTGCCATCACCGGCGGCACACCGCCGCCTAATCCAACGGAATTGCTCGGCTCCAAACGCATGGACCAGATTCTGGCCGAGTTAAGGGAAAACTACGACGTCATCGTCATTGACGGGCCGCCGTTCTTTGTGCCGGATGCCTGGGTGCTGACGGCCAAGGTGGACGCAGTCTTGTTGGTAGCCCAGCCGGGCTTCACACGCCGCAGCCTTGTGCGCGCCATGGTCGAACAGCTCAAGCGAGTTCATGCCCCGGTGGGCGGCGTGGTCATCAATCGCCTATCCGCGGCCCGTGCCGGCGAAGGCCGGTTCTCATACGTCTCCTACTACTATTACGACAAGTTATGGTCTGAGCGGCGCAAGCAAGTTTCGGCAAAAGGGCCGTTTGGGTTGCGACTGCCCGCCAGCCTGCGTTTTTGGCCAAAGGCCTTGCCGGCGAACGGAAACAAACCACCACCGGCGAATGCGCCCGCAGCCAATGGGCACCGGGTCGCCGTCCTGCCGCCCGCGCCCGTGCCGGATACCGAACGCTCGCGCGTCACGCTCGATTTGCTCTATGCCCTGAGCCATGAGTTGGCTTCGCAGATGGACCTGCGCGAGCTGATGGAGCGCATCCTGCGGATGACCCTAGAGAGCGTCGGCGCGACAAGCGGCAGCATCATTGCCGTCAACGAGGTCAACGAGCCATTGGAGGGCATACTGATTTATGACGGCAAAGCGCAAACGCACACCCCTGAACAGCTCCGCGAGGTGGTGCAGCAGGGCCTGGCCGGCTGGGTGATTGAGAACCGCCGCCCCGTCAAGCTCGACAACACCCTCGAAGATTCGCGTTGGTTGCGCCGCGACTGGGACGAGGGTTCCGGCACGCCGCGCTCCGCCATCTGTGTGCCGCTGATGAACAACGATCGCGTGGTTGGCGTGCTCACCCTGGTGCACCCCGACGTTAACTACTTCACGCGCGACGACCTCTCCATGGTGACGGCGATCGCCGTAGGCATATCGCTCAGCCGAATGCCGGCGCTCCTTCGGGGGAACGGCTGAGGCGCGGCCGGAAAGAATGGCGCGGATCGTTCCGGAGCCGCGCCGTTTTGTTTTCTGCGTCCCGCCTACAACCGGTTGACCTCGAAAACGATCTTCTCCAGATCTGCCGGCGTGAGCTGCGGATGGACGGGCAGCGAGATGACCTCGCGCGCCAGCTGTTCCGTGACCGGCAGGCTCACTTCGCCGAGCATCTCTCGCACGTAGCCCTGCCGGTGCACCGGGACGGGGTAGAAGATGCCGGTGCCGACGCCGTTTGCGTTGAGCTGCTGAACCGCCGCATCGCGGTCGCGCCTGCCGTTGACGCGGATGGTGTACTGATGCCAGACGTGGCCGTAACCATCCTTCACCTTGGGGGTGATCACGGCCTCGCTTTCGATCCTTGAGTTCAGATAGTCGGCATTGGAGCGGCGGCGGGCGGTGAAGTCGGCCAGCCGGTCGAGCTGTGCGACGCCGATGGCGGCGTGCAGGTCGGTCAGGCGGTAGTTGTAGCCGAGCATCTCGTGGTAGTAGCGGCGCTTCATGCCGTGCTGGCGCATCAGCCGGCACTTCTCGGCCAGCGCGTCATCGTTGGTCGTGATGATGCCACCCTCGCCGGTCATGATGTTCTTCGTGGCGTACAGGCTGAACATCCCGGTCCCGAAGCTGCCGACCGGCCGGCCGTGGTACGTCGCGCCCACCGCCTGGCAGGCGTCCTCGATCACCTTCAGCCCGTGGCGCTCCGCAATCGTCATGATTGCATCCATATCGCATGGGTAACCATACAGGTGCACCGGCAAAATGGCTTTGGTGCGCGGCGTGATGGCGGCCTCGATCAGGTTGGGGTTGATGTTGAACGTGTCCGCCTCGACATCCACGAACACCGGGCGCGCGCCGGTCATCAGGATCGTGCTTACGGTCGCCATGAAGGTGAACGAGACGGTGATCACCTCATCGCCGGGGCCGATGCCGTTGGCCAGCAGCGCGAGGTGAAGGGCGGTGGTGCCGCTGGAGGTGGCAACGGCGTGTTTGACGCCGCACAGCGTAGCGAACTTCTCCTCGAGCTGCGCCACGCGCGGGCCTTGCACCAGCATGCCCGAATCGAGCACTTCCATCACCGCACGTTTTTCTTCTTCACCGATGAAGGGTTTGGAGATGGGGATCATGGAGTTTCCTTATTGATGAACGGCTGACGACAAATCGGGTTCGCCTTCAGCCGTCGTCGGTCAATCGAGCGTAATCGGCGTATGGGATGACGACCTCCAAACCGCTCTGCGGGCAGACCATTCGCACGCCCTCGGCGGTCTCGGCCTTCACCGTCATCTTGTGGCCGAGCGGGCTGACGAAGCCGTGCAGCCGGGCCGGGTTGCCGTAGGCCAGGCCATAGTCGGGCACGTCCTTCGTCACCACCGCGCCCGCGCCGATCATCGCCCAACGGCCGATGGTCACGCCGCAGACGATGATGGCGCCCGCGCCGATGGATGCCCCGGTCTTGACGCGCGTCTCGCTTAGTACCCAGTCGGTGGCGGCCTTGAGCGAGCCGTCCGGGTTGATGGCGCGCGGGTTGCGGTCGTTGGTGAAGATCATGTGCGGGCCGCAGAACACGCCGTCCTCCAGCGTGACGCCGTGATAGACGGAGACGCCGTTCTGGATTTTGACGTTGTCGCCGATGTGCACGCCGGCGTCCACGTACACGTCCTTGCTCAGGATGCAGTTCCTGCCGATGCGGGCATGCTCGCGCACCTGACAGTGGTTCCAGATGCGGGTGCCGGGGCCGATCTCGGCCAGGTCGGAAACTTCGGCGGTGGGGTGGATGCGGACGTTCTCGCGCTCGCGCATAGCGGTCATGCCTCCGGCGGCTCATTATGCCCGTTCCGCCGTGGATGTACAGCGTGACCGGCGTCCTACGAGATTGGGGTTGCTTGGCTGCGCTCCGCGGAGAGGGGAAGGGCGAAAACTTTAAGCTCTCTGTTACACAACTGTTACGGAATTGAGATGAAGCTGTGATGTTTGTATGGTAGTTTGATTACATGCGAACCGTCAACACATCGTTCCGATTTTGGTGATAACGCATCGTGCATATGAAGGGTACACCCTTTAGTCTTTAGTCACTATATTAGGGCAAATTCCTAATGGATTTACGGTTCTGTAGTAAAAACTCACTGAAAACAGGTCGAATTATGCATGCCCTGCCGTAACTCAGGCAGGAAACCGCTCTAGTGAATGCACTCTTATGCGCGATCCGTTGGCGGTGCTGGACAACTTTTTTGATCTAACTGCTCCGTTGACGGTTCGCAACCACAGTCACCACCTAACAAGCTTCGTTATCTGGAGGCCGGTTATGAAACTCAGAATTGCGCTGATCGCGAGTGTTATTGCGACTCTGTGCCTACTTGCCACTTACAAAGATGTCTGGGCAGCGATTGTCCAGTGGGCAACCCAGGCCCCCAGCCCCCGAACAGGTCATAATGGAATGCCGGATCGAGGAGAGTACTATTGGTGGAACAATCCATCTGGCGATCTTGTATGGGGCACCTACATTCTCATTTGGGACTCTACTGGCATCAATGGTATGAGGACAGATGGGTGGGATCCTGAGCTAGAGTATGAAGGATTCGACCCGGCAAATCCCGGGTTATATTGCGACCAAATGCAAGCCCAGTCTTTTTGGGCAACGATGCCTAATGAGGGGGTATATCCTTCTAACGAGGCTTGCTCACCGAGTGTCGCTGAGCAATGGAATGTTGATTTGGCCGAGAACAGTTCATCCTGGCGATCTGGAACACACTACCGTGGGCTTGGTTGGTGGAGTCGTCGTATTTTTTGGGGTGGCGAAGTCAACTTTACCTACGAGGCTCACTTTCAAGATGATTGGTTGGGCAAGATGCGGTACAACTCCAATTTCGACTGGTTGTGCAGCACGCCGCCGAATCCCGGACAAGCTTCGTGCCCTTAATTCCGAATTCTGGGAGAAAATGACGTGAGTGCGTCGTGACAATGTGACTGACACACACCTTGGACAAGGCACAAACTTGGAGGAACCGAAAATGCATACCTGTAAGACACTCATAAAGTTAAGCGGCTTGGTCGCTCTGTCAGTTTTCATGATTGGTTTTGTGATACGGGTGGGTGAGGCAACCACCTCAACGTTTACGCGCGAGATGGATGGCGGGATATGGCGTTACACTTATGAAGCCGGTAACGGACGAGAAATAACTATCGCCAAGGTATCTGTCAACTTTTCGAAATCCGAGATACTGGACGCGTACCGGCGTCTCAACCAGCAGTATGCGGCTAGCCTGATTGGGCGGACATCTCAGCAGCCTCGAGATGTTGATGTTGCTTTAACTTTTACTCGACCTTTATCCTTTGAAGAAGTAATGGAAATTCGTCGGAACACGGGCTTGTCTGCACAACTATATACTGTGGTTGCAATGAACGAAGATGATGAAAAGGGAACGCTTACAGTTGTTGCCGGGGAAGATTCCGCAATATCTATGTCTAAAGCTAACGAAATGATCGCCTCCCAAGGATTTAAGTTCATGGGCATCATGGTGATCCACGGCAAAATCTCTAACTCACAGGGTGGGCTTGGAAGGCTGCTTGCAGATAATCGCATTTATTTGGTTGATATGACGGCTAACCGTGTCCGCGAGGATCTATTGGCCAACGGTGAACACCTCGACCAAGTCAGGGAGATGTACGTTCACATCCCATCGCCCTTTTGGGATATGCCGTGGAAGTAAGGGAGGCGAAGCGGGTTGGTTGTAGAGTCATTGTTGTAACGCCGATTGGCATAAAGTGCTGTTGGGAGTTGTCGAATGAGTCTGGCGAGGTGGTCAAAACGATTGTGGCCGTTTGGCGTCATATTCGCTGTTACGAGTGTGGGGATAGTTCTTGCACCCCTTATTTTCCCACAGTGGGAACTTGCTGATAGCGCCAGAGCATATGCTTACGGGCATTTACAGTTGGGGCTTTGGTCGGCTGAACAAGCCCAGGCCATCATCGAGCAATCATATCGCACACAACATTCCGTTAGAATCCTGGGAGGGTGTGCGGGCCTGTATGTTGGAATCCTGACCTGTCTCGTGTTGGGGATACTGAAGAGTCGACGTCTCTCAATTAGAGGATAGCCACGGTGGACCCCCCATTTCAAGACACAAAAGGTGCGGCTAGCCTTTCTCTCCAGCCCGGAAAAATGAACGACGAGTGAACGAGTTTTCTGCCAATCTATGTGAGTCGAGACGAGCCGGGTAACGGTCACTGTAGCCACCCGATGCGATCGTCTCCGAAGTTTGTATGTATCTGCAGGTTATCTGCCGGAGGCCAATATGTTGCGCAACGTGCTGAGGGTATGTCTCGGTCTTCTGCTCGCAGGCTTTCTTGCCATCGTTGTCTGGTCAATGGCCGCACGCCAACCTGATGGGAGCTGCCTCAATCCAATCATCATTGGGGGCCAAGACCTCGACGCGGCAAACATTGCTTCGAACATCAGCTTCCCCGGCGCTCCATACAGAGCAACCTATCCGTTATTCGCTCAGGATACCCTGACGGCTTTTCGTATTGCAAACTTGCGGGCAAAGAGCGAGACTTCCGTGATTGACAGCCTGATGGATGACGATCCAACTTACATTCTTGGAGTAGACCTTGTGACAGCACCGGACGACAGCAGCAAGCCGAGAGTATGGGAGCTTCGTACATGGCGCTACGGTATAGTTCTTTGCCCATTCGTTCTAGATGCCGGGGGTCCGTTGCCGCAATAGAAACGGCTTGGGCCTAAGCGGGCCGCAGGCGATCACCATCATCAAGTTTGAGAGGCTACCGTGGCATGATCACGCTAACCGGAAACAAGAGCAGGCTTGCCCTGGTCGCCGGCGTCGCCTTTGCGCTGGCGCTCGTGCTGGTTTCGCCCCGAGCGCAGACGCTCATCGCCGGACGGCTGGTGTTCGAAGGCGCTACCGACTCCTTTCGCTACGGCGGCCGCGTGGAGGACAGCGGCGACGTTTTGGTGTATATCGGAACCAACTGGTACGATCCCGAGGCGCTGCAAGCCTATCTGGCGGCCAACAGCCGCCGCGGGCGGGAGCTGATTGCGCAGAAGCAGGGCGAGCCTGTGCCGGTGCAAATCACCTTTGCCCGGCCGCAGCCGCCGGACAAAGTGCGCGCGCTGGTGGCGCAGACGGGCTTCCAAGTGGAGAGCTTCATCATGGTGGGGCGTTCTACGCTCACCAACCGGCGGGGTACTTACGGCCAGCCCAACTCGCTGGATGGAGGTCTGCCCATCCCGGAACGGGAGCTGATTGACCCGGCCACAGGCGAGGAACTGGTCTTTCAGGGTCTGATGGTGCTGGAGGGGAGGGTGCCGGCGAGCGAGGCGGGGCTGGGGAGCTGGTTGAACCATCCGGAGGTCTATCTGGTGGACACTTCGGAGGTGGAAGTGCTGGAGGTGGTGCGGAGCGTTCACGCTTCGGTGGTTGCGGAGCGGAACATTCAGGTTGCAGTTGAAAGCCCCTTCTGGTCGCTGGACTGGTGATTGCCGGCGCGACTCGAGAGAAGACGGCTCTCATGACGACTTCGTTACGCTGATGCATCTGCCGGCGAGGATCAGTCAGACCCACAGCGTGCCCGGCGAGGCGGTCACTGCTGGTTGGCGATCGTCAACCGGTTCAACCACCGCCGTCCTGCGGGATCGGGATCGTTCGGCTGTGATCCATATCCAGCCTGGCTTATCGCCGGTGGCCAACTGAATTTGCCCAAACATTGAGGATAAAATGCCGATGAGCAGGTCGGGTATCTCTGTGAGCGTGATCCTCATGGGCTTGGCAGTATCGGGTCTATACCTTGCACTTGGGGCCGCACGGTTGGCCCAACGGGAGGACTGTCCGTCGCCGCTCTTTGTCGGATACGCGCCTCGCCTCCCCATCGGTGCTCTGATTCATCAGGCTGGTGGATTGCCGAAATCCAGCGCCGAACTCCAGGTTGGGCCGGCTTTGCCTGCCTCCATTCGTACTTATCCCGTTACGAAGTGGGGTTTGAACTCGGTGCGTGTGGGCGACAGCCGGCCTCTGTGGGAGAGCATCCGTGATGACGACCCGACTTATCGGGTGCAGATGGAGTTTTGGGTCCGATATGCTCACGGTCGTGAGAGCAGCGTGTACTGGAAGACCTGGCACTATGACCTGGTGTTGTGCCCGCTCGTGATCGGCTACGGGGACGGGCCACCGGGTCGAATAGAAGTGACGGGAACTCAATAGCGGAACGCGAGCGTAGAGGGTTGTCCGAGGCCTCTGGTTGATCTGGGCAATCGAGTAGCTGCTGAGGAGAACTTCAATTGGCGGTATTGCTCATCCAGGTAGGGAGAGAGTCCAAGGCTGAAGATTGACCCCTGTGAGCCGGCCTGTCAGCCGGCGCCCATCATCAAGGGGCGGTGCGCGGTTCGGGTGGGCGTAGCAATTCGGCGAACTCGCTGTTTGCCTCATGGTTCCAACCGCGCGGGTTGGTGAGGCTGAAGAACTCCCAGCGCTTGTCGTGGGGAAAGAAATCAATGAACCAGCACAGGGCCTGAATCTGCGGCTCGTGGTTGACGACCCGGAGCGCGTTGCTCAACCAGCCGCGCGGATAATTCTGCGCCGGCGTCACCGTAGTATCCGGCGGTGCGGTGTTGGTGGAGGTGATGTACACCGGCAGGCCGCGCGTGTTCTCGTAAGCGTTGATGATTTCCAGCCAGTCCTCGAAAACGCGAAAACCCATCTGAGCGCCGCCCCATTCGGGACTCCGCAGATTCACTAAAGGCTCGCGGGCGCCGGGCTGGCCGGCAAGTTCCGGCGCGTCCGGCCTGCCGGGGGCCTGAATGGCGAACCCATCCGGCGCAACGTTCGAAATTCCGAGGGCCGCCTTGGCCGAGACGCCGGCGTCTATGGCGGCGGTGAGTGTGTTCATGTAGTTCAGCCAGGGGGTGTCAATTCGAAAGCGGCGCTCTCCCGTCTGGTCCGTAATCCAGGGGTACACCGGCCCGACGAGAATGCGAACAGTCCGGTTTTCGCTGCGAATGGTCTGCACCACGTTATCCGGGCGAGCCGGGTCGGCGCCGTAGCCGTTGAAGAGCCGCGCGTACCATTCCGGGGTCGTCGGGTTTTGCGGCGCCTGCACATTGTTACCGCTGTCGTTCGGCCCGCTGCCGATGACGTAGCCGTACACGTCCCGGAGCCGCTGGTCGCGCGCCAGGCGGGCGAGGTATTCGAGGTATGCCGTGAGCGCGGCGTAGTCCTCGGCCGGCGGCAGGCTCTGGCCCTGATCGTAATCCACTCGCACCAGAACCCGGAGGCCCTGACGCGCGGCGGCCTGCACGCGCCCGGCCAGATCGTCCACGCCCCAGTATTCGGCTTCCGCATAGCGGGCATAGGTCAACTCCACGTCCCAGCCGTTGCGGTTGTTCCAGTCGCGGTCGGGGTTGGCGAAAACCACGCCCAGCTTAGTGGGTATGCCGGGGCTTGCGGGGGGCGCAACCATTGGTGAGATGGCACCGATGGTCCAGCGCGCGCGTTCGAGGCAGCCGGTATCGCAGTTGCGGTAGAAGACGATTTCGTAGCCGGTTTGATCGGGGGCTACAAAAGTCCAGGACCAAATCCAAATCCCGGCCTGTTCATCGGCCTGATAGCGCTCGAACTCCGCCCGCCGGCCGTTGACGAACAGCTCGAGGTGGACCCATGGGGTGACATCGCTGATGAACACCTGCGCCCGTTGGCCGGGCAGCGGCTGTGGCGGCTCAAGACGAATCTGAGGCCAGACGAATGCCCGCTCCGAGCCGGAGGGCACGATCAGCGCCGCGCCGAGGCCGGGCGCCAGCCAGTAGCCGAACAGGGCGACCAGGACAAGCCCGGCCAGGCCCAATCGGATGGCCGGGTTGCGAGCGGGGCGTCGTCGTGTGGAAGGCGGGGAAGACATGACGGCTGCTAAGCGCCCGGCAAAACGAATTCCAGCTCCGTGCCGGAGCGCCCTTCGGCAGTTTCGCTCCGGATGATGAGCGTGCTGTGATGACGGCGCAGAATCTCGTCCACCAGCGCCAGGCCCAGCCCGCTTCCCGGCGAGTTCGGGTCTGCCTGATACAGCCGGCGGGTGACGTGCGGCAGATGCTCGGCGGGGATGCCCGGCCCCGTGTCGCTGATGATGACCTGCACGCCATCGGCGTGGCGTCGGAGGGCGACCGTCACTTTATCGCCGGTACGACAGAACTTGGCGGCGTTATCCAGGATGTTGAGAAAAACCTGCTTGAGCCGCTCGGCGTCGCCGAGCACCGGCGGCAGGGAAGTATCGGTTTGCAGGGAAAGGTCGAGTTGTTTTGCGTCGAACGCCGGAAGCAGTTCGGTCAGCGCGGCTTCGGCGATCATGACCAGATTGACCGGTTTGCGCTGGAGCGCGGTCGTAAGCTCCAGCCGGCTGAGCGACAACAAGTCCTGCACCAGGCGGACGATGCGGACCGTTTCGGTGTGAACGGTGTTGAGCGACTGCTGGCGCGCGGCTTCGGGGATGTCGGCCATGCGCAGCAGCTCGAGGTGCGCCAGGATGGCCGTCAGCGGCGTGCGCAATTCGTGGGAGAGTTCGTTCAGAAAGGTCTGCGTCGTCGCCTCCAGCCGGCGCTGATGGGTGAGATCGGAGATGACCACGAGATCGAGGCAACCGAGCGGATAAATCCACCAACTGATCGTGGGGCCGGTGGGCAGGGTTACAATGCGATACGGCGCCTGCCCGGCGTCCGACCGGCGCGCCAGGGCCAGGTCTTCGTCCAGCGCCTCGCGCCAGGGAGTCTGCGGCAGAGGGCCTGGGGACAGCGACAGAATCTGGCGGGCGATGGCATTGCAATAAAGGCACTGACAGTCTTCATCGAGCAGCACGAGGCCGAGCGGGGCATACTCGGCCTGGCGGCGCAAATCTTTCTCGTCGGCTGTAAGGCGGGCCAGGGGCGAACGTCGCAGTCGCAAGCGCCGCTCCAGGCTGAGCGCCAGCAGCGCCGCCGCCAGCGCCAGTAGCAGCCCAAGCGCCAGGATGAACTTGAGCTCGAGGACGAACACCGGAACGCCTCTCAGGAGTCGTCCGGCGCCGCGAGCCGGTAGCCGAACCCTCGCACGGTCTGAATCAGTTGGGGCGCCGCCGGGTCAGACTCAATTTTTGACCGCAGCCGCTGGATGTGCACGTCAACCGTGCGGCTATCGCCCTCGAACGTGTGGCCCCAGACCTCGCGCAGCAGCGTCTCCCGCCCGAGGACCTGCCCGGGGTGGCGCAGCAGAAAATGCAACAGCTCGAACTCCTTGGGCGTCAGCTCGACGTCAACCCCGGCCACTCGAACGCGGTGTTGCTCCGGCCACAGCTCGATCGGCCCGCAGGTCAATGGCCGTTCGGCCCCGGCGTCCGATTTTGCGCCGGCCATTTCCACCATGCGGAACAGCGCCTGCACCTGCGCCGCCAGTTCTCGCGGCTCGAAGGGTTTGACCAGGTAGGCGTCGGCGCCCAGCTCCAGCCCCTTGATTTTGTCGGAGACCTCGTCCTTCGCCGTCAACATCAAAATCGGGATGTAGCTCTTCCGGCTGCGAATCTGGCGGCAGACTTCGTAGCCGTCCAGGCCGGGCAGCATCAGGTCGAGGATGATCAGGTCCGGCTTGTGTTCCAGCCGGGCCAGCGCTTCCCAGCCGGAATGGGCCAGGCTGATTTCGTAGCCGCTGCGCACGAAGAGCGACCGGAGCGCCTGCGTTACGGCGTAGTCGTCGTCCACAACCAGGATGTGCTTCTTCGGCTGCATGTCTCGGGCGAGTATGCCATAGGATAGGGATGGCCACAATGATTTATTCGAACTCTCATCATTCTGTTACAGAACTGTTACAAAGCGGAAATCCGGCCTGACCGGCGTCCTCTGGGATTGTGGTCGTTTGGCTGTGGCTCATCGGGAGGGTGAGGGGCGAAAACTTTAAGCTCTCTGTTACACAACTGTTACAGAAATGAGATGAAGCTGTGATGTTGTTGTCGTATGATGCCGGTCAGTTGGCCGTCGTTCGGTGCAGCAGCAAACGTTTGCGAAGCATCCTGAAAGGAGGACAGATCAAATGAAACTACGAGTCCTGTTGGCAGTCGGTCTGGCTGGTGTGGCGGTTTTCGCGCTCACTCGCGTGGTTTTTGCCGCTGCTCAATACCACTGGAACTGGGGGGATGCGCCTGTGTGGGGTAATCACTGGTGGTATAACAATGACCCTTCCAGCGCCCACGTCACCTGGTACGCCGACAATCTCTGGACGCCTGACAACGTGAACCTTCTGAAGTACCGGCATGTGCATGCAGGTATTCAGTATC
This sequence comes from Anaerolineales bacterium, assembly GCA_033577755.1. Lineage (GTDB taxonomy): Bacteria > Chloroflexota > Anaerolineae > Anaerolineales > UBA6663 > JANWXR01. Next base: position 43,625 of record JAVQXV010000009.1, read on the forward strand.
AGCTCGAGAACGAGGCGTATAAACCGCCATCTAGTTACTGTGACCGCTTGGACTTCGTATCGTTTACCGGTCTTGGGTTGCCGATAACCGGCTACGTCTTGGAAAACGGTTGCGGTAGTACTGCTATTCGGGAAGAGCTTAAGGTCTTGCTTGATGAGATGGCTCTGTCTTCCAACGTCTGGTATCGCTACCGGGTTGTATACTCGAAGACGGGGTGCAATGTTTACCCCAATGAGGTCAATTACTCGTTCTCCACGACCACTTCGTGGAGCGATGATTGGTTGGGGAAAATCTACATTGACTCGACCTGTAATCGGACTTTCCCCAGCGATCCGCCGGGAATGATCAATTGATCATTCTGACGAAACAAGGAGATGAAAAAATGACCACGCTAACCAGAAACAAGAGCAGGCTTGCCCTGGTCGCCGGCGTCGCCTTTGCGCTGGCG
>JAVQXV010000188.1:0-6023 GCA_033577755.1 Anaerolineales bacterium
GTGTCAAGTGTTGAATATCAGGACAATGAATGTCGGGTGTCAAGTTAAGTGCCAAGTGTCAGGTGTCAAGTATCGGGGTCTCAGGTATCGGATGTTTCTGCCAAAGTGTCAGGTCTGGCTAAGCTGTTGGATGCCTGGCATTTGGGGACAATTCGGCACCTGATACGCTGAGTTCATGACGCGGATGGCGCGGGAGCAGTCCGGCCTCTTCGATGATTTCCGCCACAAGTTCCTCCTGTCGGTAGGCCATGACGTGCACGCCGGCCACGCCCGGTATCTCACGCACCTGCTGAATGATCTCAATGCACAGCCGCTTGCCCTCGAGCGCCTGCTTCTGCGCGCCCTTCAGTCGGTCTATCACGGCGTCGGGGATGTGGACGCCGGGCACGTGGGCGCGCATCCATTCCGCGACTTTGGCCGAGCGCAGTGGGCCGACGCCGACGAGAATGAACAGCTTCTCGTGCAAGCCCAGGTCGCGCACGCGCTGCATGAATTCGCGCAGCCGTGGCACATCGAAGCAATATTGCGTTTGGATGAACTCTGCGCCGGCCTCCCACTTCTTCTTCAAGCGCAGCGGGCGGAAGTCATAGGGCGGCGCAAAGGGATTCTCAGCCGCGCCGACGAAGACGCGCGGCGGCACCTCCAGCTTGCGCCCGCTGAGGAATTGGCCATGGTCGCGCATGATGCGCACGGTGCGCAGCAGCGTCAGCGAGTCCAGGTCGAAGACCGGCTTGGCCTCGGGCTGGTCGCCGGCCTGCACGCCGTCACCGGTCAGGCAGAGCACGTTCTTCACGCCCATGGCCGCCGCGCCGAGCAGGTCGCCCTGGATGGCGATGCGATTGCGGTCGCGACAGGAAATCTGATAGACCGGCTCGTAGCCGGCGCGGGTGAGCAGCGCGCAAATGCCGACGCTGGACATGTGGCAGTTCGCGCCCGAGGCGTCGGTGGCGTTGATGGCGTCGCAGACGGTAGAGAGCACCAGCGCCCGGTCGTACACCGCCTGCGGGTCGGCGCTGTCCGGCGGGTTGAGTTCGGCGGTGACGGCGAAGCGGCCGGAGCGGAGGACGCGTTCGAGACGGGAGCCGGATTTCAGGTCAACGGATTGAACGGATGACACGGATTTCGGAGTCGGCTAGGGACTCGTCATTTGAATTTCGTTCACGCCGATCCAGCCGGCAGGGTTCTGCTGCGCCACACCGGTCAAGTCGTTAATCCAGGCCGAAGTGCCCTGTAGGCGGCGGTTCACCGGCGGCAGCACCCGCAGCATTTCCTGCCCATACCTGGACATCGCCTGCGAGCGTTCCCAGGCCTCCACCCATACACAACGCATTTCGGGCTTGATCTCGCAGTGGCCGTTCTCACGCACGCCGCCGCACGGGCCGTTGCGCAGGTTCTTGGGGCAATTCATCGGGCAGGTCATGCCGGTCGAGTGCAGCACGCACTGGCCACACATCTGGCAATTGAAGATTGCACCTTTGGTGATGATCTCACCCCGAATGAACACCTTCTCCACGAACCCGCCCGGTCGCAACCAGCGGGCAAACGGCGCCAGGATTCGGTGCGTGGCGTCATAGGCAACTTCGAGCAGACGAGGGTGATTTTGGAGGAAGCGCATGAAGATGACTGAAGACTGATGACTGATTACGGGCTATGGGTTGTTTCTTTTCCGCCGTTGAGGACGAGTTGCTCCAGCCGCTCATCGGGGTAGGCGGCCTCGAGTTCAGCGATGACGGCTTCGGCTACTGCTTCCGGTTCGCCCTCGCGCTCGACCGCTTCGCCGGTGCGCCACTCTGCCAGATAATCATCGGTGTTGAACAAGCCGGCCCGCATCGCGGCACGATCAATATACACCTGAAAGCGCTCGCTCAGCGGCCGGGCAGCCCGCACACGTCCGGCTTTCACCTTCACTTGCGCGGGAATATCACGCCAGTAGACAATTTGATAGGAGGCCATAGACTTGTATTACGTATTGCGTATTGCGTAGCGCGTATTGCATGAACGACCCCAATACGGAATACGGAATACGAAATACGGAATACGAAATACGGAATACGTAACACGCAACACGAAGGAACGATCAGCCCATCAACTCCACTAACCGCTTCTCCAGCGCGCCGTAGCCCACCTGGCGAATCTCCAGCGGTAGGCCGAGCTGTTCCGCCGCCCACTGCGCACGGGCACGTAGTCCCTCATCCTCCTGCTGGGCCAGATACACGACTCGGGTGTAGTTGCGAAAGTACTCATCCCGTAGCTCTGGATAGCGGTCGAGGCCCAAGCCTTCGATGACCAGGTGGTCAAAGGACTGAACCATATAATCCGTGAGAAAAAACGTGCCGGGCGCTTCGGTCATCAGTTGCTCGAAGACGCCATCGGCATACATCTCGTAGCAGTGCGGGCCGCGCACGCGCTCTACACCCTCTTCGGCCAGCATCCGGTCGAGCAGGCCACCGGTGCCGCAATCGCCGTACACCACCACCACGCGCGCGTACTTTTGGCGAGCCTCGCGGATGCGCTCGCGCACGGCCGGCGGAATTTTTTGCGGCTCATTGTGCAGCAGCGCCGGCACGCCGAGCACCTCGGCATCCCAGCCATGTTTCTCTTTCAGCGCCAGCACTTCACGGGCCAGCGCACCGCAGACGATGAGGGCGGTAGTCATAGGATAGATGACCGCTGACTGAAGACCAGTGATCGGTCTTCGGTCTTCAGTCCTTCCTCCTCCTTGCTTCCCGTGCAGCACGCCGGGCGGCGCGGTCGGTGGCCGATTGGCCGTTGGCGCCCGGCTGCGGCGCAGCGCCGGCGGAGGCCGTATAGGCTTCAGGATTTCGCAGCGCTTCTCCCATGGCGCGAATGTGGTCGGGCGAGCTGCCGCAGCACGCGCCGATGATGCGCGCGCCGGCCTTGTACACGTCCAGGGCATAGTGAGCCATGGCCTCCGGCGTGGCGCGATAGACGGCCTTGCCGTTGACCAGCTCCGGCAGGCCGGCGTTGGATTTAGCGACCAGCGGCACGCGCGGCCCGGCGGCCTGCATGCGGGTGATGGCGGCCAGCAGCTCATCGGTGCCGTTGCCGCAGTTCGCGCCCACCGCCGCCGCGCCCCACTCGGTGAGCGTCCTGAGCGCCTGCTCGGGCGTCACACCCATCATCGTGCGGCCGTGCGTGTCGAAGGACATGGTAGTGATGATGGGGATGTCAGGCGAGACGCGGCGCGTCCCTTCCATGGCCGCCTGCACCTCCTCGAGCGAGGACATCGTTTCGATCCAGATCACATCAGCTCCGCCGCCGATGAGGGCGCGCGCTTGCTCGGCAAAGCCGTCCACGGCGTCGGCGTACTCGAGGGTGCCCAGTGGTGCAAGGATTTCGCCGCTTGGGCCGATGTCGCCGGCAATCAGCACCTGCCGGCCCGAGGCTTCGATCTCGGCGCGCAGCAGGATGACGGCAGTACGATTCAGATCGGCCACCTTGTTTTGCAAATTATGCATCGCCAGCCGGAAGCGCGTGCCGCCGAAGGTGTTGGTCAGCACAATTTGCGCGCCGGCCTCGATGTAGCGGCGCTGGATGCCGCGCACGATGTCAGGGTGGAGGATGTTCCACGTCTCCGGTGGGTCGCCGAACTGCAGGCCGGCGGCGAACAGCTGCGTCCCCATCGCGCCGTCGGCCAGGATCGGACCGGGATTGCCTTCAAGAAGACGTTGCCATTTGTTCATCTATGTTCGCTTTCTGCTCGTCACTTTCTACTCTCTACTTTCTACCTTCTACTTGCTATGTCCCCAATTTAAGTAGAAAGTAGAAAGTAGTGATTGTCACACCAGTTCGCCGCGCTTAATGGCGAGGAGCTTCTTGGCCGTCTCTACCGCCACGGCGGCGTCACGGCAATAGGCATCGGCTTCGATCTCCTCGGCGAAGGCGGCGTTGAGCGGCGCGCCACCGACGAGGATGATAACCTTGTCGCGCAGGCCCTCTTCCTTGAAGCGCTTGATAACCACGTCCATGTACGGCATGGTAGTGGTAAGCAGCGCGCTCATGCCGAGAATATCGGGTTGATGCTCCTTGTACGCAGCCACAAACTTTTCGGCGTCGCAGTTGATGCCGAGGTTGATGACCTTGAAGCCGGCGCCCTCCATCATCATCGCCACCAGGTTCTTGCCGATGTCATGGATATCACCCTTGACCGTACCGATAATCATCGTGCCGATCTGTTTCGCACCGGTGTTGGCCAGCAGCGGGCGCAGTATCTCCATGCCGGCCTTCATCGCTTTGGCCGCCATTAATACTTCGGGTACGAAGAGAATGCCGTCGCGGAAGTCCACGCCGACGATGTCCATTCCGCCGACCAGGGCTTTGGTCATTACATCATAGGGCGTCCAGTTGCGGCGCAGCAGCTCCTGAACGCCTTCAGTCACGCCCTCGACGATGCCATCGTACAAATCGTCTTGAATGTTTTGCACCAGCTCGTCATCGGGGATGTCTGCGAGATCACTCATGGGAGGTCTTCTCCAAAGACTTGGTTCGTATTGCGTGTTGCGTAGTCCGTTTGTTATTTAGGTGAGCGGTACTTTTTAGGCGGCCTGCGCCAGGCGTGCATGGCGGCGCTGACTGCGCCGGCCGGCCTTCCCGTCCCCCGCAAAAGTCTGGGGCAGGATATCGGCCAGATGCGGAAACGGGTCGGTCGCATGCGGGATCGCAATCGCGGCGACGAACTCTGCCTGAAAGTTGGCCGCCACCGCCGTCTGCACGTGGATGGCATTCTCTGCAATGCGGGCAGCCTCGAGGCGGGCGGCGCGGTTGAGCAGCGCGATGCGCGCCCCATCGCCGGCGGCGTTACCTACCGCCGTCACCTTCTCCAGCTCGCAATCCGGAATCAGGCCGAGCACCATCGCATGCTTCGGGTCAATGTAGCTGCCGAACGCGCCGGCCAGCACGATGCGATCTACCTTCTCTACACCGCGCGCTTGCATCAACAACTTGACACCTGCATACAGCGCCGCCTTGGCCAGCTGGATGGCACGCACATCGGCCTGAGTGACCACGATGGGCTTGCCGCTGGAAGTATATTCGGCGTCGGCCAGCACATATTCGCCGGTGCGACCGTTGAAGCGCACCCGCGCCGAACGCTCCGGCCCGTTCTCGGCAAAACGGCCATCGCGGTCAATGATACCGGCGAGGTAGAGTTCGGCAACGGCTTCGATGATGCCACTGCCGCAGATTCCGGTAGCCCGCAGGTCCTCACCCTTAGTCTCTCTCCTCAAAGGGGAAGAGAGAGAAGCAGGCTCAATCCAATCATCCATCCCGATCAACTTGAAGCGCGGCTCCCAGGTGACGGGGTCAATTCGCACGCGCTCGATGGCGCCCGGGGCGGCGCGCTGGCCATGGGTGATCTGTGCGCCTTCAAAGGCCGGGCCGGTGGGGCTGGAGCAGCATAGCACCTGCTCGCGGTTGCCGAGCACAATCTCGGCGTTGGTGCCCACGTCCACGACCAGCATCAGCTCGTCCTGGGCATGCGGGGCCTCGGCCAGCTGTACGGCGACGTTATCGGCGCCGACATGGCCGGCGATGCACGGTAGCACGTGCACGCGCGCGCACGGGTTGAGCTTCAGCCCCAAGTCACGCGCCTTTAAGTCCAGCGACTGATGCACGGCCAGCGCGAACGGCGCACCGCCCAGCTCCACCGGGCTGAGGCCCAGCAGCAGGTGATGCATCACCGGGTTGCCGACGAGCACCACGTCCACGATATCGGCAGTTGAGATTGCGGCGGCCTGCGCCGCTTTGCGGCTCAGGTCGTTGAGGGTGGCGATGATAGCACGGTGCATGCGTTCAACGCCGTCGGGATGCATCATCACGTAGCTCACCCGGCTCATCAGATCTTCGCCGTAGCGCACCTGCGGGTTCATGGCGGACTCGGTGGCTAAGACTTTGCCGGTGCGCAGGTCGCAGAGATGGACGACGACGGTCGTCGAGCCGACATCCACCGCCAGGCCGAACGCGCCCTCGGAATAGCCGGGCTGGACGCGCAGCACCTCGCGGTC
>JAVQXV010000189.1:0-5952 GCA_033577755.1 Anaerolineales bacterium
TCATTGTAAACTTCATAAGCATAAGCAGGCCATCTTGCAGCACCGACTACACAGTGCGCGGAAAGAACACGAAACTGTGGCTGCACCGAAACAAGCCGACGGAACCGCCGAAACGCTAAGAACGCGAAGGAAAACAAAGGCAAGCCCATTGCGTTTTGCAGTGAGACCGGCCGTGTAGCACCATGTTTTTCCACGTCCGCAAACTTCAGCAGGCGAGCAAGCTAACGCCAAGCCAGGGCCGAGACAAATGACCGATCAAGCGTTCACGGTGGGCGCGCGAACCATCCGTGCTCGCTTTCTGCTGCCCAATGCCGTGCGCGTCACCCATGCGCCGCCCGGTCAGCCCCTGCCACCGGATCGCCCCTGGCTCAGCCACGTGCTCCTGCCCACGCCGGAGGTGAAAGCCGAAGACCGATTGCTCAGGGTAGATGTTGACGCCCTCAATGTTCGCATTAGCTCTCCAGACTCGCGCTTTACTCTGGAGGAAGCTCAACCGCCGCGCTTTGGCAGGGAGGCCCGCCAGTTGCCACGGGGCGTGGCCGCCGATATCCCCGCCTTCCAGATACGCCTAGAGAACGACCGCTCGCCCGAGGCGGTGAGCCTGACGTGGCGCATCATGCCCGGCGAGGGCTTCTACGGCTGGGGCGAGTGGTTCAACGCCTTCCGCCGTGAGCGCGGCCAGATCAAGCTCAAAATCCGCGATGCCATCGCATTGCTGCAGCACCGCGAGACCTACTCGGCCATCCCCGTCTTCTACAGCTCGCGCGGCTACGGCATTTTTCTGCTCAACAGCCACCCCAGCCGCTGGACGATTGACCCGGCGCGCAGGACGTTGAGCGTGGACGCGGCCGGCCCCAACGCCGACTACATCGTGATGTACGGCCCCTCGCTGCGCGAACTGGTGCAGACCTACACCCAACTGACGGGCCGCCCGCCGCTCCCGCCCCGCTGGGCCTTCGGGCTGATGGTGACCGGCTACCCGCAGGAAGCGCAGGACAAGGTGCTGGCCTTCGCCCGCGAGCATCGCCGCCGCAACCTGCCGCTCGACGCCCTCATCCTCGACTATCACTGGGAAGAACGATTCCACAACTTCCGGTGGCGGCGCTCCCTCTTCCCCGATCCCCAATCCCTAATCTCCGACCTCCGGTCATTAGGCATCCGCCTCGGCCTCATCCTCACACCGTTCCAGAACAGCCGCCGCCGACCCGCGCAGAAGTTCGTCCTCAACCGGCTGGCGAACAACGTCAGCCCGGGGACGTACTCCGATGACGAACGTGCAACGGCGGAGTATGAAGAGGGCAAGGCCAAAGGCTACTTCGCGCACGACGACGCGCTCTGGTGGTTCGGGGCGGGCGGCATGGTGGACTTCACCAATCCTGCTGCCGCTCGCTGGTTCAACGACCTGATGCGCCCGCGCTACGAGGAGGGCGTGGCGTTCTTCAAGAACGACGACGGCGAGTATCTGCCGACGAACGCGCGCAGCCACCTCGGGCTGAGCGGGCGCGAGTATCACAATCTATACGGCTTTTTCTATAGCCGCGCGCTGTTCGAGGGGATGGCGGAGCTGGATGACCGTCGCCCGTTCGTGTATGCGCGCTCGGCCTGGGCCGGCTCGCAGCGCTTCCCCGCCCTCTTCCTCGGCGACCAGCATCCGACGTTTGAGCATATTCATCGGACGATGCGTGCCGGCCTCAACCTGAGCCTGCTCGGCTTCGCCCACTGGACGGCGGACGTGTTCGGGCTGGACGGCAAGACGACGCCGGAGACGCACGCCCGTTACGCGCAATGGGCGCTGCTCAATCCCATCGCCCGCTATTTCATCCGCCCGCCACAGTTCGACAATACGCGCTTCCCCTGGTCACACGGCCCGCAAATCGAGGCCAACTTCCGCGCCTACACCGAGCTACGTTACCGCCTGCTGCCGTACTACTACGCGCTGGCATGGGAGGCACACCGCACCGGCCTGCCTCTCATGCGCCCGATGCGGCTCGAGTTCGAAGAAGCGCGCTTCGACGTCACGGACGATCAGGTGATGCTCGGCCCGGCGCTGCTCCTCGCGCCGGTCCTCGTTGCCGGCGCGACCGGGCGCACGATTCAACTTCCCAACGGCCTCTGGCACGACTTCTGGACGACGCAGAGCTACGCGGGCGGCGGCGCGGTGGACTATCCCGCTCCGCTGGAGCGGCTGCCGCTGCTGGTGCGCGGCGGGAGCATCCTGCCGCTCGGCCCGGCGATGCAGTTCATCCCCGACGATCACCGCTTCGACGAACTCGAACTGCATTGCTACCCGCCCTACCCCGCCGCGTTCACGCTGTACGACGACGATGGTCGCACGCGTGCCTACCAACGCGGCGAGTTCTGGACGACGGCGTTCAAGGCAACGGGGGACGAAAAGCAAGTGAGGGTGACGATTGAGCGAACGGAGGGACGCTTCCCGGCGAGCGCTGCGCCGAGGCGCGTGACCGTGGTGCTGCACCGGGCCGGAGCACCACGCGACGTGCGCGTCAACGGCGAAGCGTGGCCGCAGTGGGAACACGACGCCGGGGCGCAGGCCGTGCGCGTGCGAGTCGAATGCCCGCTAACAGAAGCGACGACGATTGAAGTGAACTGGTGATTGCTCTGGAGATGACCGCCGGCAGACCTGAGAGTCCCCAGATTTCACAGAGTGCCAGAGACTTTTATCTGCAAAAATCTGCGTAATCTGCGGACAAACACAGACAGTGACGCAGCGAGGCGCGGTGAACGTGCAGCAGGCCTTGTGAGACCCGTTCAGCCCGGCGATAATTGAAGCGCTATGCCCGGCAAATACTACGAAGACCTAAACGTCGGCGATAAGTTTCGGCACGCCACAGGGCGCACGCTGACCGAGATGGACAACGTGCTCTTCAGCGCGCTGACGCTCAACACACAGCCGCTGCACATCAACGAAGATTTCGCCGCCAAGACCGAGTTTGGCCGGCGCATCGTGCACGGTCTGTTTACCGCGGCGCTGGTGGTGGGGATCAGCGTCGGCGAACTGACCGAGGGCACCATCATCGCCAACCTCGGCTACGACAACATTCGACACCCCAACCCGGCCTTCCACGGTGACACGATCTACGCCGAGACGGAGGTGCTGGAGAAGCGCGAGTCGAAGTCGCGCCCGGAGGCCGGCCTGGTGCGGCTGAAGCACATCGGCCGCAAGCCGGACGGCACGGTGGTGGTGGAACTGGAGCGGACGGTGATGTTCTTGAAGCGGAGAACTTGAGTGAAGGAACAGAAGCAGACATGACGCAGTGCTGGGTAACGACCGAAGCCGAGTTGGTGGCCGACATTGAGCACGCCTGGGATGCGGTCAAAGACGCCGATTTGCACAAGCCTTGCCGCCATTACCTGCCGGACGAACCCGGCGCCGGCGATCGGCCGGCCATCAACGTCGTCTATGGCAACACCGCTCACCACTTCGCCCAAAATCTTGGCTGGATTCAAGCTCTGGTAGCCGCACCTCCGGGTTGAGCGCCATGCTATACTGCCTCTTGGTCAAGACGGTTTTGTAATTACCGCCTTTTTCACAGACCGCATTGACCGAAAGAAAGCCCTATGGAAAAAGTAAGCAGCGCTGCTGTAACCCGGTCTCCGGCGCAGGCCAGCCCGGACAGCGACAAGGAGTAGTCTAATGTCTGATCAACTCCTGGAAGCCCTAACCCAACAGACTGAAGCGCTGACAATAGACGAGCAATTGGCGCTCGCTGCCCGCTTAATCGAGCGGGCGCGGCAAACGGCGCTTTCGTCCGGGCGCAAATGGCGTGAGATACGTGGCCTGCTGGCGTATCCGGCGGTTGGTGAAGATGCCCAGAAGTGGGTTTCGCGCACGCGCCGTGAGGACGACGACCACCGTGAACAAGCGCTCCGGCGCGCCGCATGAAGCTTAGCCAGCGACTTAAATCGGTGCGCCGGGTCTTTGTTGACACGGCTCCGATTATTTATTTCGTGGAGTCAAATCCTCGCTACCGGGCGCAGGTTGATGTTTTTTTCGACCAACTCGACCGGGCCGTATTTCGCGGCGTGGTTTCACCGATTATGCTAGCCGAATGTCTTGTTGTCCCACATCGGAGCGGCGCAACTCAATTGTTTCAGGCTTTCCGCGAACTGTTGCTCAGCGGCGACACGATCCAGTTTCAACCCACAGACAGCCAGATCGCTGAAAAGGCGGCAGAACTGCGCAGTCGAAGCAATCTCACATTGACTGACGCCATTCAAATCGCAACGGCAATCCTGACAGGCTGTGATGCCATCTTCACCAATGATATCCACTTCAAAAGAGTCAGCGAGGTGGAGGCATTGGTGCTGGATGAATTCGAACCCGAATAGTCTCACTCCCGGCCACACTATGCACATCCGCCGCTCCCTGCTCTTCGTCCCCGGCGACAGCCGGCGCAAAATCGAGAAGGCCGCCACGCTCGGCGCGGATGTGGTCTGCCTGGACATGGAAGACGGCGTGGCGCTCAGCCAAAAGCCGGCCGCGCGCGAGTCCATCCGCCAGGCGTTGCAGAGCATCAACTTCGGGCGCAGCGAGCGGATGATTCGGATTAATCCCTACGGCTCAGGATTGGAGACCGAAGACTTAAGACTGACGATAACGGGCCGGCCCGACAGCGTCCTCCTCCCCAAGGTCGAAAGCGCGGAGGCCCTGCACTGGCTGGACGCTCAGCTTGCGGCGGCGGAGCAGGCCAACGGCTGGCCGGCGGGCGGCATCGAGATGCTAGCACTGGTGGAGACCGCGCGCGGCATCGTCAATTTGAAAGAGATTGCCTCGGCCACGCCGCGCCTGACGGCGCTGATCTTCGGCGCGGAGGACCTGGCCGGCGACATCGGCGCAGTGCGCACGCCCGAAGCGTGGGAGGTCTTCTACGCGCGCTCCGCCGTGGTGACGTACGCCGCCGCCTTCGGCCTGCAGGCCATTGACATGGTCTTTGTGGACTTCAACGACACAGAGGGCCTGCTGCGCGAATGCCGCCAGGGCGCGCAGCTGGGCTACAGCGGCAAGCAGCTCATCCACCCCAACCAGATTGCGCCGGCCAACGAGGCCTTCACGCCCGATGACGCTGCCATCGCGCGGGCACGCCGCATCGTCGAGGCGTTCGAACGACATCAGGCCACGGGGGTGGGCGCGTTTGCCCTCGACGGCAAGATGGTGGATATGCCGGTGGTGAAAGCAGCGCAGCAGGTGCTGGCGAAGGCGCGAGCGGCGGGCCGGCTTTGAGTCCACGAATGCACACGAATACACACGAATACGTACGAATACAGTAACTACTCAGCCGTCCCGATCTATCCGCAGATTACGCAACTTTTTCACAGAGGCAATCTGTGACCATCTGCGACATCTGTGGATTCTTTTTCGACGGCCGGAAGCCATTGCCGGAGCATTTATCGAATGCACATGAAGTCAGACGAATGCTTCTTCATGGCTCGTCGCGTGACTTCGTGGACGCTTTTCGGATTGCGCCAGTATCGCCGCCAGCACGATCAACCCCGCGCCCAGCCATTGTAGCTCGTCCAGGTATTCGCCCAGCACCGGCATCGCGATGAGCGCAGTCAGCACCGGCTCCAGCGCAGCGATCAGGCTGGCGTTGCTGGCCGGCAGAAAGCGCAGGCTGAGCGTGTACAGGCCGAAGCCCAGCAGCGAGGGAACAAGCGCGAGGAAGAGCAGCAGGCCCCAGCCGCCCCACTGCGCGCCGAGGCTGAAGGCGCTGGCCGGCGTCTGAGTCAGCGCCAGCATGCCCGCCGCGAACAAAAAGCCGTAGCCCGTCACCGTCCACGCGCTGGCAAAGCGCCCGGCGCTCCAGCGCCCGGCCAGGCCGTATGCGGCAAAAGCCAGCCCCGACCCCAGGCCGACCAAAATCCCCAGCGGGTTCACCTGCCAGGCCTCGGCGCGATAAGCGTCCGCTACCAGCACACAACCGGTCAGGCTGA
>JAVQXV010000190.1:0-5934 GCA_033577755.1 Anaerolineales bacterium
AGGGAGAAGGGAGAAGGGGGAGTCGGGTAAAATCTTCTTGCCTTCTACTTCACTACTTACTACTTTCTACTCCCTACTTCCTAATTCCTTCTTCCTCTTTACCTTAGGCATGCTCACTCTGCGTCAGGCCCTTAAGCTCCCCGTCTTCCACAACGCCAAAGTTATTGCCGGCAAACGCGGGCTGGACGCCGCCATCCGCCGCATCCACGTCGTGGACATCCCCAACGCCGAATACCACGTTTACGGCCAGGGCCTATTGCTGTTCACCTCCGGCTACGGCATCAAGGACAACCCGGAAGAGCAGGCGGCCATTGTTCCCAAGTTGGTGGCCAGCGGCGCAGTCGGGATGGTGTTCTCGCTTGGCTGGTCGTTCGCTGAAGTGCCGGAAGTGATGCGCCTGGCCGCCGAGAAAGCCGGCTTCCCTATCATCACCGTCCCGCGCGAGGTCAAGTTCGTCACCCTCATCGAGCGGCTGTATGTTGAGCTGGTTAACGAGCAGTACGCCGTGCGCGCGCGCGCCGACGAAATCCATCGCCGGTTGACGCAGCTGGTGCTGGAGGGCGGCGGCTTGGGCGCGCTCGCCGAGACCCTGGCCGACATCCTGCAGCGCTCCGTGCTCTTCGAGAGCCTGACCTTCGACGTGTTGGCTGCGGCGCAGGCCGGCCCGGTGGACGAGAACCGCCGGCGTGCGCTGGACGCGGGCCGCACGCCGCCCGAATTGGTCGAGCGCATGACCGACCGCGGCATCTACGCCGAATTGCACAGCAAGATGCGCCCGGTGCGCCTTCCGGCGATACGCGAGTTGGGCATGACCATGGAGCGCGTGGTCGCGCCCATTGTCGTCGGGCGCGAAGTGTACGGCTACATCTGGATTGTGGCCGGCGACCATCCGCTGACCGACCTGGACGAACTGGCCATCGAGCACGCCGCCACCGTCGCCGCGCTGGTAATGCTCAAGGAACAGGCCGTGCGCGAGGCGCAAAATACGCTGCGCGGCGACTTCTTTGCCCAGCTGCTGCGCGCCGGCGAGCGCGACAGCCTGCTGCTGGAACGTGCGCATATCGTCGGCTATCAATTCGACAAGCCGCATCAGATGCTGTTTGTGCTATGCAAATCGGCGACGAACGCCGCGCTCTCCCAGCTTGCCGCGCGCCTCGACCGCTGGCTGCGCAGTCAGGGCGTCTGGGCAATGGTGGTGACGCGCGAGCGCGGGCTGGCGGTGTTGATTGAAGCAAAGACCGAGGACGTGGGACAGGCGTTGGCAGAAAAGATGGTGGCCGAGTTGAGCAACGCCGCCCAGCCATTGGTGGTGGGCGTAGGCCGGCTGGCCTCCGCCGACGGCGCGCTGCGCCGCTCCTACGACGAAGCGCGCGAGGCCGCCGACATCGGCGAGCGGCTGGGCAAGCGCCCCGGCAGTGGGAGCGCGTCGCGCGTGGTCTGCTTTTGGACCCTCGGCCTGCTCGACTGGCTGCATCACCTGCCGCCCGAAGTGCTGGCGGCCAACCCATACCTCGCCACCATCCAGCAGCTGGCCGAACATGACCGCAAGACCAACGGCGAGCTGGTGCGCACGCTGGACGCCTACCTCGAACATGGCGGGGCACTGGCCGAGGCCGCCGCGGCGCTCAACGTTCATCGCAATACGCTGCTCTATCGCCTCGGGCGCATCGAAGAGATTATCGGCATGGACCTGAAGGACACCAACCAGCGCCTCAACCTACACGTCGCGCTCAAAGCCCACCTACTGCGCCGGGCCGGCACCTGAACGTCGCAGTGCAACGGTATAATTCCGACTACAATCAGACTCAAGAGTCCACTGCAAAAACGAGCCGCAAAGGGCACCAGGAGCGTGGAGTCCGTTATTGATATATCTCTGCGCACTCTGTGTGCTCTGCGGTGAGTCAATTTTTTACAGAGAGCCTTTCATGGATTTTGTGCGACGATGACTCCGAAGAGTGAACACATCCTGGACGTTTCCGAAGCGACGTTTGCCAACGATGTGCTGGCCTACTCGCACCAGACACCGGTCGTGGTGGACTTCTGGGCGCCGTGGTGCGGGCCATGCCGGATGCTGGGTCCGGTGTTGGAGAAGCTGGCTGCCGAAGGCGCGGGCGCCTTCCGCCTGGCTAAGGTGAACGTGGATGAAAATCCGCGTCTGGCCGCCGAGTACGGTGTGCGCGGCATCCCGGCGGTCAAGGCGTTTCGCAACGGGCAGGTCGTTGCCGAGTTCACCGGCGCACTGCCGGAGCCGCGCGTGCGCGACTTCCTGCGCAAGCTGGCGCCGGCGCCTTACGAGAAGGAGCTAAATGAAGCCGCCGGCCTGCTGGCCGCACGCCACTGGGCCGAAGCGGAGGCGCGCTACCGCTCGGTCCTCGAGAAGCAGCCGCAGAACGGCGCCGCCGCGCTCGGTCTGGTCAAGACACTGTTGGCGCAGGGTCGCGGTTGCGAAGCGGGCGAAGTGCTGGACGATTTCCCGCGTGCGGACGAAGTGATCGCGGCGGAGAAGCTGCGCCCGCTGGCGGCATGGCTGTGCGCCATAGAGCCGGCAGACCCACCTCTGGAGGAGTCAGAGTTGGACGCGGCCTATTACCAAGCCGCTCGGCTGTTTGCGCATGGCCAGTGGGAGGCTGCGCTCGACGGCCTGCTCGACGTGCTGCGCCAAGACAAACGCTATCGCAAGGGCGAGCCGCGCCTGGTGATGCTGGGCATCTTTGAACTGCTCGGCGATGACGACCCGCTGACGCGGGCCTATCGCAACGAGCTGGCATCGGTGCTCTTCTGAAGCATTTGCCCCAACCGAACCGCTTTCGTTATCTCGGATAAAGTTCAACCATCCGTCATCACTCATCGGCCATCAGCCTTAAGATTTACTGGCTCGTCCAATCTTCCGCCGACTGCCCGTTCGAGTCGGACGAGTGGCTGAGCACGACGGAGCGCGAGCGCTACGCGGCCTTCACCGTGCCCAAGCGCCGGCACGACTGGCTGCTCGGACGCTGGACGGCCAAGCGATTGTTGCAGGCGGCGCTGCGACAGGAGACCGGGCGCAGCGTGCCGCTCTCCGACTGGGTGATCCGCGCGGAGGCCGACGGCGCGCCGGAGGTGAGCGTGCCGCACCAGCTGCGCAACCTGCCCGGCCTGGACACGCTCACCCTCTCCATCAGCCACTCCGGCAAGTATGCGCTGTGCGCCGCTTCGCTCCGGCCTGAAAGGTCGCTACTCGGCGCGGACATCGAGCGGGTAGAGCCGCGCGACGAAGCCTTTGTGCGCGACTTCTTCACCGAGGCCGAGCAGGCGCAGGTAGCTCACGCAAGCGCGCCGCTGCGCCCGCGGCTGGTGACGGCCATCTGGAGCGGCAAGGAAGCGGCGCTCAAGGCGCTGAGGAGGGGGTTGAGGGAGGACACGCGCGCGGTAAGTTGCGTGCCGGAGCCGGGCGAGCCGTTCCCGCGCAGCTGGACGCCGTTCCGGCTGGAGTGGCGCGAACGCCCCGCCCTGACGCTGTTCGGCTGGTGGCGGATGTTGAATGCAGAGTACGTCCTGACGCTCGTCACCGACGAGCCGCACGCACAGATCACTTCGGTGGAGAGCACCCCTATCCCCAAATTTTCTTGAGTTCGTCCTTCAGTCGGGCGCGCTCGCGCTCGTACTCGGCCCGCGGCACTTTGCCGGAGGCGTAATCGTCGTCCAGCTCGGCGATGGCGTCGAGCAGTTCGTCGCGGCTGCGCGTCGCCTGACCGCCATCCACTGTCCGCCGCTGGCCATCGGCCTGCCGTCTGCCACCGGTGCGCCGTCCGCCGCCGGCCTGCCGGGCATTCCGCCACCACCACACGCCCACCCCCAGCAACGTCGCGCTCAGCACGACCACGCCCAGCGCGAGGCCGGACGTATCGGCAACGCTAAAGAGTCTGCCGAGGGTATTGGCGACGCTCGCCATTGTTCCGGAGGAGAGCCGGAACGTCAGCGGCTCGCCGGCGCTCAGCCCTGCGCGCGCATAGCTCTGAAAGAGCATGCCCTGCACTTCCTGCGCTTCGGTCTTGATGAACTGTGGGCCGGTCAGGGTCACGCTCATGTCGCCGAGGAACACGTTGACACTGTTTACCGGATAGGGCAGCGGCTGACTGAAGTCCAGCGCGCCGTTCCACGGGAGTTTGAAGGAATAAAATAACTGCGCCGTGCCCGAACCCGGAAGCACCGGCGCGGTATCGGCGAAGCCCGTGTCCGTGCGGAAGAAGGTCACGCCTTCCTCACCCTCACGCACATTCAGGCCATACGCGCCCGGCGGCAGCGTAATCGCCACGGTGCGCCCATTGGCGGGGGCGAAGGTCTTGTCGCCTGCATTGGTGATAATCAGCCACTGCCCAATCGTTACTTCGCCCGGCGTCTCAAACAGGACGAAGGTGTGCACATGCTCAATGCGCAGCGCGCCGGCGTCGTCGGTGCGTTCGTACACCGTCAACTGCGCCTCGTTGCCATCCAGGGACGTTACAGGCGAGTAATAGGTGATGCCATCATAATTCGTTGCAACGACGAATTCGCGACCTTCTGCTACCGGCACATTGGTGAAGGTGAATGCGCCCGTCGCGTCGGCGGTGACCGTGAACGCCGCCACCATGCCAAGGCCGGACTCAAAGCCGATCAGGTTGACGCTCAGGTTGGGCGGCGTCGCCGCGCCCGCCGTACCGTTGCGGATCACGCCGGCCAGCGTTCGAGTCTGCGCCGGCCCTTCGGTATTCAGCGCAGTGTCCGGCGCGGCGTAGTCGTAGGCCAGCGTCCGCACGTAATCCACCACCGCTTCGCGGTCGGCTTCTGTGAGGGCGCTGTCGAGAGCGTGCTCAGGGATGGGGCTGCCGGCGCTGATTGCAGCCAGCAGATCGGCGGGCGTCCGGCCGGCGAAGTAGCCGGGTGCGGAGAGGTCGGTCAATGCGCCTTGCGCCTGCGGGCCGTCGCCCCGCCCTGCCTGGCCGTGGCAGGCGGCGCAGTTCGCCGCATACACCGCCCGCCCTCGTTCCATCTGCTCCGGCGGGACGGCAAGCGTGATGATGTAGGCCACCACGTTCCAGCGGTCGGTGTCGCTCAGGCTCTGGTTGAACGGTGGCATGAAGCGCTCCAGCCGCCCGTTGGTCACCACGTCGAACCACTCCTGCGGCGTGGCCTCCCTCCCGAGGTTCGGGTCCGCAAATCTGGGCATGGGGATGTTGCCGGGGATTTGCGCTGCGCGCACGCCGTCGCCCTGCCCTGTGGGGCCATGGCAGTCGGCGCACTTCTCGGCGTAGATGCGCGCGCCGGCGGCGGCGGAGGGCCTAAAGTCCAATTCGCGGGAGACAGGGAGGACGCCCGAACCGGGAGTGGCCGGTGGGTTGGCGGCGATGGTGGCGGGGATGGGCGTGGCGGAGATCGGGCGAAACGGGCGCGCGCCGGGCGGCGGCGTGATGTCTCCGGCGAGCGAGCAGGCGGCGAGGGCCATCCCCAGCAGGATGGCGAGGGCCGGGAGGCGCGGACTCATCGCGCTGCTCCGGTTTGCGCGGCGGTGGCGACTCTGGCCCCGCAGTTGCTGCAGAACCGGTCACCGGCGTCGAGCGCTGCGCCGCATTTGGCGCAGGTTACGCCGGATTCGCCCTTGCGTTGTGCAGCGCGGGCGCGGCGGCGCGCAATGGCCTGCTCAATTTCGTCGTCGAGGGAGGCCGGGGCGGAGGCGCCCAGCTCATCCAGCCGTTTGAGCACGGCCACGCCGCGCGCTACCAGCTCGGCGCGCTGTGGCGCATAGTCTTCGGTCGTAATCTTTCCGGTGGCGTGGTCGAAGTCCAGGTCACGCAGGGCGATAAGCAACGCTTCGCGTTCGGCGTTCAGGGCCTCGACCTCGGTCACCCGCTTCTCGCGCAGCGCGCGCTGTTCGAGGAACGGCTGGAGGACGAAGAACGCCACGCCGATCAGCAACGC
>JAVQXV010000191.1:0-5923 GCA_033577755.1 Anaerolineales bacterium
TCGTCGGGGAAGATGATGACCTCCCTGCCCGCCAGCTTGTCCTGGATGCGCTTGACGACGATGTCCAGATGCTGGGGCTTATGGACGAAGTCCAAGTCGTGCGTGCGCAGGGTGAGCACCGGGCACAGGTCAAAGCTGCGCAGCCATTCCTCGTAGAACGATTCGAGCAGGGACAGGTACTCGGCGGTGATGCCGCTCTCAATGCTACGCCCGCGGCTGCGGATGCGCTCCAGCAGCACCGGCACCGGGCACTGGAGGTAGAGGAGCAGGTCCGGCCTGGGGAGCGCGTTCACCACCAAATCGAACACGACGCGGAAGGAGCGGTAGTCGCGCTCGCTCAGGTGGCCGAGATGGTGCAGGGCGCGGGCGAAGATGTGCGCGTCCTCGTAGATGCTGCGATCGGCGATGGCCGAGCGTGGGTCGCGCGCCAGCTCGAGGTGCTGCTGCGCACGATGGCCGAGGAAGAACACCTGCAGATGGAACGACCAGCGGCGCATGTCGGCGTAGAACTCGGCCAGGTAGGGGTTGTCGGCCACAGACTCGAAGGCAGTGCGCCAGCCCAGCCGCGCACCGAGCCGCTCGGCCAGCGAGGTCTTTCCGGCGCCGATGTTCCCCGCGACGAGGACGAGATGTTTGGTCATGGCCTCACAAAAACTCGATGTGGTCGCGCATGTCATCCGGTTCAAGCACCGAGTGCGCGAGCAGGAGGGCGGCAATCAGTTCGCCGACAAGTGTACTTGGTCGCGCTGCAGAAGATGAGGCCGTTGTGGCGGACGCCGCTCGCAGCCAGGGCGAGAAAGTCGGCGTCGAAGGTGACCAACACCCGCCCGGTTTGGGCGGCGAACGCAAGCTGAGATTCATCCGGCAGGCTGCAACGGTCGGCTTCCTGCGCGGTCAGCACGTCCACGCCGCGACGGCGCAGGCCCTGTGCCACGGCCTGAGGAATGTGTTGGTCGAAAAAGAAACGGAGGGGCACTTCCGCGCCTGGCTGCGTTCAGTCGCGCAACCTGGCCTGAAGCTTGGAAGGATAACGCGCCTTGAGCTCGGCGCTGAGCGCCGCCTCACGCTCGAACGCCGACTCGATCTCGGCGCGATGGTCGAAGTAGTAGGCCAGCGCCGCATGAACGTCGGCGAGCGTCAGGCCGGGAAACAAATCCACAATCTCGTCCGGTGTGAGGCCGCGTTTCTCATGCCAGAAGGCGATGTCCATCACGCGCACGCGATGGCCGGCGATGCGCGGCTTGCCACCGACGACGCCCGGCGTTTGCTCGATGTGTTGAACCAGAACGTTTTCCATTCCATGCGCCTCCACGCCCGGCATTATACCCGCGCGAAACCGCAACTTGCACGCTTCACTCGTACTTCAACGCCAGCACCGGCACCAGCGTGGCCGCGCGCAGCGCCGGGTACAGACCGGAGACCAGGCCGACCAGCGTGGCGAAGACCAGCGAGCCGGCCATCAGCCAGAGGGGCGTCTCCACCGCCAGCACCGTCGGGCCGAAGAAGCCCGGCCCCTGTCCGCTCTGGCTCGCCAGGTTCACCAGCGAAAGCACGCCGACCACCTGGCTGGCCGCCCAGCCGAGGATCACGCCGCCCAGCCCGCCGATGAAGCCGATGCCGGCAGCCTCGCCGAGGAAGACACTCAGCACGTCGCGGTTCGTCGCGCCGACCGCCTTCATCAGCCCGATCTCGCGCGTGCGCTCCAGGATGGCCATCGTCATCGTGTTGGCGATGCCGATGGCGGCTACCAGCAGCGAGATGGCGCCCACCCCGCCGAAAATCACCTGCTGCGTCAGATAATACTCGTTGATCGGCTCGAGGAACTGCTGGAAGGTGCTGGCCTCGTAGCCCAGCTCCACAATTCGGTCACGCAGGTCGAGCACCTGGCTCGCCTCTTCGGCCTTGACCACCAGCATCGCGTAGCCGTCCTTGTTGCGATTGATGCGCCGGTTCTGCACCCAGTTGTTGATGGCGGTGGCTTCGTCGAGCGAGATGTAGACGCTCCAATCGGACTCCTGGCCGGTGGGGCGCGTGATGCCGACCACGCGCAGCGGGATGTTGCGCCGCGTCTCCTGGCCGTCCTGAGACCACTTGATGACGATGAGCGTTAGCTGCTTGTCGAGCAGTTCGGGCGGAGGCGGCGGCTCGCGGCCGGGCCGCTGTTTGGGGTCGTAGAAGCCGGTCTGCGCGACCTGGGCGCCGACGATGATGGTTCCCTTCTCCAGCCGGCTGACGCCCTGCTCCACCTCCACGCCCATCTTCGCCAGGTCGTCCGTGCCCACGCCGATCAGGCCGGTGCCGGCCTCCATGCGCCCCGCGCGCAGGATGGTTGCCGCCTGAACGTAGTCGCGCGGGATGACGTCCTTGACGCCCGGCAGGGCCTTGATGGCTTCGATAGTCCGGTCGGTGATCGGCACGGGCGTGGGCATCGGCCCCGACACTGACACCGAAACAAGCCCCGGGCCGGCGGGTCTCGGGACGCCTTCAAAGTCGTACTTCGGCGTGACGTCAATGCGCGTCAGGTCGGCGATGCCGAAGAGCTGCGTCGCGCCGCGTTGCAGGCCGATGCCGAGCGAGACCAGCACCACCACCGAGGCCGTGCCGATGAGCACGCCGATGGCCGTGAGGGCCACGCGCGCCTTGCGCCGGCTCAGGTTTTCCAGAATCAGGGCAAGCAGGTCGAGGATGTGCATAAGCCAACCTCCGTCAAGGCACAATCACCGGCGCAGGCATCGGCGTCTCCACCGGCGGCATGCCCGGCCCGGGCTGTGGCCGGCCGCTGCCCAAACCGAACAGGCCGCGCAGGAAGCGCAAAATGGTATCCCATAGAGTCTCCGGCTGAGGCTTGGGCATTTCACCGCCACCGGGGAACTCGCCGCCCGGCGCACCCGGCTCGATTGGAACGCCCTCCATCACCTCTACCGGCAGCACCGCCGTAATCTTCTGTGGCTGGTTGAAGTCGTCGGTGTAATCAATCGTCACCGTCAGCTCCAGCGGGCCGGGCGCTTCCGGGATCATGACGGCGTCCAGCGGGAACGTGCCGCCGGGGTCGAGCGTGCCGATGAGCAGGACGTTGTTGCTGAACTGTGCGCCGGCCGCGGCACTCACGCGCATGTTGCCGAGCACCACCGGGTTACGGCCCAGGTTCACCACCTGCACCGGCAGCACGTTCGGCTGGCCGGCGAAGAGCGGCCCGACCTCTCGATAAAACGAAATCTCCAGCTGCGGAATCTGGAACACCAGCACGGTGATGACCTGATTGTCAGTATAAGTGCGCCCGCTCTCGTCGGAGTGCACGAACGAGAGCTTGAGCGGATAAGCGCCGGCCTTGGTCGTCGCGTTGACGATGAGCTTCTGGCG
Organism: Anaerolineales bacterium; assembly: GCA_033577755.1. Taxonomy (GTDB): domain Bacteria; phylum Chloroflexota; class Anaerolineae; order Anaerolineales; family UBA6663; genus JANWXR01. Next base: position 3,361 of record JAVQXV010000191.1, read on the forward strand.
GGCGGTGAGCGTGCGCGTGGCCTCCAAGTCGCCGAGCGATTGCACGTTGGAAGTACCGAGCGGCGCGAAGTCGGTGAACGAGCCGCTATCGCCGCTGATCCCGCCGGGGCCGGGCGTGCCGGTATCCGAAGGCAGCGACACGCCGCCCACAATCAGCGTGATGCGCTTGGCGATGACGTTGCCCACGTTCTGCACATCCAGCTCTAGCTCGAACTGGAAGCCGGGCTGTAACTTCTCCGGCGTGGTGCGGTACGCGCCGACCACCAGTTGTGGGCGCAGCAATGGCCGCGCCGTGGGCGTCGCTGTGGGACGTGCCGTGCCCACCACCGGGACGACGACCGGGAAGGTGAGGGTGAACGAGTCGCTGTAGTTTGCGCCGGCGGCGGTGGTGTACGTGATTTTGACTTCGAGCGAGGCGACGCGCTTCTCGGCTACGGCGCGCGTGGCATACAGCGGCTGGAAGAAACGGTTGGTCTGCCCGGGCGCCAGGCTGCCCAAAGCGCGCAGGCCACCGGTCACGCGCGGCAGGAAGTCGCCCTCCACGAACTCGGCCACAACGTTCGTGGCCGTCTCGCCGCCGGCGTTCTGCACCGTCATCTCGAAGTCGTAATCCGCACCGGGCGCGATGGTGGGCGAGCTGGCGCCATAGGAGACGACGATGAGTTGCGGTCGCACGAAGGCGGTCGGTTGCGGCGTGGGCGTCGGGCCGGTGATGGTCAGCGCCGTCGCCGCGGTCGCGGACTCGCCGTTCGGGTTGATCACGCGCAGCGTGTACGCGCCCGCCGGCAGCCCTGCAGGAACAACGGCGGTCAGCGTGCCTGTCGTCACCTGAGTGGTGGAGAGCAGGCCGTAGCCGTCCAGCGCCACCTGCGCGCCCGGCAGGATGCCCGTGCCGGTGACCAGGATGGTGCTTGAGAAGGAGTTCGATACGGTGGTGGGCTGGAAGGTGATGGCGCTCGGCGGCTGAGCCAGCACAAGACGCGGCAACGCGGCGGCGCAAACGCTCAGAGCGGCGACCAGCGCGAACAGGCGACGTGCATTCGCAATCATGAGAGAACTCCAAGAGGAAAATGCATCTCGGTCGTTACGGCTCTGCCGGCGCAAAAGAGGCGCGTGCTTCGTACTCTTCCGCGCTAACGACTCTGCCATCCAGTAGGCGGATGATGTTGTCGGCAAAGCGGGTCAGGCGCGGGTCGTGCGTCACCAGCAGCACCGTGCGGCCCTGCCGGTGCAAATCGGCGAGGAGCTGCAGCACCAGCGCCCCCGAATGCGAATCCAGGTTGCCGGTCGGCTCATCGGCCAGGATGAGTTGTGGGTCGTTCACCAGCGCCCGGGCAATTGCTACGCGCTGCTGCTGGCCGCCGGAGAGTTCGGTGGGACGGTGATAGGCACGGTCTGCCAGCCCCACCAGCCGGAGCAGCTCGAAGGCGCGCTCCCGGCGATGGGCGATGCTGCTGCGCCGGAAGCGCATCGGAAACATCACGTTCTCCAGCGCCGTCATGCTGGCAATCAGGTTGAACGACTGAAAAACGAAACCGACAGTGCGGCGCCGGTACTGCGCCAGCTGATTCTCGTCCAGGTCGTCCAGCACGTTGCCGTCCACTTCGATGCGACCGGCGGTGGGCCGATCCAGCCCGCCGATCAGGTAGAGCAGCGTGCTCTTGCCGGAGCCGGACGGGCCGATAACGGCCGAGAAGCTGTTCCGCTCGACCTCCAGGTCCACGCCCGCCAGCGCATGGACGGTCTCGCGGCCCATGATGAAGCTCTTGCGCAGGCCGGTGATGCGGATGAACGGCTGGGACATGCGCGCTCAGAACAACGTGCGCAGAATGCTCAACCCGCTGAACTGCAATAAACTGAAGCCTGCCAGCGCCTGCAGCACGATCACAATCAGCGTCGTCACCAGCACGCCGCCGAACACCTTGCCTACCGACAGGCCGGAGGCCAGGCGTGCGCCCAGAACCGCCAGCGCGATGTACCAGATCACGTACACATCCACATAGATGAGCAGCTCGCGCAGGAAGGTGCTGAGCGGCGTGCCGTCGGTGGGGGCGAAGCCGGACAGACCGGGGCCGTTGATCAGCGACTGGGTGAACTGGGTGTAACCGGCGACCACCAGGCCGCGCACCGCGAACGGCAGCATCGCCCAGGCGACGACGTTGAGCGTGTTGCGCGTGGGGCTGCGCCCGCCGAGCATCGTCAACGCCAGGTGCAGCAGCGCGGAGAGCAGCAGCCAGCCGACCCAGACTCCCATCACCGCGATGAAGGCCGGCAGGGCATAGATGAAGATCGGCCCCTGCGTGGCCTGCTGCGCCTGCATGAACTGCTCCTGCATCTGCGGTGGCCACCATTGAAAGTCCGGCGGCAACTGCACTTGACCCATTGCGGCCCGTGCCTGCCGTACCGCGCCGACTGCGAAAATGCGCACCAGCTCGACCGCGGTGATGACCAGGAGCGGCGTGAGCCAAGCGTCGCCGGCATACTGGGCGATGCGGCCGAAGGCGGCCCGTGGCCGAAAGAGCGCCGGCAGCAGCCAGTCGAAATGAAAGCGGCGCGGTCGTTC
>JAVQXV010000192.1:0-5871 GCA_033577755.1 Anaerolineales bacterium
ATAACGCTTTCAACCGCGGAGCGCGCCGAGAACGCAGAGAAAAAAGAGAAAGGCTCTCCTGGCCAGAGTAGGGGTTGGTACACGGATGGCACGGATGAGCACGGATGGCGCAGGTTCTTCCTGCAAGAGTCCGTGTCTGTTCGTCCCATTGGTGCGCGCCTTTCCCGCCAAACCCGCCAGAGCCAAGAGTAAGTATCTCTGCGCGCTCTGCGGTAAATCAAAGCGGCGGGCTTATCCCGCACTGACGTTCAAGAGCGAAACTATCAAAAGGAGTAGAAAACGGCCTATGACGCAGACAACGGTAACAAACAGACCCGTCATTCGTTCAATCAGCGCCGGGCGCTCCAAGTTCCTCATCGGCGGCCTGCTGGTGATCGGCGCGATCGCCTATCTCATCGTCACCACCATGCAGAGCACGGCACAATACTTCTACACCGTGGAGGAAATCAGGGCGAAGGGCAGCAGCATCGTCGGGCAGAACCTGCGCGCTTCCGGCGCAGTGTTGGGCGACACCATCACCTACGATCCGGCTACGTTGACCATCACCTTCGAGATGGCGCACGTCACCGCCGATAATCGCGAGATCGAGGCGCAGGGCGGGCTGGCGGCGGCGCTGCACAACGCCGTCTCCCGGCCGGATGCCCCGCGCCTCAAAGTTGTGTACGTCGGCCCCAAGCCGGACCTGTTACAACACGAAGCGCAGGCCATCGTCACCGGCAAGCTCGGTGAAGACGGCGTTTTTTATGCCGACGAGCTGCTATTGAAGTGTCCGACGCGCTACGACGAAGCCGTGCCGAAGCAGGCCGAAGGTGGTCCGGGCGGCTAAAGAACCGTCATGAACCACAAAGAAAAACCGGGCGTAGTTGCGCCCGGTTTTTTGATTCCGGCATATCGGCGTCAGTTGCCGCTCAGACCGGCGCCGGTCACCGCTTCCAGCGCCTTCAGCTGCGCCTGACGCGCCAGGTCGGTGGCGGCGGCCAGGATGCGCAGGGCCTCCTCGGGGTTGTGGAAGCCCATGCTGTTCTCGGCGGCGATGAAGTCCCAGCGCAGCTGCGCAGCGCGATGCAGCTGCTGCGCTTCGGCCAGCCGGGCGGCGTCCACCTTCGGGTTCGCGGCGGCAGCCTTGATGGCGTCAATCGCGGCAACCAGCGCGTCTTCGGTCGCAATCATCGTGTCGTAGACCTGCTTCTGGATGATATTGACGCGGTCTACAACGTAGCCCACGCTGGTATGGCACGTGCCGCAGGCGGCCTCGGCGTTGAGCAGCGGGCTGCGCACGTTGTGGTCGGAGAACTTGGCCGCGCCATCGCGTTTGTAGGGCATGTGGCAGTCGGCGCAGGCGACGCCGGCGTTGTAGTGTGTGCTGCCGGCGACGAACAGTTCGTACTCCGGATGCTGCATCTTGATCATGGGCGCCTTGCTCTCGGCGTGCTCCCAATCCTTGAACCCTAGATCGTTGTAGTACTTTTCGATCGCTTCGACGGTGAGTCCGTTGGCCCAGGGGAAGGTCAGATAGCGACCTTCGCCCTTGAAGTAATACTCGACGTGGCAGTTGGCGCAGACCACCGAGCGCATCTCCTGTCGAGTGAAGGTGGTCCAGTCCCGGCCCTGCGCCTTGAGCGCCTCATCGAGTGCCGGGTTGGTGACGACCAGCTTCATTGTCGTCGCCTCATGGCAGTTGGCGCAGCCGACGGGATTGTTGACCTGCTTGCCCAGTTCGGCAAAAGGCGTCTTGTAGAAGTCGGCCGGCCCCATGCTGGCCCAGAGCGCCGGGCTATCCGACGCTTTGCACGAATAGCAGGCGCCGGGCGACTTCTCGTTGATCCGTCCCGTTTCGCGCACGTCCACCAGGCTCATGGCGTGGCCGCGATCTTCAAGATAGCTTTTGCTGAACGGCATGCCGGCGAACAGCCGCACCAGGCGCGGGTCTGCCGCCAGCTTGTCGAAGTTCTCGGAACCGCCGAAATTGGTGCGTGTGTTATTGGTCTCGGTCAACTTCCAGGACGAATACTGGTTAGGGAAGTTGACGCCCCATTTGCTTGAGTCCGGCTCGTTGGCGGCGACGGCCAGCAGCTCCGGGATTCCGCGCGTGGGTGTGGCCGTGTTGCGGATGAAAAGGAATTGCCCGACGACCAGGGCCGTCAGCACGATAATCACCCCAACCAGAATCAGCACGGGAGTACGGTTTTTCATAGCAGCTCCATGAACGAAGGTTTATCGGCTCGTGTCCTGATATGGCAGGATGGAGATGCCGCGCTCGCCGTGCGCGACGCTACGATGACAATCCACGCAGTAACGGCCGGCGTCCATCTGCCCGTCGGCTACGGTGGCGACCGTTTCCGTGTGGCAGCGGATGCAGTTTTCCTGGATGATTTCGCGCGAAGACTCCTTAACACGAATGTTGACCGGGTAGTTGCCCAGCGTGAATGCGCTAACGTGGTGGTAACCGGCTTCGGCCTTGACCAGATATTTGGGTATTAGGTCGTGAGGAGTATGGCAATCGTTGCAGTCGGCCCATTGTTTGTGACCGCTGTGGAACCAGCCTTCGTAAGCGGCATCCATCACATGGCAGTTGTTGCAGGCCGTTGGGTCATTGCCCAGATAAACGGTGAAGTCACTAACGTACAGCCCGACTGCGGCCACAACGGCCAGCGAGACCAGACCGACGAGCACGGCTAGACGCATGGTGTGAACTCCCAACTCCGGTGGAGCAACGCACTAGCACTCTAGTGAAAGATGGCACAGCAAGATATGACGGCGGTCATGTGGCGCAGTTTCGAGCACATTCTCCTGCTTTTTGTCGAAAAGCAAAGTGATGTCTCACACTAATCCTATGTGACAATATCCATAAAATTCCGACATCGGCAGGATAAAATGGGTGCATTCAGATTATTGGCCGCTCCTTCGACTGCGGCCCGCAGTTTCTGCGGGCCTTCGCTCAGGATGCGGCCCCAGCCAAAAAATAGAAATGCACTCGGATAAAATCTGCAAATGGCCTCTTCAGATGAAAACCGATAGAATATCTTTGCCCGCGCGGCCTCTTTAAGGACAACAATGCTTGGAAACATCGGTTACTTCGCCCTGTTGCTCGCCCTGGTTTGCACACTGTATGCAGTGGTAATGGCCGGCCTGAGCGCCTGGAAGCGCCAGCCGGTGTGGCTCCTTAGCGCACGGCGCGCTGCCCTGCTAACCCTCCCTTTGCTCACGCTCAGCTCGCTGATGCTGATCACGTTGCTGGTCGGCGGCGATTACGGCGTGGAGTACGTCTACAGCGTTTCCAACCGCGAGATGCCTCTGTATCTGAAAGTGACTGCCCTGTGGGGTGGGCAGGCGGGTAGCCTGTTGTTCTGGTCTTGGCTGATGTCGGCCTTCACCACTTCGGCCCTGTTGGGCCGCTGGGACCGTGACCTCACCCTGATGCCCTACGTCATCGCCGTGATGATGGCGACGCTAGCCTTCTTCATCGGCCTGGTGGTTTTCTTCGAGAACCCGTTCGTCCGCTTCTGGCAGACGTTCGATGGCGTGACTACGGCCATGTGGCAGCCGGCCAACTCCTTACCGTTCACGCCTCCAAATGGGCGCGGCCTGAATCCGCTGCTGCGCCACCCCGGCATGATTATCCACCCGCCGATGCTTTATCTCGGCTTCGTCGGCTTCGTGGTGCCCTATGCCTTTGCTATCGGCGCGCTCATCACCCGGCGCGCGGACGATGAGTGGCTCAGGACGACGCGCCGCTGGACGGTAATCGGCTGGCTGTTCCTCTCGCTTGGCCTGATTCTGGGCGGGCGCTGGGCCTACGACGTGCTGGGCTGGGGCGGATACTGGGGCTGGGACCCGGTGGAGAACGCGGCCCTGCTGCCCTGGCTCACCGGCACCGCCTTCATCCACTCGTCCATGATCCAGGAAAAGCGCGGCATGCTCAAACGCTGGAACATGGTGCTCATCATCCTGACCTACGCGCTGGTCATCTTCGGCACCTTCCTGACGCGCTCCGGCGTGCTCTCCTCCGTCCACTCCTTCGCCCAGAGCGCCATCGGCCCGTCGTTCTTCGTCTTCATCAGCGTCACCTTCCTCGGCTCGCTGATCCTGCTGGCCCGCGCCTGGGATCAGTTGAAGGATGACAATCTGCTGGATAGCCTGTTATCACGCGAGTCGGCTTTTCTGCTGAACAACCTGCTTTTCATGGGCATCACCGTCTCGGTCTTTTGGGGCACGGTCTTCCCGCTCATCTCTGAGGTGGTCACCGGGCAGAAGATCACCGTCGGGCCGCCGTTCTACAACCAGGTGACCGGCCCGCAATTCGCCGCCCTGCTCCTTTTGATGGGCGTGGCCCCGCTGCTGGCGTGGCGCAAGGCTTCGGCCCGGCAGCTGGGCCGCTTGATGCTCATCCCGTTTGCGCTGTCGTTGGTAGTGGTCGCCGCGCTGGTTGTCTTCGGCATCACCAGCCCCGGCGCGTTGTTGGGCTTCTGGATCGTAGCTTTCGTCGCGCTGACGACGCTGCTGGAGTTCGTGCGCGGCGCGCAGGCGCGGATGAAGACCGGCGGCGAGAACGCTCTGACGGCGCTGACACGGCTGATCGCCCGCAACCAGCGCCGCTACGGGGGCTACATCATCCATCTCGGCGTGGTCGTCATGGCGCTCGGCATCATCGGCTCCACGCTCTTCCAGATCGAGACGCAGGGCCGCCTGAGCCAGGGCCAGCAACTGACGCTGGGCCGCTATGTGATGGTCTACGACGACCTGATCGCCTTCCGCGCCGAGGATGGCCGCGAGGTGCACCGCGCTACCGTCAGCGTCTATCGCGACGGCCAGTTCCTGACCACGCTCCACCCGCGCCGCGACATCTACCTGCTCGAAGGCGGCGCTCAGCCGATGACCATCCCCGGCGTCCGCAGTTCGATTGAGGACGACTTCTATGTGCTGCTGGTGGACTGGGAGCCGGTGGGCGTGGACGGTGCGACGTTCAAGCTCTATGTGAACCCGCTGGTCAACTGGGTCTGGGCCGGCGGTCTGGTGTTCATCCTGGGCACGCTGGTGGCCGTCTGGCCGAACGCGGCGGAGAGCCGCCGGGCGACGACCTTGCAGGTGGCCGCGGCCCGCGCCGCCGGAGATTGAGCCAACCACGGAAAGGCGCAACGCAAAAGGGACGCCGGAATTTGCGTCACTCCGCATCGAATTGCGCGAATTGGTGCGAAAGCGGCCTTGACGGTGAAACATGATGCGCTCTTTGTACGGGTTACTGCTGTTGGTCACGTTGTTAGCCCTGCCGGCTGTGGCTCTGGCGCAGGACCCCACGCCCGTGCCCGTGACCGACGATGACGTCAACCGCATTGCCAAGCAGATGTATTGCCCCGTCTGCGAGAACATCCCGCTGGACGTGTGCCCGACCGAGGCTTGCCGGCAATGGCGGGAGACCATCCGGGAGAAGCTGGCGCTGGGCTGGGATGCCCAACAAATCGAGGACTACTTCGCCGAGCAGTACGGGGAACGCATCCGCGCTATGCCTTCGACAACCGGCCTCAACGTCTTCGTTTGGGTTATCCCGCCGCTTGGGGTGGCGCTCGGCGCGTTTCTGCTCTGGCGCTTTCTGCGCGCCAACACCCGTGCGTCGCAGCCGGCGCCAACGCCCGACGACGCTGCGGCGCTACAGGATGAATATGTGGCGCGGCTTGAACGGGATTTGAAAGAGAGGTGGTAGTGAGGGTGGAGGTTAGAGGTTGGAGATTAGAGATTGAAGATTGAAGACGGAAGACGGAAGACGGAAGACTGAAGACTGAAGGAATGGAATGGATATCGGCTCTGTTTTGATTGGGATGGCGTTGCTGATCGGCGTGGCGTTCTTCGTCCTCCAGCCGTTCCTCGAACAGCGCG
>JAVQXV010000193.1:0-5838 GCA_033577755.1 Anaerolineales bacterium
GGCGGTGCTGCATGGCCATCACCTCGCCCTCGGCGGTGAAGGCGGTGACCTCCAGCTCGGCGGGCAGCGGCTCGAGGACGATGAGCGAGTGGTAGCGCGTGGCCTCGAAGGGAGAGGGCACGCCCGCGAACAGTCCGGTGCCGTGATGGAAGATGCGCGAGGTTTTGCCGTGCATCAGCCGCGGGGCGCGCGCCACCGTGCCGCCGTACACCGCGCCTAGGCACTGGTGACCGAGGCACACTCCCAGCACCGGCACGCGCCCGCTGAAGTAACGAATGGCGTCGTTGGAGATGCCGCCGTCGTTCGGGTCGCCGGGGCCAGGGCTGATGACCAGGTGACTGGGTGACAGAGTGATAAGGTGATCGAGCGTCACCTGGTCGTTACGAAAGACCTGCACCTCGGCGCCCAGCTCGCCGAAGTACTGGACGAGGTTGTAAGTGAAGGAGTCGTAGTTATCAATCAGGGCGAGCATTGTGGTGTGTGTTGCGAATTGCGAATTGCGTATTGCGTATCCGTCAGGCAAGTTACGAAATACGCAATACGAAATACGGAATACGGAATACGAAATACGGATATGCGTCACGAAACGTCATACTCCCCGAACAAATCAATCACATCCTCGAACAGCTCCAGCGAGTAGCCCAGGCCGGTGGCTTCGCGCACCAGGCGCATGGTCTCTTTGGCCTCGGCCTGCATGCGGCGGATTCCGCTGGCGAGCACGTCCTGCGCCAGGTGTGGATGGGCAAGGTAGTAGGCGCGCTTTTCGCGGAACGGCTCGAGGAAGGCGTTGAGGGCGCGCGCCAGCCGGGCCTTCACCTCCACATCGCCGACCTTGCCGGCGCGGTAGCGCTCCTTCAGTTCGGCGACCTCGGCCTTATCTGCATTGAAGGCGTCGTGGAAGATGAAGACCGGGTTGCCCTCCACCGTGCCGGGGTCGGTGGCGCGCAGCCGGTTGGGGTCGGTGTACATCATCCTCACCTTCGCTTCCACGGTGGCTGCGTCGTCCGAGAGGAAGATGGCGTTGCCCAGCGACTTGCTCATCTTCTGTTTGCCGTCGGTGCCGACGAGCGTGGGCATCTCGCCGATGAGGGCCTCCGGCTCGGGGAAGACCTCGCCGTAGAGCAGGTTGAAGCGCCGGGCCAGCTCGCGCGCCAGCTCGACGTGGGCCTGATTGTCCTTGCCGACCGGCACGATGTGCGCGCGCGGCAGCAGGATGTCGGCGGCCTGCAGCACCGGGTAGCCGAGCAGGCCGAAGGGCATGGACTCCAGATTGGCGTCGCGGGCCATCTCCTTGAGCGTGGGGAGGCGCTCCAGGCGCGGCACCGTCACCAGCATCTCCAGAAGCAGGTTGAGTTCGTATGTCTCCGGGATGGCCGACTGCACGAAGATGGTGCTCAGGTCGGGGTCAATGCCTACGGCCAGATAGTCGAGCACCGTCTCGCGGATGTAGGTGGGGATTTCGCGGATGAAGTTGCGCTCGGGCCGCGTGGTGAGCGTGTGCAAGTCGGCGATGATGAAGAACGACTCGTACTCGTGCTGCAGCTTCACGCGGTTGGCCAGGCTGCCCACATAGTGCCCCAGGTGCAGCCGCCCCGTAGGCCGGTCGCCGGTGAGTAAACGTTTCTTCATTGCAAGCTCCTTTCTTTCACCACAGAGAACACGGAGTTCACGGAGAACTAGCCGTGGATCAGGCGTTTGATGCCGTCCTTGAGCAGCGGCACGTTGAAGTTGATCAACAAACCCACGCGGAGGCCGGTCAGTCTTAGGTAGGTCAACAGCTGTGCCTCGTGGATGGGTGCCAAGGCACTGACCGCTTTGATTTCGACGACCACGGTCTTCGCTACCAACAGATCCAGTCGGTAACTCTCATCCAACTGTATACCCTTGTAGACAATTGGCAACGCTTTTTGTCTTTCCACTTCCCAGCCGGCCTGTGTAAGTTCGAAGGCAGTACACGCTTCATAAGTGGACTCAAAGAGACCCGGTCCCAGGTTTCGATGCACTTCAATCGCTGCTCCGATGACTGCCTCGGTAACCTTGTTTGGCCCCATCGCGCCTCCCGCTCTGTGTTCTCTGTGTACTCTGTGGTTAGCTCCCCTCGGCCAATTCGACGGCCTTCATCATCGCCTTGGCCTTGTTCACCGTCTCCTCGTACTCGCGCGCCGGGTCGGAGTCGGCCACGATGCCCGCGCCGGCCTGCACGCTGACCGTGCGCCCGTGGACGACGGCGGTGCGGATGGCGATGCAGGTGTCAAGCGCGCCGTCGAACGAGAAATAGCCGACCGCCCCGCCGTACGGCCCGCGCGCCTCAGGTTCCAGCTCGGCGATGATTTCACAGGCGCGCACCTTCGGCGCGCCGCTGAGCGTGCCGGCGGGGAAGGTGGCACGCACCAAATCGAACGCCGTCACGCCTGCGCGCACCCTGCCCGTGACGTGCGAGACGAGGTGCATGACGTGCGAGTAGTGCTCGACGGTGAAGAAATCGGGCACGGCAATCGAGCCGTACTCGCACACGCGCCCCAGGTCGTTGCGGCCTAGGTCCACCAGCATCACGTGCTCGGCGCGTTCCTTGGGGTCGGCAAGCAGGTCTTGTTCGAGCGCGGCGTCCTCGGCAGGCGTCCGGCCGCGGGGCCGTGTGCCGGCAATCGGGCGCAGCGCCGCGCGGCGCCCCTCCAGCCGCGTCATCATCTCCGGCGAAGCGCCCACCAGATACACCGGCTCGCCGTCCACCTCGCCGAACTCGAAGTAGAACATGTATGGCGACGGGTTGAGCCGCCGGGCGGCGCGGTAGATGTTGAACGGATGTGCGCCGGTTTGCCGGGTGAAGCGCTGTGAGAGCACGACCTGAAAAATGTCGCCGGCGGCAATGTATTCCTTCGCCGCCTGCACCATTTGCTCATAGTCGGAGCGAGCCATGTTGGATTGAAATACTGAAAACTGATGATTGGTGATGGGAGACTGGAGATCGGGCCTCGGGCCGCGCAGGAGCGCTTCGATTTCGTCCAGCCGCGCCTCGGCTGCGGCGCCATCCCCATCAAAGTCATACGTCATCAGCAATAAATTGCTCCGGGCATGATCGAAGGCGACGAGCGTGTCGGTGAACAGGAAGACGGCGTCGGGCAGGGAGGGGTGGTGCAGGCGCGGGTCGAGCACCGGCTCGAAGTGGCGCAGGGTCTCGAAGCCGAGATAGCCGACCAGCCCGCCGAGGAAGCGCGGCAGGCCGTCTCGCGCGACGGGCGGATACTGTGCGAGTTCGGACTGTAGCGTGTGCAGGAAGTCACGGTCGCGCGGGATGGGGAGACGGCGCGCCTCGCCGTTGGTTTCGCGGGTGAGGGTGTGGCCGCGCAGGAGGTAGCGGGCGCGCGGGCGCAGGCCGATGAAGGAATAGCGGGCGACGCGCTCGCCGCCCTCCACCGACTCCAGCAGGAACGACGGGCCGCGTCCACGCAGTTTGAGATAGGCCGTCGCCGGCGTATCGAGGTCGGCAGGCAGTTCGCGGACGATGGGCTGCAAAGGATGACTAAAGACTGAAGACTGAGCTATTGCTTCGGCGAACATGGACGGCTCCAAACAAAAAATCTCCATCGTGCTGGGACGAATGGAGATTTCGTGGTGCCACCCGGCTTTAGAGACTGTGGTTACCCCCATCCCCAGCCCTTCCCCCTAAGGGAGGGGAAGGGTGCTGAAAGGAAAACCCCGCTGTGATGACAACGGGGTTAGGGAAGGCCAGTCTCACTCTTGCGGCGACGCTCGGTTGACCGATTAATCGCCTCGCAGGATAACGGTTGCGCGCCGGTGCGGATTACTGGCGGTGCTTTGGAAGCCGCGCCGCGTTCACCCGCACACTCAGAGGTCCATTCGGCGTCTGCGCTCAGACCGGGCTTTCAGCCCGTGGCCCGGCTCTCTGGCTGCCGCTTTGACGCTTACTCGTCCTCGTCAACGTTTTGGTCGGCGTATTCAGTTGCAAGGCTTTTATAGCATGTTTCACAGGGCCGAGTCAAGACTCATTTTCCGCAGCCGGGCGCGCAGGACGTCAATCGGGCGGCGTTCGCCGGTCTCCGGGTCGTCATAGAACCAGTGTTCCCAGCCATTGCACGAGGGCACGTTCTTGCCATCCACCCGCAGACATTCGCGCCCGACGGCATGGATAGAGCCGACCACACCGTTGAAGCGAATCTGGCCGGAGGCGAGGACGGTGGCGGTGAAGCGCCCCTGCCGGCCAAAGTAGAGTGTTTGCCCCGGCTGGAGCAGGCCGTGCTCGAGAAGCGAGCCGAAGGGCACGCGCGGCGCACTGCGTTTCTCCGGGAGAGCATAAATGCCGTCGTCCTCGATCAGGCTGGGTGTGACCGCAGCAATGCGCTCACGGGCGAGCGCCACGTACTTCTTCTCCTTCTCGATGCCGATCCAGCGGCGGCGCAGCTTCTTCGCCACGGCGCCGGTGGTGCCCGTGCCGAAGAACGGGTCGAGGATCACATCGCCGGGCTTGCTGCTGGCGAGCAGCACACGGTAGAGCAGCGCCTCCGGCTTCTGCGTGGCGTGAGCCTTCCGCCCGTTGAGCTTGAGCCGCTCTTGACCGGTGCACAGGCCAAGATACCAGTCGCTGCGCATCTGCAGGTCGTCGTTGAGCGCCTTGAGCGCGCGATAGTTGAAGGTATACCGTGCGCCGCGCTTCTTCTGCGCCCAGATGAGCGTCTCGTGCGCGTTGGTGAAGCGCACGCCACGAAAGTTGGGCATCGGATTGGACTTGATCCATACCAGATCGTTGAGTATCCAGTAACCGAGGTCTTGCAGAATTGCCCCTACCCTATAGATGTTGTGATACGTGCCGATGACCCAGAGCGTGCCGCTGTCTTTGAGCACGCGGCGGCAGCCGGTGAGCCAGGCGCGGGTGAAGGCGTCGTACTCGGCGAAGTCGTCAAAGCGGTCCCACTCCTCGTCCACGGCGTTCACGCGCGTCAGGTTGGGCCGCCATAGCTCGTTTTGCAATTGCAGGTTGTAGGGCGGGTCGGCGAACACCACGTCCACCGACTTCTCCGGCAGCGTGTAGAGCAGCTCGGTACAGTCGCCGTGCAAGACCTGATCGAGTGGGAGAGAAGACGCTTCCATGTTCAGTCTTCAGTCATTAGTCTTCAGTCATCAATCCATCAATCATCAGTCATCCACGTCACCCCTCCGGCGCAGCCCGAAGTGAGCGCACAGACTATTCACAGCGCAGTCGCAACGGCGGTGCACAACAGCACCAGCGCCGCGCAGATCAGGTTGGCGCGCATCAGGAACGTCTCGCGCTTGCGCATCGCGGCGATGTGCGGCGCGGGTTTGCCGCGTTCCTGGAGCAGGGTCAACCGTGCCAGCTCCGGCTGGACGATCCATTGCAGCGCCGCGCCGATGCCCATCATGCCCAGCACGGCCAGATGCTTGAGCAGGATGGCGACCGTCCAGGCGTTGTCTATGGCCAGAAAGCCGTGATAGTTGGGGTCTGCCGCCATCTGGAACAGGCCGGTCAACGTGAGCACAGCCAGGCTAAGCCAAGCCCAGGGGTTGAAGCGCCGGTTCAGTTCGCGCAGGAAGCGGCCGGCTTCCGGGCTGCGGCCCCCGCGTGCCTCTGCTCCCGGCCAGACGAGCAGCGCCTGCAACGTCAGCCCGCCTACCCAAACTACGGTAGCAAGCAAGTGAAGCCAGTAAGACAGCGCCAAAGCCCAGGTCGGCATCACCGCGGATTGTAGAGTCTTCGACTCGAAATGGCAATATAGTGTGGCGTCGTGTGCACGCAAAACACGTCAGCCGCACCCTGAGCGGACGCTGAGCGAAGCGAAGCGGCAGTCGAAGGGGCGGCATGTT
>JAVQXV010000194.1:0-5820 GCA_033577755.1 Anaerolineales bacterium
AGCGCGATCTGCCCGGCGGCCTGTTCGCCGAGGGCGATTTCCTCCGGCGTGAAGTGATGCGTTTGGTTGAAGGCGATGAGGGCCGCGCCCAGGTTGGCCGAAGGCATGTTGACCGAAGGCGGTGCTTTCGGTCCATCGGAAAGCGGCGTCCTCGCCCCATCGCCGCCGGCGATGAGCGGCAGGGCGAGTATCGAGCGGGTGGGGAAGAGCGCGGCGATGCGCGGGCTGAGGTAGGGGATGTTGAACACGTCCTCCACAGCCAGCGCGTGCCCCGCGCGCAGGACGGATTCGGTCAGCGTGGTCTCGCCGGGTTCGATACGGAGGGTGGGGTATTGCTCGCGCAGGTCGCCATAGGCTGCCGCCGGGATGGTGCGCTGCTGGGCTTCATCCCACAGGGTGATGAATGCGCCGTCGGCCTCGAACAGTTCACCCAGCCGGTCGGCGAGCAGTTGAAGCATCTCACGGAAGTCGGCCACGCGCAGCGAGGCATGGGTAATTTCGTTGAGCAGTTCCATCTGCCTGGCGCGGCGGCGCTCGGCCTTCAGCAGCGCGTGTTCGCGGGTAATATCGCGCAGGACGAGGAGACGGCCCAGCAGAGGAGGCGAAGGCATTGCCTTCGTCCACCCTGCCTTCGCCCTATCCAGAATGGAAGAAACGGTCAATTGAAATACGCGTCTTGCTTCGCCCTCGCCGATTTCCAGTTCCAGCTGCCCTTCGAATGCATCGGAAGCGATGCCTTCGGCGTATTCCCGCATGACCTCCGTCGGCCACAGCACCTCGAGCAGGTTGCGGCCGATGGCGTTTTCGTCCGCGCCGAGCAAACGACAGGCGGCGGGGTTGAGGCTCACCACGCGGTTGAAGATGTCCACCACGATCACGGCATCTTGCAGGTGCTCGATCACTGCCGGCGCGGCGATGGGCATGATCTCGAGCAAGCCGAAGCGGAAGAAGCCGAGGGCCAGCACTATGCCGGAGAGCGCAAAGATGAAAGGGGTGAGGTCGAGCCAGCGCACGGGGGACAGGCCGGAGAGGTAGAGCGCGTTGCCCGCCAGGGGGGTGAGGGCACCGATCAGCATTATCGCTGCCTGCCGCCGGTAGGGACGGGCGGCGCGCGCAAAGGCCAGCACATACAGCGCAACTCCGATCAGGATGAAAGCATAGGAGATGAGAGTATGCACCCAGAACCAGGCACCATGGCCGGCGATGTACATGGCCGGAGCGCCGTGCGGATCGAGGCCCACCCCGGTCCAGATGAGCGCGTGCCATTCATTGGTCAATGTGAGGATGAAGGTGAACACACTCGGCGCGGCCAGCAGGAGGCCGCGGCCATGGGTGAGCCAATAGGCATGACCTGTGAAGCGCAGGGCGAAGGCCAGCCAGAGGGGCGGAATGGCGGCAATGCCGAGGTATTGCAGTTTGGCGGCGAGCAGTTTTCCGGGCAGTGTGGGAGCGAGCAGTTCAAGGGCGTAGAAGGCGGCCCATTCGCTCATGGCGGCCATGAGCAGGCCAAAGGTGAGCGCGCCGGGCCGGGTGGCGTGGCGGAAGGCGTAGAGGGCCAGCCCGCCGGTGAAGAGCGCGATGGCGAAGAGCGGGAGGGCGAAGGGGAGCGCGCCGGGGTACATTTCAAGACATCTGCATTTGAATTCTCAGAAATATTTCCACCACCTGTGGATCGAAGTGCTTGCCGGCTTGTTCACGGATATAGGCAAGGGCCTGCTCCTTGGGCCAAGCGGGGCGGTAGGGGCGGTCGGACGTCAGCGCATCCCACACGTCGGCCACAGCGAAGATGCGCGCTGCCAACGGGATCTCTTCGCCCTTCAGTCCGCGCGGATAGCCTGTGCCATCCCATTTCTCATGATGACAGTACGGAATATCCAACGCCGGACGCAGGAACTCGATGGGGGAGAGCATCTCGTAGGCATAGGTGGGATGGCGGCACATGATGGAACGCTCCTCGTGCGTGAGTTCGCCGGGCTTGAGTAGAATGCTGTCGGGCACGCCCATCTTGCCGATGTCGTGCAGCAGCGCGCCGCGGCGGAGGTAGACGAGTTCTTCCCCGTTCATGCCCATGGCGTGCGCGAGTTCCAGCGCCATCTCGGTGACGCGGCGCGTGTGACCTTCGGTTATCGAGTCGCGTAGTTCGAGCGCGCGCGCCCAGCCCTCCAGCGTGGCGTCGTAGGCCCGGGCCAGATCGGCGGCCAATCGTTCGGTCTGCTCGTGCAGGCCGGCGCGCTGGAGAGCGATGCCGCCCATCTCGGCAATGGAGGTGAGCAGACGTATCTCCTCTGCCGTGAAGGCGTGAGGGTCGCGCAGTCCGATCTGCAAAACGCCCACACTGCGCTCCTGCGTGCGCATCGGCAGGGAGATCAGGCAGCGCACATCACCCAGATATGCTTCCTCGCCGGGCAGAACATGCGAGAGCGGATCGTGGGGCAGGTCCTGGGTGATATAGATTTGGCCGGTGGCGGCGGTGTGGCCGGCGATGCCTTCGCCCGGGCGGTGGCGCAACGGTTGGCCGAAGGCATTGCCTTCAGCCTCCCCCCTTGCCTTCGTCTCCCCGACTCTGTGCCATTGGCGCGCAATGAGATCGCCGCTGTGGGCGTCGAGAAGAAAGATGACGCCGGCGACTCCGCCGACGACGGAAGCCGCCTGCTCGGCCAGCACGGGCAGCATCTCCTCGACGGTGCGGGCCTGCCGCAGCGCGGAGGAGACGGCGGCCAGCGTCTCCAGTTCGGCGGCGCGGCGGCGCAAGTTCGCTTCGGCTTGTTTGCGCTCGGTGATGTCGCGGAAGTTGACCAGCACACCGGCCACGTGCGGATCCTGCAGCAGGTTGCGTCCTGTCCCTTCCAACCAACGCCATGAGCCGTCGCGGTGCTGAAGCCGGGCCTCCACCGTGGAGTCCAAACCCAAGGTTACGATGTCCTGCAGCGCTTGAGTGGCCCGCGATACGTCATCCGGGTGAATCGGCTCGAAGGCGCTCCGGCCAATCAGGTCTGCGGGCTGATAACCCAGGATGCGCTCGATGGCGGGGCTGACGTAGCGGAAAATCCCCTGGCTATCCAGAATCATCACGCCGTCCCAGGCGTTTTCGATGAGGACACGGAAGTAGGCCTCGCGGCTTTCCAGTCTTCCATACAAACGCGCGTTGGCGATGGCCACGGCGGCCTGATCGGCGAACAGGGTGAGCATTTCCGCATCTTCGACGCGAAAGCGGCCGGGCCGCGTGTCGGAGACGTTGATCACGCCGATTACCTTCCCCTGCCACTTGATGGGCGCGCCCACCACCGCCGCGAAAGGCACATCCGTGTAAATGGCCGCCCGTCCCTCCCATTCGCTGTAATTATCCACGATGAGCGGCTCGCCGGTCTGGGCGATGCGGCCGGAGAGGCCCTCGCCCAGGCGCAGGCGGGTGCCGGTGTAATCGCGCGGAAGGTTGTGGCTTACCACCAATTCCAGATGACCTTCGGCTTTGGCCTCACCGGAGGCGCTGTCTTCCTCTACTCGGAGATACAAGCCGCCCATGGGCGCTTCGAGCAGGTGGGCGGCGCGCTCGATGATCGTGCGCAGCAGGGTCGGCAGGTCGTAGGGGTGGCCCGCGGGGTCGCCCCTGCTCAGGTCGAGGCCGGTTTCGTGCAGGGCGGTGAGTGCATCCACCCGCCACTGTTTGGCCTTGAACAGACGAGCGTTCTGAATCGCCACGCCCGCCTGCCGGCCGACGGCTTCAACCAGCGCAGCGTCCCGCGCGGTGAAGCGTTTGGCGGGATCGGGATCGAGGCCGAACAATCCCAATGCGCCCAGACGCGCCTCGCCGGCCACAACGGGGACGCCAATGAAGGCGTGGACGCCGGCCTCGACCCACTGCGGCAGCGCACTCGGGTGGTTGGCGTAATCGTCCAGCAGAACGGTCTGGCCGGTCTCGACGATGTGCCAGGCCACCCCTCGGCCTTTGGGTGTCGGTTCCAATGCCAATCCCTCGGGCAAATTGTAGGAGTAGGGGTAGGTGATCGTCCGGCCATCTTCGGAAACGAGTGCCATCGCCCCGACCTGCGCGCCGATGAGATCGGCGGCCAGCCGCACGACGGTCTGGAGCAGGGTGGGTTCATCGAGTGTGCCGCCGATCAGCCGCGCGATTTCGTTGAGGCGCTGTTCGCGGCGCAGGGACTCCAGCATCTCGGCGTGCAGGCGGGCGCGGGTCAGCGTGACGCCCAGTTGATGACCCAACGCCGAGAGCATGGTCAGATCGTCCTCCTCAAAAGACGTGCGCCCGGGCGGGAGGGCTAGATTGAGCACCCCAAGGAT
The DNA here is from genome assembly GCA_033577755.1 of Anaerolineales bacterium. Taxonomy (GTDB): domain Bacteria; phylum Chloroflexota; class Anaerolineae; order Anaerolineales; family UBA6663; genus JANWXR01. Next base: position 4,300 of record JAVQXV010000194.1, read on the forward strand.
TTGGTCGCCGCTGCGGATGGGGATAGCGGCGTGAACGCGGAGGCCACGCGTATCGCCGTTGGCCCACTTCAGCAGGCGTTCACATTCCAGGATATTCACCGCGGCGGTGAGTTCGCCGGCGAGCAGTTGGCGCTGGCAGCGGCAGGGCTGGCGGCGCATCACGGCGTAATCGTCGGCGACAAGGGCGGGGGGCAAGTTTTGGTGGGCGGCCAGGCGGAAGCCGAAGGCATTGCCTTCGGCCCAAAGTGTGATCCAGCCGGCCGGCAGATCGAGCGCAGCCAGCGTCTCGTGCAGAGCGAGGCGCAGCGCCTCTTCGAGAGAGATGCTGTTGTTGAGGGCGAGCGCAACGGTGTTGAACGCGCTCAAGCGGCGCAGGTGCTGCACTTCGCGTTCGCGCCGGCGGACGTTGGCGAGGGCAATCGCGATGTAATTGGCCAGCGCCGTAATCACCGGCACATCGTCGGCGGTGAGGTTGGGGCCGGCGGCGGAGAGCGCGCCCAGCCGTTGCCCTTCGGCGATCAACGGGGCGATGATGGCCGGGTCGCGGCCCAGCCGGCAGATGATCGGTTCGAGGAAGCGTCGCCCCCATTCAGGAAGGAGTTGAGCGACGATGAGGCTGCCATCAGGGGCGAACATGGCCTGCCCGGTTTCGAGCGCCTGCCGATAGGCGTCCGCCTGAGCGGGGGAAAAAGAGTAACCGATGGTCTTCAGGCCGGTGAGTTCTTCAAGGGCGGCGAGGACCGAGCTTGGGAAGGCGACGGCGCGGACGGCAAGCATGCCGGTTTCGTCGAGGAGCGAGACGCCGCCGCATAGGCCGAGGCGGGTGAGTTGATCGGCGACGGTCTGCAGGACCGCCGCTTCGGAGACGGCGGTCTGCCGCATTACCTCGGCGGCGGCGTTGAGGGCGGGCAGGAGGGGCTTCATGGCATTCCGAAGGCGTGGCCTTCCGGGAGCCGAAGACAATGCCTTCGGTAGTCCAGCTGTCCTGCTATCCTACGGCATTCTAGCATGGGCGGTGTAGCGGGGTCTCATTCGTATGCATGCAAAGGTTATTATTGAGTTTCACAAAAAGAGTGCACTGAAAAAAGGGTTTTCCCCCTCCTCAAACGGGCAAAAGTTTAATACAATCGGAGCATCTTCAAACTCAACACCAAACACACCCAACCGGCGCCGATCGGCGCCATCCACGACCTGCCGGAAAAACAACGCGCGCGGCCGGAACAATCCCGGGCGGCGACCTTCTACCGTGAATTCTTTTGCCGGATTGACGAACAAGCCTTTGCCGTCCTGTACGCACAAGAACCGTCGCGCCCGAATGTGCCGGTAAATGTCTTGGTCGGTCTGGAAGCGCTCAAGTCCGGCTTTGGCTGGAGCGATGAAGATATGAGCAGTTCTTGTACAACCTGCAAGTGCGCTAGGCGCTGGGCTATAGCCGGCTGGGCGAAGGCGAGTTCGAGCTGCGGACACTGTACAACTTTCGGCAACGGTTGAGCCGCTACCGGCTGACGCACGGGGTCAACC
>JAVQXV010000195.1:0-5752 GCA_033577755.1 Anaerolineales bacterium
GCGGAGACGCGCCACAGCGGAGACGCGCCACAGCGGAGACGCGCCACGGCGCGTCTCTACAAGGCCAAAAATCCATGACGACCCGTGAACGCCGCCGCGAACGCGCTCCGCGCAAGCAGGCCAACATCTCCCCACCCGGCCTGGAAGGCGGCGCCTATCGCCCGCTCACCGACGAGCAGGTGCAGCGCATCCACGCCGCTGCGCTGACCGTGTTGGAGCGAACCGGCGTTGAAGTATTGGAAAGCGAGTGCCGCGCAATCCTGGCACAAGGCGGCGCGCGCGTGGATGCGGCGCGCAATCGCGTTTACCTCCCGCGCCAAATGATCGAGGCCGCCCTCCGGCTGGCGAACCGTGACGTTGTGCTCTACAGCAAAGACGGCAAGTCCGACCTGCACCTGCGCGGCAAGCGTGTACATCTGGGCACCGGCGGCGCGGCGGTCCTCGTGCTCGATTTGGAGACCGGCCACGCCCGCCCCTCCCGGCTGCGCGACATCTACGACATCGGCCGCCTGGTGGATACCCTCGACAACATTCACTTCTACCTGCGCCCGGTCGTCGCCCGCGATTTGGACAACGAAGAGATTGACATCAACACCTTCTACGCCGCGCTGACCGCTACGAACAAGCACGTCATGGGCGGCTGCTACTTCGCCAGGAAGGTAGCCGAGATCAAGGAGCTGGGCGCGCTCATTGCGGGCGGCGAAGAAGCGTTCCTGGCACGACCGTTCCTCTCGCTCAACCTGGGCTTCGTGGTCAGTCCGTTGCGCTTTGCGCCGGAGACGGTGGAGACGCTGACCACTGCAGTGCGCGCCGGCCTGCCGGTGGCGCTGGTGTCGGCGCCGCTGAGCGGGGCCACGGCGCCGGCCTCGCTCGTCGGCACGCTGGTGCAATCCATCGCCGAAGTGTTGGCCGGCATCACCTATGTGCAGTTGCTGCGGCCCGGCCACCCGCTGCTGATGGGCGCCATGCCGCTCGTCACCGATTTGCGCACCGGCGCGATGATCGGCGGCTGTGCCGAGCTGGCGCTGATGAACGCCGCCGCCGCACAGCTGAGCCACTTCTACGGGCTGCCGCTGTACAACTCCTGCGGCATCACCGAGAGCAAAGTGCCGGACGCGCAGGCCGGCTTCGAGAAGGGGCTGACCACGGCGGTCACCGCACTGGCCGGTGCACACTATAACCACCACGCCGCCGGCATGCTGGAGTCGCTGCTGTGCGTGGCCTATGAGAACTACGTGATTGACGACGACATCGGCGGGCAGGTGATGCGGCTGGTGCGCGGGCTGGAAGTTACGGAGGAATCGTTATCACTCGACGTGATTCACGAAGTCTGCACCGACGGCCCCGGCCATTACCTCGGCCATGCCCAGACCATCCGCCTGATGAACACCGAGTATTACTTCCCGCATACCGCCGACCGCAACACGCGGCAGATGTGGGAGGAAGCCGGCAGCCTCGACATGCGCGAGCGGGCGCGGCGCAAAGCGCGCGAAATGCTGCGAACCTACTTTCCTACGATTGTATCGGACGAGGTGGACGCGATGATTCGGGAGCGTTTTCCGATTCGGCTCCCGCGCGAAGTGATGCTGCCCGGCGGCTATTCGTGAAAGCGCGCCGGTTAGCGTTTCAGCCATGAAAATCAGCGACGTCAAAACCTTCGTGGTCGGGGTGCCCCCGCCGCACTTTGGGGGCCGATATTGGGTCTTTCTCAAACTGACCACCGATAGCGGCATCGCGGGTTACGGCGAAGTCTATTCGGTGCCGTTTCATCCGCGCGTGGTGGCGCAGATGATCGAGGACGTCTGCGCGCGATGTGTGATCGGGGCCGATCCCTTCAAGATCGAACGCTTGTGGCGCATCGTGTACTCCAGCGGCTACACCCAGCGGCCCGACCCATCGCTGGTCGGCGTGCTCAGCGGCATCGAGATGGCCTGCTGGGACATCATCGGCAAGGAGCTTGACAAACCGGTCTATGAACTGCTCGGCGGCCTGGTTCATGAACGGCTGCGCTCCTACACGTACCTGTACGCGAAAGAGACCGACCGGACTAACGTCTATCAAGACCCCGACCTGGCGGCAGAGCGCGCCGCCGAGTACGTGGCGCAGGGCTTCACGGCAATCAAGTTCGACCCGGTCGGGCCGTATTCCGCTTTCGATCCGCGCCAGCTCTCGCTGGAGGCGCTCGATCTGGCCGAGCGTTTTGTCAGAACCATCCGCGAGGCGGTCGGCAGCCGGTGCGATCTGCTGTTCGGCACCCACGGCCAGATGACGCCCGCCGGCGCGATCCGGCTGGCCAAACGGCTGGAGCCTTATGACCCGCTCTGGCTCGAGGAACCGGTGCCGCCTGAAAAGCCGGAAGAGATGGCCCTGGTCGCTCGTCAGACCAGCATCCCCATCGCCACCGGCGAACGGCTGACCACCAAATATGAATTTGCGCGGGTGCTGGAGGCGCGGGCAGCCTCCATCTTGCAGATGGCGCTGGGACGAGTCGGCGGGATTTTGGAGGCCAAAAAGATCGCCGGCATGGCGGAGGCCTATTACGCCCAAATTGCGCCGCACCTATACTGCGGCCCCATCGCCGCCGCCGCCGATATTCAGTTGAGCGCCTGCAGCCCCAATTTTCTGATTCAGGAAAGCATCCAGACGTGGGGCGGCTTTCACGCCGAGATTTTGAAGACGCCCATCCGCTGGGAGCAGGGCTACATCCTCCCGCCCACTGCGCCCGGCCTGGGCGTGGAACTGAACGAAGAAGTTGCCGAGCGGCATCCGTATCACGAGACCAAACTGCATCTGGAGATGCTCGATCAGCCGGTTCACCAATAACCGGTTCGGAGGACTATGCCAAGCAACGTTGGTTTCATCGGGGTCGGCAACCTCGGCGTGCACCTGGCCGCCAGCCTGCTACGGGCGGGCTTCAAACTCACCGTGCATGATTTGAACCGGGAGGCCGCGGCGAGGCTGCTGGTCGCCGGGGCAAGGTGGGCGGCCTCGCCACAGGAGGTGGCCGAAGCGTGTGAGAGCGTCTTCACCTGCCTGCCCTCGCCGAAAGCGGTGAGCACCGTGGTGAGCGGAGAGCGCGGGTTGCTGGCAGGGCTAAAACCGGGTGCAACCTGGATTGACATGAGCACCAATGACCGCCACGAGGTCCTGCGCCTGGCCGCGCTGGCCGCCGAAAAGGGCGTTGCCTGTCTGGAGGCGCCCGTCACCGGCGGCGTCCACAAGGCCGCCTCCGGCAACATCACGGTTCTGGTGGGCGGCGAGCGGGCCGTCTATGAGGCGCATCTACCCGCGTTCGAAGCGATGGGCCGCCCGGTGTTCTACACGGGGCCGCTGGGCAGCGCCTCGGTGATCAAGGTCATCACCAACATGCTCGCCTTCGTCCATGTGGTGGCGATCGGCGAGGCCCTGATGCTGGCCAAGCGCGGCGGCCTCGATCTGGCGCTGGCCTATGCCATCATCAAGGCCAGCTCGGGCAACAGCTTCGTGCATGAGACGGAGAGCCAGGTCATCCTCAACGGCAGCTACAATATCGGCTTCACAATGGACTTGGCCTGTAAAGACCTGGGCTTCGCGCTTCAACTTGGGCGGGAGCTTGGCGTGCCGCTGGAGCTGGCCGGCCTGGTGGAGCAGACGTTCATCCGCGCCCGGGCGCAGTACGGTGGCCAGGCCTGGTCGTCGCAGGTGGTGAAGCTGTTGGAAGATGCGCTGGGCACCGACCTGCGCGCGCCCGGTTTCCCGGCGGTTTTGGCATCGGAGAACACGTAATCCAGACTTTCATTTAGTAGAGGCGACTATGCTCGGCGGCGTACACGGCAAAATCCTACATGTTGATCTGACTACGGGCGACATCCACGTTGAAACGCCACCCGAAGACGTGTACACGCTGCTCGTCGGCGGGCGCGCGCTGGTAGCGTACCTGCTGCTGCGCGACCTCGCGCCGCGCACCGACCCGCTCAGCCCGGAGAACCTCCTCATCTTCGCCCCCGGCATTATGCAGGGCACCAACCTGCCCGGCGCCGGGCGGCACGGCGTCGGCGGAAAATCACCGCTTACCGGCGCCCTCGGCTCCAGTGAAGCCGGTGGCTGGTGGGGACACGAGTTCAAGCGTACAGGCTACGACGCGCTTGTCATCCGGGGCCGCGCCGAGAAGCCGGTATATCTGTGGATTAAGGATCAGAAGGTGGAGATCAGGCCGGCAGAGCATTTGTGGGGGATGGAGACCTGGCCGGCGCAGGTGGCGCTGCGGCGTGAGCTGGGCGACGAGCGCGTCCGTGTGGCGCAGATCGGGCCGGCGGGCGAGAACGGCGTGCGCTACGCGGCGGTGATGCACGACATCAACCGCGCGGCGGGGCGCAATGGGCTGGGCGCGCTGATGGGGTCGAAGAACCTCAAGGCCGTCGCCGTGCGCGGCACGACCAACGTACCGGTCGCCGAGCGCCCGCGCGTCACGCAGGTCTCGAAGTGGCTGGGCGAGAACTACAAAACGCTCGCCGCCTGGGCCACCGCGCCCGGGCGCGGCACGCAGGACTCGCTGGCCTGGTGGGGACATCACGGCGCGCTGCCCACGCAGAACTTCACCGTGCCGATATGGGACGAGCGCGACAACCTGAGCGGCGAGCGCAACTACGCGATGTTCTTCAAAGACCGCGACACCTGCCAGGCCTGCCCGATCACCTGCAAACAGGTCTTCGCGCACGAAAGCGATAACCCCTACGAAAAGCTGAACCCTGAATACGGCGGGCCGGAGTACGAGGCAATGGCCGCGCTCGGCGCGCTCTGCCGCGTGAGCGACAATCTGGCCGTGTGCAAGGCCGCCGAGCTGTGCAATGCCAACGGCTTGGATGTGATCTCAACCGGCGCTTCGATTGCGTTCGCGATGGAGGCCTTCGAGCGCGGCATCCTCACCGAGGCGGATACCGGCGGCCTGGCCTACCGCTGGGGCGACGGCGCGCTGCTGGTGCGATCGGTGGAGATGGTGGCGCGGCGGGAGGGCTTCGGCGCCGTGCTGGCGGAGGGCGTGGCGCGCATGGCCGAGCGCTTCGGGCCGGCGACCGAAGAGTTCAACTTGACCGTGAAGCGGCAGGAGCTGCCGATGCACGAGCCGCGACTGAAGAAGGCGCTGGGCGTGGGCTACGCCGTGGCCCCCGTCGGGGCCGACCACATGATGAACCTGCACGACACCGACCTCGCCGCCGAGGGCGAGGCGCTCGACCGCGTGAACTCCGTGCTTGAAAAGAAGATCGGCCCGCTGAAGCCGAGCGTGCTCGACGACGACAAGATGCGCGCCTTCCACGTGGAGGTGAATTGGATGCACTTCCAGGACTGCGCCATCAACTGCCACTTCTACCCGTACCGCTACGAGCATCTGGCCGCCGCGCTCTCCGGCGTCACCGGGCACGAGTTCAGCGTGGCGGACATCCTCGACGTGGGCGCGCGGGCGCAAACGCTGGCGCGGCTCTTCAACCTGCGCGAGGGCTTCACCGCCGCCGATGACCGACTGCCGAGGCGCGTGATGAAGGCGTTCGAGAGCGGCCCGCTCAAGGGCATCGAGATCGCGCCGGAGTCGTTCGAGTGGGCGAAGCGGCGCTACTATGAATTGATGGGCTGGGATCCGGCTACGGGCGAGCCGACAGAGGCGTGTCTACGAGAATTAGGTCTTGAAGAGGTGCTGTCGTTCAGAGGAACTGCCGCGTAGTTAGAGATAACGCAGCTGGTTCTGCATTTCTTCGGCGGTCACAGTGTTCAAAAGCTC
>JAVQXV010000196.1:0-5688 GCA_033577755.1 Anaerolineales bacterium
CAATCACCCCTTGTGGCTACGCGCAGAAATACATGAACGCCAATCCTGAAGTATGATTGCGCCCAATCATCAGTCTTCTCTTCAATCATCCATCTCCAATCTCCCCTATGAGCCTCTCCCCCATCCACGTCATCGGCCACCTCAACCCGGATACCGACGCGATTGCTTCTGCGATAGGCTACGCCTGGCTGCTCCGCGAGCGCGATGGCCACAACGCTGTAGCGGCGCGGGCCGGCGCAATCAATCCCCAAACCTCGTGGGTGCTCAAAACGATCGGCCTGGAGCCGCCGCCCTACCTGGCGGACGCTTCACCGCGCTTTGAACGCATTGCCCGCACGCTGCCGCCCATCCTGCCCGACCGGCCGCTGCGCGAAGCCTGGGCCGTCGCCGCTTCCAGCCACTGCGGCGCGCCCATCGTTGAGGCGGACGGCAAGCCGCTCGGCCTGGTCACCGGCAATAGCGTCTTCGCCTTCCTCTCACGGCAGATGGAGGAACGCGTAGACCTGGAGCTGGTCTCGGTCGCCCGCCTGCTCACCGTACGCGCCCGTGAAGCGGTGGACACCGCCGTGCCGCGATTTCCGCGCTCGATGCGCGTGCGTGACGGCCGACAAAGGGTGCTGCGCGAAGAGCGCGACGACTTCATCGTGACGAACGACGACGGTACATACTTCGGCATCTGTCGCTCGCCGGACGTGCTCAACCCGCCGCGCCTGCAAATCATCATGGTAGACCACAATGAAGCCGGGCAGGCGCTGGGCGCAATCGAAGAGGCCGACATCATCGAGGTGCTCGACCATCACCGGCTGGGCAACCCGCCGACGCATCGGCCTATCCCCTTCACTGTGGATACGGTAGGCAGCACTTCCACTTTGGTCAGTGAACGCATCATCGCCGCCGGGTTAATGCCGCCGCGCCCGATTGCCGGCCTACTACTGGCCGGCCTGCTCTCAGATACGCTCAACCTGCGCTCACCCACGACAACCGAGCGCGACCGGCGCGCGGCGGAGCAATTGGCACAGTGGGCGCTGGGCGACGGCGGCCTGCCGTTCCGCACCTATCAGGAATATGGCGACGCCATCTTGGCTTCGGGCACAGACCTGGCGGCGCGCAGCGTCGAGTCCATCCTCAACAGCGACCTGAAGCTGTATGAGAGCGGTAACTTGAAATTCGCCATAGCGCAGGTAGAGGTGGCAAACCTAATGCAATTGAACCCGCGCCTGGCCGAGATCGGCGCCGGGCTGGAAGGACTGCGGGCCGCACGCGGCCTCGACCTGGCCGTGCTCATGGTGACCGACGTGGTGCGCGGCGCGAGCCGCCTGGTGCTGGCCGGCCAGACCGACCTGCTGAATGACCTGCCTTACACCCGCCTGCCCGACGGCACCCTCGACGCGCCCGACCTGGTTAGCCGAAAGAAACAATTGCTGCCGGCCATCCTCGGCCTGCTGGAGTAGCCATGTTCACGTTTATAATCGAGTGCGGTTTCTGGAGAGAGACATGATCCGGACAATCACCATTAGCACCGATGTGCCCCCCAGCCGTGAGGTCAAGATTACGTTGCCGGCAGATGTTCCGGTCGGGCCGGCGGATCTTGTCGTCGTCGTTGCTGCACGCGAAATACCCACCGTTCACACCCTTGGCGAACTTCTTAATTCGGAGTTCTTCGGCCTCTGGCGTGATCGCACCGACATTGCCGACAGCGCCGAGTTTGCCCGCCGCCTGCGCGCCGCGGCCTGGGGCCGGACGCCATGATTGCTTTGCTGGACACCGACGTGTTGATAGATTGTCTGCGTGGAACACCGGCTGCCCGAAGCTGGCTCAGCAGCAACGCCGCTCAGTCCTTTCAGGTGCCCGGCATCGCAGCGATGGAGCTGCTCATGGGCTGCAACAATCAGGCTGATCTCAAGCGCACCCAACAGTTCCTGTCAACCTTTAGCATCACCTGGCTCACCGAGCAGGAGTCGGAACAGGCCTATCTTCTATTGGCCCAACATCGGCTGTCCTCCGGGTTGAGCATACCGGATTGCCTGATCGCCGCCATGGCTATCTCACGTTCGGCCATGCTATACACGTTCAACGTCCGGCACTTCCAGGTCATTACCGGCTTGAACGTGGCTGCGCCCTATCCCCGCAACTGATAGGCGCCTGCCCGACGGCACCCTCGACGCGCCCGACCTGGTCAGCCGCAAGAAACAACTGTTGCCGGCTATTTTAGGATTGCTGGAGTAGTTGCGGTTATACTTCAGCCCACATCCACCCATTCCCTCGGAGGACTCTCATGGACACCAACTCCCTCATCAACCGGCTGATGCGCGTTATCCGCTTCGACACATCGGTGTACCGCGAGATTGCGGCAGACCCGAACGCGCTATCACAGGCGCTCATCATTGTGGTCGCGTCCGTCATTATCTCGTCGCTCGGCAGCATCAGTAGCGCCATGCAAATCAGCAGCGATGTAATCGTAATAGCGTCTTTCTTCATCTCTTCGATTATCGGCGGCCTGATCGGCTTCGTGCTCTTTTCATTGCTGGCCGCCGTGATCGCGAAGAATCTCTTTCAGGGCAAGACCGACTTTCGGGAGATGGCCCGCACCCTCGGCTTTACCTATATTTTCCAGACCATCGGCGTGCTCGGTCTCATCCCCTGCCTCGGTGCGCTTATCGCACTGGTAGGCACAATCGTTACCATCGTGGCCGCCGTCATCGCCCTGCGCGAGTCGGCAGAGTTCGACACGACCAAGGCAGTCATCACGGCGGTGGTGGCCGGGCTGGCCGTGCTGGCCATCAACGCCTGTATCGGCTTCATGCTCGGTAGCCTGTTGGCAGCCATCGGCCTGGTCGGGGCATAGCCGGTCTCAACACGGCAGTTTTGCTCGTTGTTTCGCCCCACCGGCGAACCGCACTCCTCCCGCTCCGCGCCGCTCCTCCCTGAGCGGCGCGGTTTTCTTTTTCAGGTAGAATGCCTGCGCCCTACACAGTAGCGCTCAACCGATGAACGATGAAATCACCCCCGAACTCTTCAACTATCTGGTAGAGCTGGCCGCGCTGGAGCTGGACGCCGAAGAGGGCGAGTACCTGCGCCGGCAGCTTAACAACCAGCTCAAGGCCATCCACGAACTGGAGCGCATCGAGGTCCCGGACGATACACCGCCGGCAGCGCACGGCGTCCGCTTTGGGCCGGCGCTGCGCCCGCCGCTGCGTGAGGACACGCCGCTGCCCCCGACCCTGGCCGAGGCCATCCTCCAGCAGGCGCCCGAAGTGGACGACGGCTACTTCGTCGTACCGGAGATCCCACATACTGAACTAAACTAAATCGTATTGCGTATTCCGTATTGCGTATAACGTATTCCGTTTACATCGTATACGTCATGCAATATGCAACACGCAACACGCAATACGTAATACGTAATACGCAACACGCAACATGGCCCTCTGCGACCTCCCCGGCTACGAACTAACCCGCAGGCTGAAGGCCGGTGAAACTTCCGCCGTCGCCATTGTCGAGAGCGTGCTGCAACGCATCGCGGCGGTGGAGGGCCGCCTGCCCGACATCGCGCCCTACACGCCGCAGCCCGATGACGAGCGCGGCGTCCATGCCTACATCTCCATCCAGAGCGAACGCGCGCTGGAGCGCGCCCGCGCCATAGACGCGCAACTGGCGCGCGGCGAGGAGCCCGGCCCGCTGGCCGGAGTCCCACTCAGCGTCAAGGACATCTTCTGCGTCGCGGGCACGCCCTCCACGGCGGGCAGCCGGATGCTGGCGAACTTTATCGCGCCGTACACGGCCACGCCCGTCGAGCGGCTGGAGCGCGCCGGCGCCATCCTTATCGGCAAGACCAATCTCGACGAATACGCCTACGGCTCCTCCACCGAGTCGTCGGCCTTTCAGCCGGCTACGCGCAACCCGTGGGACCTGAGCCGTGTGCCCGGCGGCTCATCGGGCGGCAGCGCGGCCAGCGTCGCCGCCGGCGAAGCCACGCTCTCCCTCGGCACCGACACCGCCGGCTCCATCCGCCAGCCGGCAGCGTTCTGCGGCGTGGTCGGCCTCAAACCGACGTATGGCCGCGTCAGCCGCTACGGCCTGATCGCTTTCGGCTCGTCGCTCGATTGCCCCGGCCCGCTGGCCCGCACCGTGCGCGACGCGGCGCTTGCCCTCCAGGTGATGAGCGGCCCCGACCCGCACGACGCGACCGCCGCCAACCTGCCCGCGCCCGACTTCACCGCAGCGCTCGACGCCGGCGTAGCCGGCCTGCGCCTCGGCCTCAGCCCCGATTACTTCCGGCTGCGTTTTCCCGACGCACAGACCGGCGAGATTCGCGATACGCAGCTGCCCGATGAAATCGTCGCCGCCGTGCGCCGCGCCGCAGAGACCCTGGCAAAGGCCGGTGCAGAAATCATCGAAGATGTGCCCATGCCGAACACTTCCCTCGGCATCCCGGCCTACTTCGTCGTCTCGCGCGTCGAGGCCGCGTCCAACCTGCATCGCTTCGACGGCGTGAAGTACGGCTACCGCACCCAGGCCAACGTGGCCGACCTGCGTGAGCTGTATCGCAAGACCCGCGCCGAGGCCTTCGGCCTCCAACCCAAGTTGCGCATCCTGATGGGCATGTACGTCAGCGGCGCGCAGTACGCCCGGCAGTATTATCAGCGCGCGCTGCGCGTGCGCACCCTCATCCGCCGCGACTTCGAGGCTATCTTCGATCCGAGCGGCAAGTACCGCCTGCACGCGCTGCTCACGCCGACCACGCCCACTACGGCCTTCGAAATCGGCGCGGTGTACGGCGACTCGGTGTTGATGCAATACTCGGATGTGCTGGCAGTCAACGCCAACCACGCCGGCATCCCGGCCCTCTCGTTGCCCGGCGGGCTGGACGGGCGCGGCCTGCCCATCGGCATTCAGCTGTTCGGCAACGATTGGGACGAGGCCACCCTTCTGCGCATCGGCGCGGCCTATGAGCAATTGACGGCGGACGAACCCTGGCGGCGGGCAAAGCCTCGCGTTCTGGCGGAGCGCGCAGAGGTATGAGCTTTTTGGACGTGGAGGCTGGCCGGCTTTACTACGAGGTCGCCGGCCCGGCGCACGCGGAGGCCGTTGTTTTTCTTCACGGCTTCTCGCTCGACACACGCCTGTGGGATGGCCAGTGGCTGCCCTTCGCGGAACGCTATCAGGTAGTGCGCTACGACCTGCGTGGCTTCGGTCGTTCGTCGCTGCCGCAGGCAACGTTTTCACACGCCGACGACCTGCGCGCGTTGTTGAGCGCCCTGAAGATTCAGACCGCGCACATCGTCGGCCTGTCGCTGGGCGGCGGCGTGGCGCTGGATTTCGCCCTGGCCTATCCCTCTGCAGTCCGCTCGCTCATTCTGGTGGACGCAACGCTCGGAGGCTATAGGTGGACGAAGGACTGGAGCGAGCCGGGACGAACGGCGCGGGAGCGCGGCCTCGCCGCCGCCAAAGAAGCCTGGCTGCGTGACGAGGTCTTTGCGCCGGCGCTCGAACGGCCGGAGGCCGCCGACCGGCTGCGCCGCATGGTGGCCGATTACTCCGGCTGGCACTGGCTCAACCGGAGCCTCGAACGCGGCTCTACACCGCCCGCCATCGAGCGCCTGAGCGAGATCGCCGCGCCCACGCTCGCCATCGTCGGCGAACGCGACGTGCCCGACTTCCACGCCATCGCCGCCCTCATCGTCCGCC
>JAVQXV010000197.1:0-5634 GCA_033577755.1 Anaerolineales bacterium
TTGAACCACACCACGCGGCGCGCGCGCCGTCTGAGCCGGTCAAACAAATCCAGGCGCGGGTCGAACAGGTTATTGCGCGCATCGCCGAGAATGATGACAGTGGTACGCCGGTCTACCGCGTCCAGATGCTCGTCGAAGAAGCGTTGCAGGCAGCCGCCCAGGTCGGTGGAGTATGGCCGGTGGGGGAAGCGCCGCCGGATGTTGGGGATGGCCTCGTCGGGCCGGGACTGAATGAAGTCATCGCTCAACTCCTCCAGGTGATCGTAGAACCCGAAGGAGCGCGCCTTGGCCACCTGGTCCTGCAGCTCGTACATCAGCCGCAGCATGAAGTCAATGACGGTGTGCATGGACTCGGACACGTCGCACAGCAGCAGGAACTTGGGTTTGAGGTGGCGCTTCTTGAAATGCAGGTCGAAGGGGACGGTGGCGGTGCGCAGGTTGGCGCGCAGGGTGGCTTTCACATCGAGGGTCTTGCCGTCGCCTTTCTTCTGGCGCAGGGCGGCGCGCGAGCGCAACTTGGCGGCCAGCCGCGCCACCAGCCGGCGCAGCTCGCGCGCCTCGCTCTCGGTCAGCTCGGCGAAAGGCGTCTCCATCAGCTCGCGCTCGTCGAACTGCTGCGGCGGCTGCTCGGCCAGCCGGCGGGCAATGGTCTGCCCGGCGAAGCGGCTGGCCTGCTCCTGCAGCGCGTTCAGGTTGGCCTGCAGCATCTCGCGCAGGGCCTGCCGGCCCTCCGCCGTCATCCCCAGCTGTGCCAGCTTTTCCAGCAGCTTCTCGATCTGTTCGAGCAGGTCTCCCAGGCCCATTTGCCGGAGCATCTCGCGCGTCAGGCGCTGCTGGTGCTCGGGGCGGTTGGCCCACCGCGCGCCCGCCTGTTGTGCCCAGCGCTCCATCTCCTCGGGCGTTGGCCCCTGGCCGGAGGCCAGCATCTGCAACAGCCGGTTCAAGTCGCCGGCCAAAGCGCGCATTGCGGCCTCAAGCATCTTGCGCTGGTCGGGAGTGAGCGCCTGCTCGGGCGGGATGAGCGGCGGCCCGCCGGCGCCGAAGTACAGCGGGAAGAGCTTCTCGAAGATCGGCTCGTCCTTGTGCTCCTTGATGAGCGTGGCGCGCAGCGCGTTCTTGAACGGCTCACGGTCGAGCACGCCGATGATTTCGGTGGCGCGGAAGGCGTCCTGGCTCTCGGCCAGGGAAACGCGCACGCCGGAGGCCCTCAGGCCGGCGATGAATTGAACGATGCGATCGTCCATAGCTTTGTCACGTAGTCGCGTAGTCAGGTAGTCGGTTAGTCGAAGGATCAAGCAATTAGGCGCCGAGCAACAGACCACTCACCCACAGTGTGCACGCAAAGGTTGTCAGGGAACGAGCCGCCCCTTCGACTGCCGCTTTGGCTTCGCTCAGCGTCCACTCAGGGTGCGGCTGACAGGTTTTGCGTGCACATCACCTACAAGACTACTTGACCACAAGACTACTCGACTACCAGACTAATCATCCTGCGGCCAGCGGCCCTCGCGCCCGCGCAGGCGGCGCATGCCCTGCATTGGGTCGCCGCGCTCATGAGCGCCGCGCTCGTGACCCGTGTCTTCGCGGTAGGCTATGCCGCGCCGGGCGCGTTGCAGGTCAGCCTCGTGCTTGAGCAGGATGGAGAGCGTAGTGTCCAGCGTGTGCGCGTCGAGCTGGCGGGCGTTGAGCAGCACCAGCGCGCGCGCCCAGTCCAGCGTCTCGCTGACCGAGGGCGACTTCTTCAGGTCGAGCTGGCGCAGGCGCTGCACCAGCTCCACCGCCTGGCGCGCCAGGTTCGGCGCAAGGTCGGGCACCTTCAGGCGCACCACGTTCAACTCGGCCTCCAGCGACGGATAGCCGATGTACAGATAGACACAGCGGCGTTTGAGGGCTTCGGACAATTCGCGCGTGTTGTTGGAGGTCAGCAGGACGAGCGGCTGATGCCTGGCGTTGATCGTGCCCAGCTCCGGCACCGATACCTGAAAGTCGGAGAGCACTTCGAGCAGGAAGGCTTCGAACTCGGCGTCGGCACGGTCAATCTCGTCAATCAGCAGCGTCACCGGCTTATCCGCCATGATGGCCTGCAACAGCGGGCGGGGCAGCAGGAAACGTTCGGAGAAGAAGACGTTGTCCTCGGCGGCCAGCCGGTCGGCGGCCTCGGTCAGGGTCTGGGCGTCCATCAGCAGCTGGCTCAGCTTGTCACGCAGCAGCTGCGTGTAGAGCATCTGCTTAGAGTATTCCCACTCGTACAGCGCCTTGGTCTCATCGAGGCCCTCGTAGCATTGCAGGCGGATGAGCGGGCGGCCCGTTGCAGCAGCCCAGGCTTTGGCCAGCTCGGTCTTGCCCACCCCCGCCGGCCCCTCGGCCAGCACCGGCTTCCCCAGTTTCTCGGCCAGGAAGATGACCGTGGCGATTTCGTCTGTAGCAATGTACTGCTGCTTACCTAACGCATCCTTGACTTCGGCGGCAGAAGAAAACATCGCGTCTCCTTGGAACACAGAAACTATACCACGCGGAGCCGCGCCGGTGGTCTCCCTAAAGGTAAAGGGAAGATGAGGCTCGGCTAATGTTCAAGTGAGCACGGGCTGCTCCATACGGTCTGGCAAGGCAACTATTCGAAAATGGGGTTTGGAGACGGTCGAAATTCGTTTATCATGCGCCTAAACTTATCCTAGACTGAGGAGGAAGCCGTGAGCAATAAAGTGCGGGACTGGATGAAAAGCCCGGTTGTGGTGGTAGACCCGGACACCACGGTCTCTTATGCGCTGACGCTGATGCGCCGACGCGGCATCCACAGCGTGGTGGTGGACCTTACCGAGGAGCACGAGGGACGCCCCTATTACGGCATCGTCACCAGTACCGACATCCATTACAAAATCATCGGCGCCGGGCGCAATCCCAAGGAGACCAGGGTGCGCGAAATTATGAGCGCCCCCGTCATCACCGCGCGGCCTGACTGGACGCTGGTGCAATGCTCGGTGACGATGTACGAGAACAACTTTCATCACCTGCCGGTGGCAGATGAGAACGGCGTCATCATCGGGATGATTTCGGCGACCGACCTGTTCACGGCGGCTGAGGAGCGCGGATGGGGCGAGGATTGGTAAGTTGGGGGGCAAAAAGACAGACGGCAAGCGTCACCCGCCCCCTGCCCCCTGTCCCCCGTTCTTATAGGCCCGATCCAACAACTCCAGCGTGTGGTAGACCGGCCTCGGCCGGCCGAGTTTTTGCAGGTGGGTACGGATTTGTATCAAACAGCCGATGTTGCCGGCGACGACGGCCTGCGCGCCCGTGCCGAGGATGTTCGCCGCCTTGCGCCGGCCAAAGACATTCGCCAGCTCAGGCTGCTCCAGGTTATACGTTCCCGCCGAGCCGCAGCACATCTCGCCTTCCGGGATTTCCACAAGTGTGAGGTTGGGGATGCTGCGCAGCAACTGGCGCGGCGCGGCGCTGATGCCCTGCGCGTGCACCAGGTGGCAGGCATCGTGATAAGCCGCAACCAGCGGCTCACGCAGCGCGGGCGGCGGTGCCGGTCCCAATTCTGAAAGAAACTCGCTCACATCCCTCACCCGTCCGGCGAACGCACCGGCTTCCTCCGCCTCCGGTTGGCCGGCAAATAGCACGCCGTATTCCTTCATCCCCGAACCACAACCCGCGGCGTTAGTCAACACGGCGTCCACGTCTCTCGGAAAGGCGCGCAGGTTCTGGCGAGCCAGTGTGCGCGCGCGCTCCAGCTCGCCCACGTGCAGGCTAAGCGAGCCACAGCAGCCCTGTCCTTTCGGAATCAGGACCTCCACGCCGTTCTTTGCCAGCACGCGCAGCGTGGCCCAATTGATCTCGGGCGCAAGGGCCTGCTGCACACAGCCGGCCAGCAGCGCCACGCGCGCGCGCCGTCGGCCCTCGGCGGGATACAGCTCGGGCAGAGGCTGTGCGGAAGGCAACTCATCCGGCAACAAGTTGAGCATTGCCTGGAACGGGCCGGGCAGCGCACCCTGTACCGGTTTGCCCATCCTGCCCGTAAGCGCGGCCAGGCGGAAGCGGTCCGGGTACGGCAGGGTTTCGTGAACCAGCATGTGCGCTGCTGTTTCCACCAGGCTGCGCCGCCGATGCGGAGCGGCGTGGGCGCGATAGAGCGGCAGCAGCTCACCGTAAGGCACACCGGAGGGGCACGCAGGTACACAGGCCAGGCAGCCGAGGCAGCGGTCAATGTACGGCAAGGTTTCTTCGACGGTGAGCGAGCCTTCGAGCGCGGACTTCATCAGGAAGATGCGCCCGCGCGGCGAGTCCATTTCTTCGCCCAATACGGCATAGGTCGGGCATGCGGCCAGGCAGAAGCCGCAGTGGACACAGGCTTCGATGGCGCGCGCCATCACCTTACCTTCAGCGCCGAGTTGGTGGACGGGGATGGTGTGTTGCATACAAAGAATATTGGAGATTGGAGATTACGTCCGCAATCTCTGCTCTTCACTCTCCAATCTCTACTCTCCGATCTCAATGAAACGGCCATGCGGGTCGAGCGCCTGCCTGACCCGGCGCGCGAATTCATGGTCGGAGCGCGGCGCGCCGAGGAGGGGCCGGCCGGGCGGGCCGAGGATGACCAGGCCGGAGAGGGCTTGCGCAAGCAACAGGTCGTGCAATTTGGCGAGAGGCTCCGGCCAGGCAATCCAAACTACCTGCCCGCCGGCGCTGTAGCGGCGCAGCGCCGCCGTTTTCTCCAACTCGGCTTCCAGCGCCGGGATGCGGGCCGGGGTGAGCGGGACCTTCACCAGTGCGGCCTCCGGCGGCAACCACTCGAACTCGCGCGCGTTCTGCCAGAGCAAGAAGTCGTTGCCGCCTTCAAGGACTTCGCCGCCGCCGAGCAGCTGCGCCAGCCGGTCGAGGCGTGCCGGCAAAGCTTCGCGCAGGCCGCCAAGCCGCACGTACATGCTCACGCCGCGCGCATCGGGGCGGAAATCCAACGCTTCGAGGTCGAGCTGTGAGCCGTAGAGTTTGTACACGGCATCAAGCGCTTCACTCAGACGGGGAAACTCGCGCCGCAGCGTGGCAAAGGCCTGCGGCTTCGGAAAGACTTTGAACGTAAGCTCGACCAGAACGCCCAGCTGCCCCAAACTGCCGACGAAGAGCTTGGGGAAGTCGAAGCCGGCAGCGTTCTTGACGACCTTGCCGCCGCCGCGCACCAGCTCACCTTTGCCGTTGATCCACTTCACACCGAGGATGAAATCGCGCACGCCGCCATAGCGATAGCGCCCCGGCCCGCTCAGGCCGGCGGCTACCGTGCCGCCCAGAGTCGCGCCGCGCTGCACCAACGGCGGATCGAACGGCAGATACTGGCCATGTTCGGCCAGCAGCGTCTGGACATCGGCCAGCGGCGTGCCGGCCAGCGCGGTGAAGGTAAACTCGCCGGGGTCGTACTCCACTACGCCGCTGAGGCCGGACATCTCCACAGGAGTCACGCCTTCGGGCGCAGTGGAGAGCGCGGGTTTGGTGCCACGACCGCGCGGCAGGATGCGCTCCGAGCGGGCAATGAGAGATTGGAGATCGGAGATGGAGTTGAGTGTCACGCTATAGACTTCAGTCTTCAGTCTTCAATCTTCAATCTTCACTCCCTCGAAATCACCCCCGCCCTCTCCAGCGGAT
>JAVQXV010000198.1:0-5627 GCA_033577755.1 Anaerolineales bacterium
TGTTCAGCGTCGTCCCTTCCATCGGACGATTGCCCACTTCCCAATGAATCTCCAGCGCCTGCTCGTAGTACACCAGTGCCTTTCCTTTCTGCCCCAGCGCATCGTACACCGCACCGATGTTGTTCAGCGTCGTCCCCTCCCCACTTCGATCGCCCACTTCACGTCGGATGTCCAGTGCCTGCTCGTAGTACACCAGTGCCTTTCCTTTCTGCCCCAGCGCATCGTACACCGCGCCGATGTTGTTCAGCAGCGCGCCCTCGTCTTTGCGCCTTTTCGCCTCGCGGGCCTGCGCCAATGCAGTGTTCAACCACTCCAACAGCTCCGTGTTGCGCCCCCGTGTTCTCAAAAAACCATCAACAGCAAGGGCGTAATCTACCAGCCGGTCGCGGGCATGTTGCTGCACCCAGCGCCAGCCCCACTTAATCTGCTCAAAGGCCCCCTCCACTTCGCGCCAGTGCTTCTCTTCGGCAAAGCGGCGATAGTGTTCGGCGTGGCGGGCGGCGTATTCGGTGTGCTCACCGGCGCGCTCCAGCAAGGCCAGGGCGTAGGTGCGCAGCAGGGTGTGCTGGGTGTACGCGCCGTCGCCGGTCTTGGTGAGCAGCGCACGGCGGGTGAGGGTTTTGAGGAAGGATTGGGGGTTCTCCCTCACCCCCGGCCCCTCTCCCACAGGGAGAGGGGGGTGGGCACTCCCCTCCCCTATGGCGCGCTCATCCGGGATTGAGGGCCGCGCTCCCCCTTCGCCCAAGTTGGGAGAAGGGGGCCGGGGGGATGAGGGAGAGTCCCCCCACACCGCCAGCACCGCCGCTTCGTCAAACGCTGCCGGGGCGAAGACGCCGAGGGCGCGGAAGCAGCGCTGAGTCTCGACGTCAAGGGCATCATAGCTCAGCGCGAAGCAGGCCTCCACGCTGTGCTCGCGGCCGGCGTCGCTGCCCAGTTTGAGTATGTCGAGCGGCTTCTGCTGTTTGAGCTTCTGGGCCAGCACGGGCAGGTCGGCGGGGGAATCGGCCAGGCCGGCGATGATTTCGAGCGCGAGCGGCAGGCCGTCGGTCAATGTGGCGATTTCGCGGGCGGCGGGTTCGTGCGCGCCGAGCGGGCCGAGCAGGTTCGCCAGCAACTGCACGGACTCATCCGCGCTCAATACGCCCAGCCGCTCCACGCGGCAGCGCAGATTCTCGGCGAGGTCGGCGTTGCGGGTGGTGAGCAGGACGGGGCAGCCGGGAGGAATCGCGCCGAGTAGCACGCGGGCGGCGGCCTCGTCCCACACATCGTCGAGGATGGCGCACAGCCGGCCCAGCCTGCCCAGCATCGCCCGCACCGCGTTGGCGCGCGCCTCGGCGTCGGGCAGCCGCGAGAGGTCGGAGCGCGGTTCGGCGTGCCGCGCCCACACGTCTAGCGCGGTGTACACGTCGGCGCTCGGCCCAAGCGTCCACCACAGCACGCCGCCGGGGAAATGCGGACTGAGCCTCTCCGCCACCTTCTGCGCCAGCGCCGTCTTGCCGATGCCGCCCATCCCTTGCAACGCCGTCACCGCAACCGACTCGCCGGCGACCAGAGCCTGGATCAATTTGTCGAGTTCGTCCTTGCGCCCGGCGAAGTGCGCGGGCGGGCGCGGCGGCGCGGCGGGCGTGTCATTGCGCTTTGCGTGTACCGCCGGGTTGTGCGGCTTGGACTCATCACTCATGGCTCATTCGCCCTCCACGAGAAACGTTTGCTCGCCAGTGTAACGCAACAAGGCATTTTTTCCAAACCGTGACCATAGACGGTGTGCACGCAAAGGTTGTCAGGGAACGTGCCGCCTCTTCGACTACCGCTTCGCTTCGCTCAGCGTCCGCTCAGGGTGCGGCTGACATGTTTTGCGTGCACACCATACGGCGCGTTTTCCAAACCGCGACCATAGACCGCCAATCGCCATCTCACACTATCACCACCTCCCGTCCCGCCACGGTCACTTCCCGGCCCTGCACGCGCGCAGTGAGCGGCTCATCGGTGAAGTTGAGCAGCACGGTGTGCGGCCCGCGCCGGGCGGCGAGCAGGCCGGTCGGCAAGTCATCGGCCAGGCGGGTCAGCGCGAGCGCGGCGGCAAAGTGGCGCAGCAGCGCAACGGCCTGCGCAAGCGTGGGGAACCAGCCGCAGTACCAGACGCAGCCCCCTACCCCCGTCCCTTCTCCCACAGGGCGAGGGGCGAGGCGATGTTCGGTGAGGGCGGCGCGGCCGGCGTAGGGGCCGGAGCGGTACATGGCCAGAGATTGGAGATCGGAGATTGGGGCGAGCGACTCAACCCACAGGGCGGCCTGGCCGGAAAGGCCGGCAATGTCACTTTCCAACTCAAAGCCAATGCCGGCGGGCAGCGCGCCCCAAGCCGTCACCGTTGCGCCGGCGAGGTCGCGCAGCACGCCGGGCAATGGCTCGGCGGTCACGCTGTTGGCCGGGGTCTTGAAGCCGGAGCGCACACCCAGCAGCAGGTTGCCGCCGTTGCGCACGTAGTCGGTCAGCTTTTGCGCGAGCGATGAGTCGGCGAGATGAGCGGAGGGCGCCAGAAGCAATTTGTAATCGGTGATTGGAGAATGAGGCGCGACGATGTCCACCGGGATGCCGAGGCGCTGCAGGGCACGGTAATAGACGAACAGGTGACGCAGGTAGGTGAAGTCGCGCGTGTGCGGCTCGATCTGCAGCGCCCACAGGTCGTCGTAGCTCCACAGCAGAGCGACCTCGGCCCGCGTTGGGTGCGCCGTCAACTGCTCCAGCATCTTCCACTCGGCCCACAATCGCTGTTGGTCAAAGTAGCCCACGTCCGGCGAGCCGTCATGGCGTTGCAGGCCGGCGTGATACTTCTCCTGCGCGTACCACGCTGAGCGCTCGCGGAAGTACACCACCGCGTCCGCGCCGCTCATCACCGCATGCCAGACCCACAGCCGCACCGTGCCGGGCCGCACCAGCGTGTTGACCGCGCCCCAGTTGATGTGGCCGGGCTGCTGCTCCATGATCCAGAACGGCTTACCGGGCTTCAGGCCGCGCGTCAGGTCGTGGGCGAAGGCGGTGATGTACGGGTCGCCCACATCGAAGGCGAAGGTTGCCGGCTTCTCGTCGCCGTACAGCATCTCGCGCCAGCGGTAGGCGTTGCCGGTCGGGTACGAGTCCCAGGTGACGAAGTCCAGCGGCTGCGCCAGGTCGAAGTAATTCAGGTCGGGGTACAGGCCCATGAAGTTGTGGGTGATGAATTGGCCGGAGGAGATGAGAGATTTGAGAATGGAGATTTGAAACTGCTGGTAGTCCACGACCGAGTCGGAGGAGAAGCGGTAGTAGTCGAGGACGTGGGCGGGATTGGGCCTGGCGAGGTTGAGGATGGGCGGGCCGATCTGGCTCCAGTCGTCAAACTCCGACGACCAGAAGACCGTGCCCCAGGCTTCGTTGAGGGCGGAGAGTTTGCCGTAGCGCTTCTCCAGCCATCTGCGGAAGGCGGCAGCGCAGTTCGAGCAGTAGCAGCGCGCGGTGTTGCCCCCGCCGAACTCGTTATCAATCTGCCAGCCGATGACGTGCGACGACCGGCCATACCGTTCGGCCAGCGCCGTGACGATGCGCCGGGTGTGTTCGCGGTAGGCGGGGTTGTTCGGGCAGTAGTGGCGGCGACCGCCATAGCTGCGGCGGCGGCCCTGATCATCCACCGGCAGCGTGCTCGGATATCGCGTCGAGAGCCAGACCGGCGGCGCGGCGGTCGGCGTGCCGAGCACGATCTGGAAGCCGTGACGCGCGAACAACTCCACCGCCCGGTCGAGCCAGCCGAAGTCGAAGCGGCCCTCCTCCGGCTCCAGCCGGCTCCAGGCGAACTCGGCTAGGCGCACGATGGTGATGCCCAGCTCTTTGAGCCAGCGCACATCTTCTTCCCAGCGCGCTTCAGGCCAGTGTTCGGGGTAATAGCAGACTCCAAAACGCATGAGGATAGGGTGAAACGTGTTTCATGTTTCGTATTGCGTATTACGTATTTCGTAGTTCGTAGCGCAGAGGGTATGGCTATCGAGCGTAAAACCGACTCCGCAACACGCTATACGCTACACGCAATACGGAATACGTGATTACGTAATACACAACACGCAATACGCACTACACCTCCGCCCACGCCCGCACCGTTGCAATCGCTCGCTTCCAGGCGTGATAACCTTCATCACGTTGCTCGGCGGAGAGGCGAGGCTCGAAGACGGTGTGTTCGCCGGGCAAGGGCGGCAGTTCGTCCGGGTCTTTCCAGAAGCCCGCGCCCAGGCCGGCCAATAGCGCGGCAGCGCGCGCCGTCGTCTGCGCAAAGGCCGGGCGAATGATGGGGAGGCCGAGCCAGTCAGCCTGAAGCTGGCAGGCAGTGTCGTCCGCCGAGAGGCCGCCGCCGACCTTCAACTGCGTGACGCGCACGCCGGCCTTGGCCTCCATCTCTTCGAGGATGGCGCGCAGCTGGAAGCCGATGCTATTCAGGAAGGCGCGGGCGATGTGCGCGCGCGTGTGGCCGAGCGTCAAGCCGAGCAGTGTGCCGCGCGCGTCGCGGAAGTTGTACGGCACGTTCAGCCCGGTGAAGGCCGGGACGAAGACCACGCCGCCCGCATCCGGCACGGAGGCCGCCAGCGCGCCCAGCTCGTCGTCGCGGTCAATCAGCCGCGCGCTCTCGCGCAGCCAGCGCACCGCCGCGCCGGTCACGGTGGTATCCGCTTCCAGGCAGTGCGTCGGCCGGCCATCGAGCAGCCAGGCGAGATAGACCTTGATGGAGTCGAGCGCGGGCGCGGCCTCGCCCAGGTTGACGTTGACGTAGCTGGCCGTGCCGTGAGTGCACTCGGCCTCGCCGGGCTTGCGGCAGTCGTAGCCGAAGAGCGCGCCCTGCTGGTCGCCGATGAGGGCGCGCACGGGGATGTCGTGCAGCAGGCCGAAGTCACTGACGGTCGGCCGTACTTCGGGCAGCGCGTCGCACGGCACGCCGAGATAATCTAGCCACTCCTCCCAGTAGGTGCGCGCGCGGAAGTCGTACAGGCACATGGACTGCGCCAGCGAGACATCGGTGAGGTGACCGTTGGGCCGGCCCAAGGCGTTGATGAGCCAGAGGGCGCTCAGGCCCACGCGCAGGCGACCATCGCGCGCGGCCTGCGCGACTTCAGGTTGATGCGCCAGCCGCCACTTGAGATGCAGCGCGGCGCTGTACGGGCCGGGCCAGTAGCCGAGGCGGGTGCGGGCTTCGTGCGCGTGGGGCCAGCGCCGGAGGTCTTCTTCGAGCGGCTGGGTGCGCAGGTCTTGCCACGTAATCGCGTTAGCGAGCGGGCGGCCCGTGCGCGCATCCCAGACGAAGTCGGTGTCGCGCTGGGAAGCCAGGCCGCAGGCAGCTAAGTCGCGCGCGGTGATGTTCGCCTGCCGGAGCGCTTCGGCGATGGCGTCGCGCACGCCGCCGGCCACCGTATCCGGGTCTTGCTCTACCCAATCGGGCCGGGGATAGAGGCGGGGGAGCGGGCGATAGCCGTAGCCGCGCACGCTGCCCTCGCGGTCGAGGATGAGCGCGCGGCTGCCGCTGGTGCCCTGGTCAATTCCGAGGAGGTAATCGGGCATTTGGATCAAGGACAAAGGAAGAAGGAAGAAGGGAGACTACTTCCTACTTCCTACTT
>JAVQXV010000199.1:0-5575 GCA_033577755.1 Anaerolineales bacterium
GCGTCGAAGGGGATGGTGTGAATTTCGGGCTTTACCGCTTTGCCTTCGAGCGTGGTGACGGTATAGCCGTCGCGCGTGACCACCGCCATCTGCCGGCTTTCGAGGAAGACCATGCGGCGCGTGTGCTCGAGGATAGCCGGCATGTCGCTGGCGATGAACATCTCCCCCTGCCCGATGCCGAGCGTGACGCCGCCGGCGTTGCCGATGCGCGTACAGACCAGCTTATCGCGCTCGTGGGTGGACATGACAACGATGGCGTGCGCGCCCTTGAGGTGCCGGAACGCCCGCCGCGCCGCTTCCTCCAGCGAATGCCCGAGCGCCAGATACCGCTCGACCAGATGGACGATGACTTCCGTATCGGTGTCCGAGTTGAACCGCACGCCCTCGGCCTCGAACTCGCGCTTGATTTCGAGGAAGTTCTCGACGATGCCGTTGTGGACGACGACGACCTCACCGGTGCTGCCGAAGTGGGGATGGGCGTTGCGGCGCGAGGGCGCGCCGTGCGTTGCCCAGCGCGTGTGCCCGACGCCGATGCAGCCGGTCACCGGCTCCGCCTGCAGCAGCGCGGCCAGGCCGCTCAGCTTGCCCACCTCCCGCCGCACCTGAATCGAGCTGCCGTCCATCACTGCGATGCCGGAAGAGTCGTAACCGCGATATTCTAGGCGTCGCAGGCCCTCGAGGATGATGGGCGCCGCCTCACGCGTGCCGATATAGCCGACAATGCCGCACATGGTGTTGTCTCTCCTGTTCGAAATTGAGTTGCGCAGTTGCAGATGGTCAATGACGGCCGGCAGCGCCGGTTATGGCGCAGCCTGCCGTACGCCGCTGGCGATTTGCCATCTGCCGTTTGCCACTGCCCGAGCCTTATCCCGTCGTCGCCGGCGGGCTTATCGCTCAAGCTTGTTGTGGGCTGAGGCGCCCGATGGGGGAAGATTGGGGTCGTGGCCAACCCCGGCGGCTTCCGCTGAACCCTCGCTTTTCTTTAGTCTTGTAGTCAAGTGGTCAAGTAGTCGAGTAGTCGCTTGGCTGCTTCGTTGACCATCCGACCACCAGACTACCCGACTACCGGCCTAGCCGACCACAAGACTAAATTAGCACTGCCCTGCGGCAGGAACCGCCACCTCGTCTCCGCGTTACGTTGCAGCTTGCTGCATGGCATAACGGGCCAAGCGCTTATCTTCCCCGAGACGTTAGTGTTACCCGATAGTTGACCTCCTTTGAGAAAGATGAAGTGCCGGACACGTTAGCCTCCTTTTTCTTATAACGCGCCCGGCACATGATGGGAAATGGGACGGTGGAACCAGCCGCCGGAACGACACACTCAGGCCTTTAGCAGCGCCGAGCCGGCCTGACGTTTCAATGCCCGTTCGAGGACGTCCAACGCCTTCGCGCCGCCCTCGGCGGGCACATCGAGCAAGCCGCTTGCTACTCGGCTGGAAAAGTGTAGCTGGCACTGACCCGGTGATGACTCCGTCGCAGTCACTTCAATGTCTTGGCCCTCGACCGAGAGGCGGCCGGTGTAGCTCACCTGGCCGGAGCTGCGCGTGCGGTGAACGCGGGTCGCCCCGATCTCAGTGAAGACGCGACCGAGCATCTTGTCACAGGCCTCCAGCGGGAGGGATAAAGATAAGGTCTTAGAGTTTGCAGTAGTTGCTCGCGTGGCCATAGTGTCTTTCTCCGTTTTGTAACGATGGTTACGAAAGCCTTGGGGTTGTCCTGAGTTTAGTCAGGAGCAGTGCCGCTGTCGCCTTACATTTGCCACAAGCCGGCAATGACATTATACAAGTCCTCCCCAACGGCAGGCTACAGATATTTCTCCACCGCCCAGCCGCCCGCCTTCATCGGCTGCGGCGCGCGCGCCGACCCGGCCGGGTCGAAGGCCAGCGCGTTACGCCCGGCGAAGGCAGCGAGCACGTCGCCCAGCGCGTCGGCCAGATAGACCGGCCGCCCCAGCGCCCTTGCAATTTGTAGCGGGCCGACGTCATCCAGGCTGATGCCGTCCGGGTGGTCGAACATCACGCGCGGCAGCACGACGAACTCCCCCAGCGCCCGCCCGTTCAATTGCGCGATCACATCCGCGCCCATCAGCAGCCCGGCTACGGTGATGGTGTGCCCCAGCCGCTCGTTGAGCACGGGGACCACGTCGAGGCGCGTGCCGGCCAGCGCGTCGAACTCGGCAGCGGCCTTCGCCAGCGTAGGCGCGAAGAGGGTGGCGGTGACGAGGGTGGCGCGGCGGGAATGAAGATTGGAGATTGGAGATTGGCGCTTCAATCTCCGAACTCTAATCTCTCTTTTCGAGCGTTGCCACTCGTCCAGAAAATCGCGCACCATGCCCAGGCCGTTTTCCTGAAGCGACAGACCGTCGTAGTACTTCTTCGGCGGGATGCGCGTCCCGGTGAGCAGGAACCATTCGTCGGTGGGATAGACGAAGCGCACACCGAAGCGCGGCAGGAACTCCGCCTGCCAGCGGTGCACCGCCTCCAGCACGGCGCGCGCCTCGGCCACGGTGTGCGGGCGATGGCCGTACCGATGATGCTTCGTCAGCCCGACCGGCACCACGCTCACGCTGCGCACCGAGGGGTAAAGCGCGGCGAGGTCGTGCACGCTCTTCTCCAGCCACGGCCCGTCGTTCAGCCCGGGCGTGACGACGATCTGCGTATGCGTCTCAATGCCGCGCTCGGCCAGCCAGCGCAGCTGCGCCAGGATGTCCGGCGCGTTCTTGTTGCCCAGGCAGGCGCGGCGGTTCTCCAGATCGGTGCTGTGGACGGAGACGTACAGCGGCGAGAGATGCTGCTCCTCGATGCGCCGCCAGTCGCGCTCGCTCAGGTTGGTCAGGGTGACGAAGTGACCGTACAAGAACGAATAGCGGTAGTCGTCGTCCTTGATGTAGAGCGTCCGCCGCATCCGGGGCGCGGTCTGAAGCACGAAGCAGAACGGGCACAGGTTGTTGCAGCGGCGGATGTCAATGTCGAAGGTGGGGTGGACGAACTCGAGGCCGAGGGGCTGACCGGATTTACGATTGCTGATTGCGGATTGCGGATTGCCGTTCCGCCGGTAAACGATTTCGACTTCATCCTCGGCGGCATAGAACTGGACATCAATCACATCCTCGACCGGATGGCCGTTGACGGCCAGCACTTCATCACCGGGTTGCAGGCCCAGCTCGGCGGCCAGCGATCCGGGTTCGACCGACCGGATGACACCGGCATAGATTTTGGGTTCGGCTTCCCGGAAAACTAGGTCAGTCATGGCCGGCTACGAAGAACACGAATAGACACGAATTGTGACGAATGAGGGTGAACACGAATGAACACGAATGATGACGAATTGACACGAATGGGTGTGGGTGAACACAGGTCAATACGGATGGGCACGAATGAGGGTGAACACGAATGAACACGAATGATGACGAATTGACACGAATGGGTGTGGGTGAACACAGGTCAATACGGATGGGCACGAATGAGGGTGAACACGAATGAACACGAATGATGACGAATTGACACGAATGGGTGTGGGTGAGCACAAATGAGCACGAAGGGGTATGTCTGCGAAAATCTGCGTAATCTGCGGATGACTCGTCTTGGCGGTTCAGGTGAGCTTTTTTTTCAGTAGATCCTGCGGATAAATCAGAAAGGCCGAGCGGTGACGTTTTCGCAAAATTCGCGCAATTCGATGCCGGCTCATAAACCGACAGATAAAGATAAAGAGAACGGGTTCAGATGAACTCGATGGTCTCGGTGGTCGCCCGGCTCAGGTCGGCGTAGTAGCCGCGCCGATGTTCGGGCAGCATGGCGGCCAGCACGTACATGGCCTCGTCCGTCATCAGGCGCAGACGCTCGCGCGGCAGGCGGCCCGTCACCGGCTTGTAGCGAAAGGGCCGGCCAATGCGGAACCAGGCGCCGGGCCGGTGCGCGTTCCACGGCCCAAGCAGAGTCGGATAGCCGTGCGTATCGGCCACGGCCACCGGGAAGATGGGCGCACCGCTCTTGTAGCCGAGATAGGCGATGCCCTCCTTGCCCTGACCCAGGCTCGGCTGGCGATGCGCCTCCGGCGCGATGAGCAGCAGCTCGCCGGCGGCTAGCACTGCCAGCGCCCGCTCCACCGCGCGCCGGTCCAGCTCCGCGCGCCGCACCGGGATCACGCCCCACAGCCGCGCAAAAATTCCCCACACCGGATAGTTGTAAACCTCGGCCTTGGCCAGCGGCGTGAGGTTGCGCGGCAGATTGCCCAGCACCAGCACCGGGTCGAGGAAGGCGATGTGATTGATCATCAGGATGCCCGGCCCGCTGGCGGGCAAATGTTCCAAACCGCTGATGCGCGCGCGGTCCACGCGGGCCAGGAAGCGCCAGCCGATGTGGGTGATGAGCCAGCGCAGCACGCGCCGAACCGGCTCGTGTGCAGCGTGGTTGTACCATTTCCCGGCAAGTGCCTGCCGATTGGAGAGTGCCTTCGCTTCGCCGGTCACACCACTATTTTACCGCCCGGTGTCGCAAACGGACGGCGCGTGTGCACGCAAAGGTTGTCAGGGGACGTGCCGCCCCTTCGTCCTTCGGCGGGCTTCGCCGAGCGAAGCCACGCTCAGGATGTCCTGCGCGGCGGGCATCCTGAGCGAACGCTGAGCGAAGCCGAAGCGGTAATCGCCGGACGCCCGCCGCTCCCCTGAGCGCGCTCTATGAGCGAAGCCGAAGGGTCAGGGTGCGGCGGACAGGTTTTGCGTGTACACGACGGCGCAGGCTACCGGAAGCACGGCCGGGCAAAGCGCGCTAGAATGGCGTCGGCGCAGACCCAGGCGCCGTCATTTTGGCCGCGCCATTCTCGCTGCAATATGGAGGTTCTATGCGTTCACGACTTCTCGTTGGGCTTTCTCTCGGCCTGGCGGCACTCGCTCTCGTCGCCTGGCAGTTGCAGACCTATCTGATTTACCTGCCGCTGGTAATCAAGCAGCCCACGCCTACACCAACCATCACACCTACGCCGACGATTGCGCCGACGCCGGTGCCGTGCCAGGGCGGCCCAACAGCAGCAACCCAGTTCTTCAGTTCACGGGGTGTGCAGGGCAACTACTTCGGCTGGTCGAGCGGGCAGAGCAACTGCGTTCAGCGCGGCGAGGAAGTACGCTTCGACTTCAAGGTCACCAATACCAATCCCAACACGATACGGGTAGGCGGTTTAGGGGCTATCTGGTGTGTGGATAAGCCGGGCGGCCAATGCACGCAAGCCTCGTGGGGCGACTTTGATTTTCCCGGCACATCCGCCGGCGGCGATAACAACGTGATTGAGTGGGACGACGGCCTGCGCATCCCGACCAGCGGCGTCTATCAGGTGCGGCTGGGGATTTGCTGGCTTGGCAGCCGGACGGATTGTGAGAACAACCCCGGTCGGTGGGAGTATCTGAGCAACGCCATCGTGCTGGTGGTTCGCTGAGTGTACGGCGTTGAAAGCGAGCGACGCACCTGACCGGGTGCGTCGCTTGTCTTTTTCTAGAGCGGCGTCGCCGTTGCCAGCCGCTCGGCGTACTGGCGCCGGTAGTATTCCTTGAACTCGCCGCTCTTGATGGGCCGCCACCACCATT
>JAVQXV010000200.1:0-5566 GCA_033577755.1 Anaerolineales bacterium
CGCAACGTGCAGGCCGCCTTTCGCTCCGGGCGGGCGCACGATCCGCTCGGCGAGTACAGCGTCACCAAGAACTGGGGAACCACCGGCATCATCTACCGGCCCGACGTGGTGACCGATCCGCCCACTTCCTGGGCCGACTTCTGGGCGCTGGCGAAGCGGCACTCGGGCCGCGTGGTGGTGGTGGAAGCGCGGGATGAGGTGATCGGCGCGGCCCTCAAACTGCTCGGCTACTCGCTCAACGAGACCGACCCGGCCCGTCTGGCCGAGGCCGAACGCAAGATGCTGGAGCTGCGCCCGCACGTCGGCATCAGCAGCGAATACTTCCCGATGTTTCGGGACGGGCGGGTGGTGCTGGGCCTGGGCTGGAACGGCGATGCTTTTGTCATCCGCCATGAGTATGAGACGCCGGTGAACTACGTTGTCCCGCGCGAGGGCGCGCTGTTGTGGGAAGACAACTGGTGCATCCCGAAGACGGCCCTGCATCCGCGCAACGCCCACACCTTCATCAACTACGTTCTGCAGCCGGAGATCGCCGTGCTGGAAAGCAACTACCACGGCTACGCGACCGTCGTCGAGCCGGCCCTGCCGCTGCTCGACCCGGCGATACGCAACGACCCCAGCCTGTATCCACCTGCCGAGGTGATGAGCCGACTGGAACGTCTGCAAACCTTCGACGCAGAGACGTTGCAGCGTCGCGCCGAAATCTGGGAGCGGTTCCTTGCCGGCTAACAGGCCACAGTTGATGAGCTTCCGCCGCGCCCGTCGCCGCTCGCGCTGGCCGCTGGTGGTCATCGTGTTCAGCGTATTCGGACTATGCGGCACGCTGAGCGCCTGGTACGCCTACGAAACTGACGAGCGCGTCCACTTTCGCGTGGAAGAATGGCGCGCGCAGGTGTGGGATGCGCTCTATCAGCCTGCCGACACGGTGCCGACCCCGGTCATCGTCTTCACAACGCTGGCCAAACAACCGGTCACTGCGACGCTGCCTCCGACGCCCACATCCGAAGCCGTCGCTACGGCCACCGCGACCCTGCCCGGCCCTACCGCCACGCCCGAACCGACGGCCACGCCGACGCCCTCGCCCACGCCGTTACCGCCGCGCGTGATGTTGACGGGCTTCCGCCATGAGTACCAGAAGTTCAACAACTGCGGCCCGGCCTCGCTGGCCGTCAACCTCAGCTATTGGGGCTGGCAGGGCACTCAGGCAGACACCGCCAGAGTCCTCAAGCCAAATCAGGACGACAAGAACGTCTCGCCCATCGAGATGTACAACTACATCACCACCCTCGGCTTCGAGGGCTACATTCGCGTCAACGGTGACGTGGAAACGCTCAAGCGCTTCATCGCCGCCGGCTACCCCGTGCTGGTGGAGAAGGGCTTCCAGTGCCTGCCCGGCGAGGAGCGCTGCAGCGGCTGGTTCGGCCACTACTCCGTGTTCAAGGGCTACGACGACGCGCGCCGCGAGTTTTATATGGAGGACACCTTCCGCGGCCCGAACCTGGCGTTGTCCTACGAGGAAACGCTGACGAACTGGCGCGCCTTCAACTACCTGTACATGGTCATCTACCCCAACACACCCGAGCACGACGCGGCGGTGGAGGCGTTGCTCGGCCCGGCAGTGATTGACCTGGAGCAGAATTACCGCGATGCCCTCAAGCGCGCGCAGGATGAAGTGTACACGCTGAGCGGGCAAGACCAGGCCTTCGCCTGGTTCAACATCGGCACCAACCTGCACTGGCTGCGCGATTACGCCGGCGCAGCCCGCGCCTACGACGAAGCCCGCCTGATCGGCCTGCCGCGCCGTATGCTCTGGTATCAGTTCGGCCCGTACCGCGCCTACTACTACAGTGGGCGGTATCAAGACGTATATGATCTGGCGACCTTCGCGATAGAAAGCTCGCCCAAGCCCGGCCTGGAGGAAGCCTTCTACTGGCGCGGCCTGGCGCTGGAGGCCTTCGGCCAGCGCGACCGGGCCATCGAGGACTACCGCCAGGCGCTGATGTGGAATCCCGCCGACGCCGAAGCCAGAGGCGCGCTCACCCGGCTGGGCGTCGCGCCGTGACCGCCGCCCGCTCTCCCGCGTTTGGCGGAAGCCCGGCGCTAAGGCAACAAGTCGCGAGGGTATCTCGTCGTGTCTTTGCGGTTTGGCGTGAGAAGCGTTCAGCGCCGCTGCATCCATAACCCGGCGCGCGTCTGCTCATAAGCGAAACTTTTTGAAGGTCGGCGCAGCAGGCTTTGACGCTCCCTCGCGAATCGAATAGAATGCGTGCAGTCTAGCCCTGATTATCACGTCGGAGATTTCTAAATGAGAGTGAAGCGTCTCATCGTCCTGATTGGCGCGCTGGTGATCGGCATCGCC
Source organism: Anaerolineales bacterium (assembly GCA_033577755.1). GTDB lineage: Bacteria > Chloroflexota > Anaerolineae > Anaerolineales > UBA6663 > JANWXR01. The sequence continues at coordinate 2,360 of JAVQXV010000200.1, forward strand.
CTGACGGCGCTCATCATCTACGGCAACATCCCTCTGCCGTTCGTCATTCCCGGCCTAAACATCACTCACATCGGCTTCAACACCACGCCGGAGAAGTTCGCCTACAGCAATGTGCTGCTGTTGGTGCTCTCGCTGAGCGGCATCGCCTTCATCTGGCTGGATTATTTCCTAGATACCCAGTTCCTCAAGCGCTGAGCGTCTCTCCCTCTCTCTCCCTCATCGAGAGCCTAGACCCCGGAGCATTGCCGGGGTCTATCTGTTTAACGCCGCCCACACCTTCACCCAGCTGAACACGGCGCGACCCGGCCCAATGCTTCGCGCCAGCACACCCAGCCTCGAGGCCGAACGCCCGGCCGCCTCCCGCTCCAACAACAGCTCGTCGTTGATACGCACGCTGAGGGACGCACCGCGCACATCCACGCGCACCCGATTAGCTTCCGCGCCGTACAGCAGGTGCGGCCATTGCGCGAAGGGGAACCAGTCCTCGCGCACTGCACCCATTTGCCGATAGACCTCCACGTAGCCGTTGCCGTTGACCAGCACGGCGCTGTAATTCGCTTCATCCTGCCAATCGAAGACCAGGCCGTAGCGCACACTGCCGCTCTCTCCGCTCGTCTGCGCCGCAGCAACTTCCAGCGTGAAGTCGCCGGTTGGCGCTTCGGTCACGGCGAAGGCCAACTGGTCGGGGGCGGTGAACGTTGCCGTGAGCGCGCCATCCCGTGCGGCCAGAGTCGCGTCGCCGGTCGTCACGAATCGCCAGCGGCCGAGGCCGGCCCTGAAGTCTTCCTGCCAGAGCAACGGTCCGGCGCGTGGCGGATCGGCCAGGCCGAAGAAGAGCGCCGTTGCCAGCGCAGCGACCCCGAAAAGAGTGGCAACCAACCCCCACGTGACGGCGCGCCAAAGCCAACGCGGGACGGGCGGCGCGGAGGACATGCCGCTATGCTATCATGCCGGACGCCATGCGCACGTTGCGCTTTGCATGTTTGGCCGCGATTTGCCTCGCCGGCAATCTGATGACGGCCTGCGCGCCGGCGGCTGCCGGAACGCACACCGCCGCCGATGCCCCTGCCGTGTCGGTCACGCCTACCCTCAACGCGACCCGTGCCTCCACAATCACATTCACGCCAACACATACATCTACTGCGACGCCAACCCCTACGCCGTCCCCTTCACCAACGCCCACGCCAACTCTCGCCCCGCCTCAGCCGACGCCGGATGCCGAGGCGCAAAACCGGCGCGTGCGTCTCCCCATCCTGATGTACCACTACGTCGAGCCACTGCCTGCTGAAGCCGGCGACCTGCGGCGCGGGCTGACGGTGACGCCGGAGGATTTCACGGCGCAGATGCAGTATCTGGCAGACAACGGCTACGTCACCGTGAGCCTGTACGAGCTGGCGGAAGCACTGGCATTAGGCCGGCCCCTGCCGGAGAAAGCCGTGGTGCTGACCTTCGACGACGGCTACCGTAGCCTGCTGGACTACGCAGTGCCCGCGATGCAGCGGCACGCCTTCACCGGCACCGTGTTCGTCATCACCGAGTTTGCCGACCGCGAGCTGCCGCAGTATCTGACCTGGCCGCAGTTGAGAGAATTGGCGGCGCGCGGCTGGCGCATCGAGCCGCACGGCAAAACCCATACGCCGCTGGCGGGCGCAGACCGCGATAAGCAAATTTACGAGATGCTCGGCTCGATTGAGAGCATCGAGGCCCACATCGGCGCGCGCCCGCGCTTCTTTTGTTATCCCTCCGGCAAGTTCGACGAGTTGACCCTGCAACTGGCGCAGGAGCTGCACCTGTGGGGCGCGGTGACGACACGCGGCGGCCGTCAGCACCGCTACGCCGACCGCTTTGCCTGGGCGCGGGTGCGGGTGGACGGGCGTGGCACGCTGGCCGACTTCGTGAATGCGCTGGAGGGGGATTTGAAGTGAGCAGTCTTTAGTCATCAGCCATGACTGATGACTGAAGATTGAAGACTGAAGATTAAAGATTGGAACCGATGCGCACCTCCCGCCTCCCCGGCTTTTATCAGAAGACTCTCGCCGAGCGCGCGCAGATGATTGCCGCCTGGGCAGCGCTCACGCCCGCCGAGCAGGCCGCGCTCGACGGCTCCGGCGGCCTGACGCCCCAGCAGGCCGATCACCTGATCGAGAACGTCGTCGGCGTGTATGCGCTGCCGCTCGGCATCGCCGCCAACTTCGTCGTCAACGGGCGTGAGGTGCTGGTGCCGATGGCCGTTGAAGAGCCGTCGGTGGTTGCCAGCGCCTCCTTCATGGCGAAGCTGGCGCGCGCCGGCGGCGGCTTCACGGCCTGCACCACCGAGCCAGAGATGATCGGGCAATTGCAAATCCTGGAGATTAGAGATCGGAGAGAGGCGCAGGAGGCATTAGCCGCGCACAAGCAGCGCCTGCTCGATTTGGCGAACGCCGTGCATCCTTCGATGGTGCGGCGGGGCGGCGGCGCGCGCGACCTGGAGGTGCGCGAGATACACGAGTCGCCCATCGGCCCGTTTCTCGTGCTGCACATCATCTACGACACGCGCGACGCGATGGGCGCGAACCTGATCAACACGGTGTGCGAGGCGCTCGCGCCGGAGGTCGAGGCGCTGACCGGCGGGCGCGTGCACCTGCGCATCCTCAGCAACCTGAGCGACCGGCGGCTGGCCCGTGCACGCTGCGTCATCCCGGCCGGCGCGCTGGCGTTCGAGTCCTACTCCGGCGAGCGCGTGCGCGACGGCATCGTTGAGGCCTATGCCTTTGCCGCCGCCGACCCCTACCGTGCCGCCACACACAACAAGGGCATCATGAACGGCATTGACCCGGTGGTGATTGCGACGGGCAACGACTGGCGGGCGATCGAGGCGGGCGCACACGCCTACGCCGCGCGCAGCGGGCGCTATACCTCGCTGAGCACATGGGAAGTGGACGAAGAGGGCAACCTCATCGGGACGCTGGAACTGCCGCTGGCGGTGGGCATTGTGGGCGGCGCGACGCGCGCTCACCCGACGGCGCAGGCGGCGCTCAAAGTGCTAGGCGTGGGGTCCGCGCGCGAGCTGGCGGAGATTATTGTCAGCGTGGGCCTGGCGCAAAACCTGGGCGCATTGCGAGCGCTGGCGACCGAGGGGATTCAGCGCGGGCACATGAGCCTGCACGCGCGGCAGGTGGCGGTGGCCGCCGGCGCCACCGGCGACCGGGTTGCCGTCGTCGCTGCGCG
>JAVQXV010000201.1:0-5566 GCA_033577755.1 Anaerolineales bacterium
CCGGAGGCCATTGCTCTGGGCGCCCGCGCCCTGCGCGCCAGCAACCTGCGTGGGGCCTGCCGCGCCGAACTGGAAGCGCTGGCCCAGACGACGCGCGAGACTGCCACGCTGGAAGTCCTCGTCGGGCGAGAAGTGCTGATTGTGGACGAAGTTATCAGCCCGCAACTGGTGGGCGGCACACCGTCACTCGGCACGCGCTGGCCGGCGCACGCCACCTCCACCGGCAAAGCCCTCCTCGCCCACCTGCCCGCCTCGGAGCAGAACGCCTACCTGCGCCGGTCGCTTTCCCGGCACACGCCGCATACGCTGACCGCCGATCAGCTGCGACGGGCGTTCCGGCAGATTGTCGCCGACGGCTACGCTACGGTGTGCGACGAGCTAGAGATTGGCTATTCCGCCGTCGCCGCGCCGGTTTTGAATCACGAAGGTCACCCGGCCGGCGCGTTGTGCGTTGGCGGCCCTACGGCGCGCCTTACGCCGGAGCGGCTGGCCGAATTGGCGCCACTGGTCGTGCAGGCCGCCCGTCGCGCTTCGGCAAAGCTGGGCTACCAACCGCCATCAGCCGAATGAACCATGTCCACCTTCAACCTCGAACAACTCATCGCCCAGCAGCGCGCCAGTGGCCGGTTATATCTGGAATTCCTTCGCCGACCGAGCCTTAGCCTCGGCGTGTACGTCCTGCCGGTCGGCACGGCAGACCCGCAGGAGCCACATAGCGAGGACGAAGTTTATTTCGTCCACAGTGGCCGTGCACAAATCCGCATCAATGAGGAAGATTTCGATGTCGAACCCGGCTCCATCATCTTTGTGGCCAAAGAAACGCCGCACCGCTTTCACTCCATTATCGAGGACCTGAAGGTGCTGGTGTTCTTCGCCCCCGCGGAAACTTCGTAACATCAGTCATCAATCTTCAGTCATCAGTCATCAGTCATCATGCTCAAAGGCACCCCCTTCCACCCCCGCACCTCCGCGCTGAACGAGACCCACTCCTGGCGGCGCTGGTCGGGCTATCTGGCCGCCGGCTCATACGAGCTGACTCATGAACGCGAGTACTGGGCCATTCGCAACTCGGCGGCACTGTTCGATGTTTCGCCGCTGTTCAAGTATCACCTCAGCGGGCCAGATGCCGAGACGCTGCTCAACCGCGTGGTGACGCGCGACATCCGCCGGCTGGCCGTAGGGCAGGTGTATTACACGCCGTGGTGCGATTCGCACGGCAAGGTCATTGACGACGGCACGGTCTCGCGGCTCGACGCCCAGCGCTTCCGCCTGACCTCCGCCGAACCGAACTATCGCTGGCTGTGCCTGAACGCCGTCGGGCTGAACGTGCACATCGAAGACGTCTCGGAGCAGATCGCCGCGCTGGCGCTGCAAGGACCTAAGTCGCGACTCATCCTCGACTCAATCTCCAGTCCTCCAATCACCAATCTCAAGTATTTCCGCCTCGCTCACACCCGCATCGCCGGCCTGCCGGTTACCGTCTCGCGCACCGGCTACACCGGCGACCTGGGCTACGAGCTGTGGTGTGAGGCGCGCGACGCGGTGGCGCTGTGGGACGCGCTGATGGAGGCCGGGCACGACCACGGCATTACGCCCGCCGGCATCCTCGCGCTGGACGTGGCGCGGGTGGAGGCCGGGCTGCTGCTGCTCGACGTGGATTACGTTTCCGCGCACAAGGCCGTCATCGAGGCGCAAAAGTCTTCACCCTTTGAACTCAATCTCGGCTGGACGGTCAATCTGGATAAGCCCAACTTCGTGGGCAAAAAGGCTCTGCTCGAGGAGAAGGCGCGCGGCCCGGCATGGCGGTTCGTGGGGCTGGAGATCGAATGGCCGTCGCTCGAACGACTCTTTCTTGAAGAAGGTCTGCCGCCGCAGCTGCCCAACGTCACGGTGCGGGCCAGTGTGCCGATTTCGTCTATGGGCCGGCAGGTCGGTTATGCCAGCAGCAGCACGTGGTCGCCGCTGCTCAAGAAGTACATCGCCCTCGCGCACGTCGAGGCGGCGCACGCCCAGCCGGGCAACCTGCTGATGTACGAAATCATGGTGCAGCACAAGCACCGCTACACGCCAGCACGCGTGGTGGAGTTGCCGTTCTTCAACCCGGAGCGCAAGAAAGCCTAGCGCGCACTACGCACTACGCAACACGCAACACAACTTATGCCAAACACCTACGACGCTCTCATCATCGGCGGGGGACACAACGGCCTCGTTCATGCCGCCTACCTGGCGCGGGCGGGCAAGAAGGTGGTGGTGCTGGAGAAGCGCCATCTCGTCGGCGGGGCGGCGGTGACTGAGGAGATTTATCCCGGCTTCAAGTTCACCGAGTTCTCATACGTCGTCAGCCTGCTGCGGCCCGAAATCATCCGCGACCTGCAACTGCCGAAGCATGGCCTGACGATTCTGCCTCTGCCCAGCACCTTCACCCCACTGCCCAACGGTGATTACCTTGCCACTTGGGACGACCACGACAAGACCCGGCGCGAAATCGCCCGTCACTCGCTCAAGGACGCCGAAGCCTACGATGAATACAGCCGGCAGATGGCGCGCATGGCCATGGCCGTCAAGCCCATTCTCGGCATGATCCCACCCGACCCGACCGCCCTTAGTCCCAAAGACCTGTTCGGGCTGGCGAAGCTCGGTGGGCATGCTGCCAGCCTGAGCGAAAAGGATTTCTACAATCTGGCCAAGCTGATGACGATGAGCGCCGCCGACCTGCTCGATGAGTGGTTCGAGACCGAGGCGCTCAAGGGCACCAAGTCGGCCAGCGGCATCATCGGCACCTTTCTCGGCCCGCGCTCGCCGGGCACGGCCTACGTGCTCCTTCATCATTACATGGGCGAGATTGACGGCGTGTTCCGGGCATGGGGCTTTGCCAAAGGCGGCACGGGCGGCATCAGTAATGCGATTGCGAACGCGGCGCGCGCGCTGGGTGCAGAGATTCGGCTGAACGCTCCGGTGGCGCAAATCATCGTCAAGAACGGCCGCGCGGTGGGCGTGGCGCTGGAGAGCGGGGAGGAGATTTACGCCAAGTACGTCAGTTCGAGCCTCGACCCGAAGCGCACCTTCCTGAAGCTCACCGACCCGAAACATCTGCCGGCCGATTTTGTGGAAGCCATTCGGCGCTACAAGATTCGCGGCTCTTCGGGCAAGGTGAACCTCGCGCTTAGCGGCCTGCCCAACTTCACCGCCCTCCCCGGCGAAGGCGCGCTCCATCGCGGTGCCATCTCCATCAGCCCCAGCGTGGATTACCTCGAGCGCGCCTACGACGACGCGAAGTACGGCCGGTTCTCGCGCCGGCCCTACATTGACTGCATCATCCCCTCCATGATTGACCCGGACATGGCCCCACCCGGCCAGCATGTGATGAGCTGCTTTGTGCAGTACGCACCGTTCGCGCACGAAGGCGGTTGGGACGATGCGAAGCGCGAAGCCTTTGGCGATGCGGTAGTGGACACGCTCGCCGAGTATGCCCCCAATCTCAAATCTCTCATCCTTTACCGTCAGGTCCTCGTCCCGCCCGACATCGAGCGCATCACCGGCCTGACCGAGGGCAACATCTTCGCCGGCGAGCTGGCGCTGCACCAGTTGTTCTTCCTCCGGCCCGTGCCCGGTTACACCAACTATCGCACGCCCATCGCCAACCTCTGGCAGTGCGGCTCCGGCACCCACCCCGGCGGCGGCATCATGGGCGCGAGCGGCAGGCTGGCGGCGCTGGAGTTGCTGAAGGATTGGAAGTGACGGTGGACAGTAGAGAGTAGAAAGTAGAAAGTAGAAAGTAGGCGACTCGCTACTGACTGTTGAGTGGAAAGCTATGGCAAACATCTACGACACAATCGTGATCGGCGCGGGACACAACGGCCTGACTGCCGCCGCCTATCTGGCCAAGGCCGGACAGAGGGTGCTGGTGCTGGAACGGCGCTCTGTGGTGGGCGGCTCGGTGGTGACCGAAGAGGTCTGGCCGGGCTTCCGTGTGGATACTGTCCAGCATCGCGGCGAGCTGCGCGCCGAGGTGGTGCGCGAACTCAACCTGATGCAGCACGGCCTGCCCCCAACGCGCGTCGGTGGCCTCTGTGCCCTTCAGCCCGATGGCGACGCACTCACCCTTTCGCCGGACATCCCGACCTCGGTTCAATCCATCGCCCGCTTCTCTAAAGCGGACGCCGAGAAATGGCCGCGATTCGTCAAGCAAATGGACCTCATTGCAGGCTTTCTGAAGGAAGTGTATGCCCACACCTTCCCGCGCGTGCCGAAGGTGGACCCGGCGGAGGCGCCGGTGCTGGCGCAGCTTGGCCTGAAGTTGCGCGGCTTGGGCAGGAAGGAGATGATGGAAGCTCTGCGCATCCTGCCCATGTCGCTCACCGAGCTGCTGGATGAGTGGTTCGAGAGCGACGCGCTCAAGGGCGCAGTGGGCGCGCGCGGCGTTCATGGTCTGTGCCAGGGCAGCCTGAGCGCAGGCACGGCGCTACTCCTGCTCCATCACTGGGCCAACAGTAACGGCCTCTTCCAATCCACTGTGTCGGGCGGCGTGGGGCAGATGACGCAGGCGCTGGCCCGTGCGGCGCAGGCCTACGGCGCGGAAATCCGCACCGGCGCGGAAGTGGCGCAGATTTGTGTGAGTGACGGTCGCGCTACCGGCGTGCGGTTAGCGAGCGGCGACGAAATCCCCGCGCGCCGGGTGGTCTCCGCCGCCGACCCGCGGCGCACCTTCCTCCGGCTGGTCGGCCCGCTGGAGCTTGACCCCGAGTTCGTCTGGGCGGTGCAGAACATCAAGCTGCGCGGCTGTGTGGCCAAGGTGCACTTCGCGCTGGATAGCCTGCCGGAATTCCGCGGCGCTGCCGGGCGCGCGCTGCACGGCACGATTGTGGTTGCGCCGAGTCTGCTCTACCTCGAGCGCGCCTACGACGCGGCCAAATACGGCGGCCTCTCGGAGCAACCGTATCTCGAAATCACCATCCCCTCCCTCACCGACCCGTCCCTCGCGCCTCCGGGCAAGCACGTGATGAGCGTGCATGTGCAGTACGCGGCGTACCGGGGAGAGACGGATGATTGGAGATCGGAGATTGAGCGCCGGGTAATTGCGACCTTGTCACTTTACTCACCCAATCTCCAATCTCTCATCTCCCATCTTCACGTCCTCACCCCCCGCGACCTCGAGCGCGAGTACGCCCTGACCGAGGGCAACCTCTATCACGGCGAGATGATGCTCGACCAGATTCTGTTTATGCGGCCTGTGCCCGGCTGGTCACAGTATCGGACGCCGATTGAAGGCTTGTGGCTGTGCGGCCCCGGTGTGCATCCGGGCGGCGGCGTCTCCGGGATGCCGGGGAGGAATGCGGCGAGGCAGATACTGAAGGGGTGATTATGCGGCCGTCCCTCCGCGTCGTCCCCGATGAACTCATCACCCCAATCCTGAGCGAGGCCAAACGGATACTGGCCGAGATCGGCGTGGAAGTGCGCGGGCCCCGCCTGCGGGCGCGCTTACTCGAATATGGCCTGCAAATGCGCGACACGGCCGGCGACGGGCCGCGCGTGCTCTTCCCGCCGGAGGTAGTGGAGCGCGCCATCG
>JAVQXV010000202.1:0-5470 GCA_033577755.1 Anaerolineales bacterium
GGGTCGGTGTAGCCGGAGGTGTCCGGCCACTCCTGCCGCGCCAGACAGAGCACGATACCGGCATGGCCGTCGCGCACGGGCGGCAACGTATAAGGCTCCAGCAGCAGGTGGGCGGCCTCGATCCGCGCCCACTCGCGCCACAGGTTGATTCCGGTGGCGTGCTCCACCACGTCCGCGATGTTGGCGCCGCCGACGCGCGCCGCGCACTCCAGAAAGTACAACTGCCCGTCCGCGTGCGCTTTGAGGAATTCGCAGTGGGTGGCGCCGCGCGGCAGGCCGAGGGCGCGAATGGCGTGCCTGTTGGCGGCCAGCAGCTCCCGCGTCAACGCGTCCGTGCGGTCGAGCGTGCGGCTGACGAAGACGCCGCCGTCCTGATACACGTTGAGCGGCGGTCGGCTGTAGCCGCTGGCGGCGGCGAAGATGACCTCGCCGTCCTTCACCAGCGAGTCCACGTGAAAGACCTCGCCGGGCACGTACTGCTCCAGCACGTAAAACGACTGCTCATCGCCCAGCTCGTCCAGCGTGCGCCAGAACTGCTCAGAGTCGTGCAGGCGGCGGATGCCCATGCTGCTGGCCTGCGAGCGCGGCTTGAGCAACCAGGGCGGCGGGACGCGCGCCATGAAGTCGCGCAGGTCGTCGTAGTTGAAAACGCGCGAGAACGGCGGCACGCGGACGCCCTGCGCCTGGGCGACCTGGCGCATCGCCAGCTTGTCGCGGAAGTGGCGCGCCAGCGAGCTGCCCAGCCCCGGCAGGCGCAGATGCTCGCGCAGGTCGGCGGCCGTCTCCACGTCGAAGTCGTCCAGCGCCTCGATGGCGTCAATCTTCCAGCCGCGCGTCATGTAGCTCACCGCATAGGTGATGTCCGGCTGTTTGTGCAAATCCGGCAGCGCGACGATGTGGTCAATGCTCTCGCGCGGCCAGGCTTCGTCGTTGGCGTGCTTTTCACGGGTGAGCAGGATGACGCGATGGCCCGCCTCTTTGAGCGCCTGCATGAACGGCCCGCCCTTGACGAAGCTGGCGAGGCAGAGGAAGGTGAGCGGCTGTGAGGGCATAGGATTTTACCTGCGCAACTGAGCGGGGGACAAGGTAAACCGGCTACGGAGCGAAAGCACGCGCGGTCATCCTTTCGCCCGTTCATCCGCTCACGCAAGGACGCCTTCTTCCGTTTCCCGGATCAATTGATCCACCACGGCGCGCAGGCTGCCGGTGCGCCTGAAGGTGGCCAGCTGCCGGTCGGCGCTGGTGCCCTCCTCCATGATGCGGTAGGCGTACTCGATTTCGCGGCGGCTGCCCAGCTCGTCCATCACGTCGCCGATGAACCACTCAATCATCTCGCGGATCAGCTCGCGCGCCGGCTTCTCCTCCTGCTTGCCCCAGTCAATCAGGTTGCCGTCCAGCCCGTAGCGCACCGCCCGCCACTTGTTCTCATCAATCATCGTCGTCGGATAGACGCGGAAGGTCATGTTGTCGGTGCGCAGCTTCCACATCTTGTAAATCAGCGCCTGAAAGATGGCCGCGATGCAGACGGCCTCGTCCACGCGCGTGCACACGTCGCAGATGCGGAATTCCAGCGTAGGATAGTTGTGGTTGGGGCGCACGTCCCACCAGATTTTGGTGCCGTCTGGGATGCAGCCGGTGCGCACCAGGGAAGTCTTGAGCTGCTCGAACTCGGCGCGCGAGCTGAGGATGGGCGGGATGCCGGTGCGCGGGAAGTTGCGGAAGATGATGCTGCGGTAGCTCTTCAGGCCCGTATCCCGTCCCACCCAGAACGGCGAGCTGGTCGAGAGGCAGAGCACGTGCGGCAGCAGGTAGCGCACCACGTTCATAGCGTCAATCATGAACTCCGGGTCCTCGATGCCGATGTGAACGTGCGTGCCGAAGATGAGCAGTTGCTGGGCGAGCATCTGCATATCCTCCCTTACGCCGATATAGCGCTCAAAGGGCGTGATCGGCTGCTCCATCCAGTTGGAGAACGGATGCGTGCCGGCGGCGGCGATCTTCAGGCCCTTGCGCGCCGCCAGCTCCATCACGCCGCGCCGCAGCCGGATCAACTCCTCGCGCGCCTCGGCGGGCGTCCGGCAGACCTTGGTGCCGACCTCGACGATGGACTGGTGCAGCTCGGCCTTGATCTGCTCGGCCATCACCATCTTCCCCACGGCCAGCATTTCAGTGATGTACGATTTCAACTCGCGTGTCTCCGGGTCAATAATCTGATACTCTTCTTCGATCCCAATGCTGAGCGAGGGGCGAGTGAGCATAGGGTCTCCTAAACGGGAACTGATGGTTGTGAGTCGAGCAAGTCAGAAGCGCTTATCCACGACGAAGGTCGGCACGGTCGAGCCGCCGCCGGCGGTGACGTTGAGCAGCGAAGCGGTGGAGAGTCGAGTGAGGCAACCGCACACGTAGGTGCCGTACCAGATATAAGGGTTGGTGTCAAGCATCCGGTCGTAAATCTCCACGCGTCCCTCGATGTAGCTGGCGTACGGGAATTTGGGCAGCGGTACACGCTTCTGCACAATGCTCGGCTCAACCAGGGCTTGTCGTAGCGCGGCGTCCCATTGCGATTGATCCACTTCCCAGCCGAGCACGATGCCCTTGCCGCCGTACTCATCGTTAGGCTTGATGACAAAGTCGTTCTTGTTCTGGGAGAGGAACGGCAGCAGGTCAACGGTCTGTCCCCGGTATACCGTCTTGCGCTCGGTCACCAGGCGCGTCCAGGGGATGTGGCGCTCGATGGCGGCGCGCTCCTCGGCGGTGAAGAGGCCGGCGTTGGCCTCGTCACTGAGCACGGCCAGGCTGGCCTTCTTGTGTAGCACTTTACAGGCGAATGGGTTGACCATGCACACCGCCCGGTCGCGCACGGCGCGGATGACGGGGTGCTCCAGCCCACCGCGTGCCACCAGCTCGCTGAGGAGCACGCGCTTGTAGATAAGGTTGACGGGGAAGCCGCCGGCGTACAGCTTGCCGTTCTCGTAGGTCACGTCGCGCGGGTCGGCGATAATGCACTCGTAGCCGTGTTCGTGGAAGTAATCGCGGAAGAGGACGAACTCGCTGTAGGTCGGAACTTCGTGCCAGTCGAGGATAGCGAGGCGCGGTTTTTCGCGGCCGCCCCATTGCCGGTAACAATCAAGCAGCACGTGGAGCACATGGTGGCGGCCCGGCAGCGGGCGCACTTCGTAGGTTTTCTCGAACTCGCGCATTACCGGCAACGCCAGGAACACCTCGCTGAGCACGTCATTGTAGGCCACCGCCGCCGGTGTCTCGGCGTTATACTCGGTCAGCCAGAGTGCGTCGGCCTCATCAAAGAAGGTGTCCATGCGCGCCGTCGGGCTGGTGGCGGCAAAGCCCGGGTGGATGTGCACCAGCTCTTCTTCCCACTCGTTGAGGCGGAACTGGTAGCGGAAGTCAGCGTCGGCCATGGCCGCCTGATGCGCCTTGGCGAAGGCGGGCATGAGGGTGCGGATGGCGGTTTGCAAGGTGCGATACTCGCGCGTGCTCAGGAAGCGCGGGCGCAAGACGGTACACAAAGGCCGGTCGCCGAAGTACAGGCCGCGCTTCCGCTGCTGCTCGGTGAGCTGCGCGTACGTGTCCGCCGCCGTCTGCGGGTCGAGCAGGTTGTGGTAATGGTCAATAGTTTCGCGGATTTCGTTCATCGCCATCGCCAGAAGTTTGGTAGAAAGTGGAAAGTAGAAAGTAGAAAGTAGAAAAAAGTAGACGGCGGCGTGAGTACTCACTACTTTCTACTTTCTATTCTCTACTCTCTACCCACTGTACTCTCAAGCATTGAACAGTTGCGACCATCTCAGTTCCTTCACCTGTGGTTGCGGCTCTTTAGCCAGCCGGATGCACAGATCGGCCATCTTCTCCACGCACCAGCGATGGTAGTCGTAACCGGTGGAGTTCACATCCATATCCGGCGCAGGGTTCATGAAATCAATGGCGTAAGGTGTGTCGCCACGAATGGCCCACTCGACGGTGTTCATGTCATAGCCGAGGGCCTGCACGATGCGGAGGCTTTCGTCCACGATACGGTCATACAGCTGCGGCGAAAGGTCTGGCGGTAGGTACTGACGCGTGTTGGGATCATACTTGCGTACCAGGACCTCCTTCCGGCCCAGGCACATACAGCGGACGTAGTTGTCCCATTGAATGTACTCCTGCAAAATCATGGTCAGCAAGCCGGATTGGTTGTAGGAGTTCCACAGGTCGTCCATGGAGCGGCAGATGTGCACCTGCTTCCAGCCGCCGCCGTGCGCATCCTTGAGGATGACCGGGAAGCCGCCAACACTGCGCACCAGCCCTTCCCAGTCAAGCGGGTACTTAAGGTTGCGTAGGCTCTCGCTGTGGACGATGCCGGGCACGTAATCCTTGTTAGGCAGGGCGATGGTGCGCGGGCTGGCGATGCCGAGCTTGGTGATGAGCGAGGCGCCGAAGAACTTATCGTCTGCCGTCCACATGAAGGGGTTGTTGATGACGTGCGCGCCCTGGAGCACGGCGTTCTTGAGGTAGGAGCGGTAGTAGGGCACTTCGTGCGAGATGCGGTCCACCAGCACGGCATACTCGCATGGCTCGTTCATCATCGTCCCGCCCAGCTTGACGTACTCGGCAACCACGCCCTGGTTGCGTTGGTTGACTTCCTCGATGAAGGCAGGCGGCCACGACCACTCTCGGCCTACGATGACGCCGATTTTTAGCATGAGAAGTCTCCTATGGGTGTTGGGTTGTGGCGGGCACTGGGTTGCCGAATTATGCCATTAATCCCGACGATTCGGGTGGACTTAAGAGTACGTTGCCAGATGGTAGGGCATAACTCGCTGCCGGGTCGGATAGTCGTGAAGCGCGTCAAAGCCCCACCGGTTCAACCAGGCGGGATGACCCTTCCCCTGTTTTCCGTCTTTCCCTTGCCTCAGTCGTGCCCGCCAACGTACAGGCGAATCATCTGCCGCCAGTACGGCCAGTCATGGCTCCAGCCGTCCCACTCGCGCAGCGCGTTGCCGATGCCCTTGCTCCATAGCTGGCCGCTGAACCAGCGATTGTGGTCAATGTTCGGGTCGTCGCGGCCCAGCGCCATAATGATGTCCAGCCGCTGTAACAGGCGGATGCGCGCGGGGTCGTGCTCGCGCGGAATGTAGAGCGCCGGATTATGAAAGTAGATTGTGTCGTTGACGTAGCCATCCGTCCAGTTGCTGATGTCATACAGGCCGCTCAGAGCGATAATGCGGTTGGTGATGTCCGGGTGGCGCAGGCCGAAGTTCATAGCATGGTACGCGCCGAAACTTGCCCCGGCCACGATCAAATAGGGGGTCTGGTTCCTGTGAGAAATGAAGGGCATCACTTCGTACACCAGATAATCTTCATATTGCTGATGCCGCCAGGCTCGTGCGCCGGGATGCGCCCGGCGCGCGTACCAGCTCTCGGCGTCCACGCTATCCACGCAGAACATCTGAATCCAGCCGCGCTCGAGGTGCTC
>JAVQXV010000203.1:0-5459 GCA_033577755.1 Anaerolineales bacterium
TGCCGCCTTACTTTCGTCGCGCCTGGACTTACCTCGGGCTGGCTATCCTCATGTGGCTGGCCGGTGGGCTGATCTGGCTGGGACTGCGGCTGATCACCGGTGAGCGCGCAACCTTGCCCTCGCTCGGCGACCCGGTGTATATGGCCGGGCATCTGCTGGCCCTCACGGCGCTGCTCGGTTTCCCCTTCCTGCCCGGCGGACCGTTTGGTCGCCTGCGCGTTTTGCTCGATATGGGCATCCTCTCCGGCGTCAGCCTCACCCTCGGCTGGCTGCTGCTCATTCAGCCCGCCTTCTTTAGCACCTTCGCCGGCAACAGCGAGGCGATTGGGGAAGCGATTTGGCAAGCGCTTTATCCGGCGCTCAACGTCGCGCTTATCACCGCCCTACTCAACGTCGCCATTACACGCGACCTGGCCGGTGCGCACCTCGGCTTCCGCTGGCTGGCGGCCGGGCTGATAGCCTTCGTCATCGGCGACCTGGCATATTCCTTTCTCCATCTGCGCGGCCAGCTTGCCAGCAGCCTCCTGTTCGACCTGGGACGACTGAGCGGCTTTGCACTGCTGGGTTACGCCGCGCGCAGCCAACCGTCCGAGGGCGTGCCGCGCCTTACCGCCTGGGCGCCCTGGAGACGGCGCTTTCAGGCGCTGTTGCCGCTGGCCGCCGGTCTGGCGCTCGGCGCTTATACACTTGTCAATTGGCAGGCCTCCGGGCGGCTTGACCCGCTTGCATTAGCGATGACGATCCTGCTGGGCATAGCCGTAGTAGCGCGGCAGGGCGTGCTTGCCGGCGAGACCGAGCTGCGCCAGTACGCGCAACTGGTGGAGAACGCCGCCGACCCGGCCTTCATCTGCGACCGGGCAGGCCGGCTGCGTTTGGTCAACCCCGCCTTTGTCGCCGCCATCGGCCACTCCTCCACCGAGTCCCTCCGACAACACACCCTGTTCGACTTTATCGTTGAAGAAGGCCGGCCCGCCGAGGTACGCATACCTACACGCGGCTTCTGGCCGCTGGTCTTTGCCAATGGCTGGTCGGGCGAGATCAGCCTGCGCCGGGTGGACGGCTCGGAGTTCCCGGTGTATCTCTCACTACGGCCCGTGCCGGACGAGACAGGCGCGCCGCTGATGATGGCCGGCACCGCGCACGACCTGAGCGTTCAGAAGCGCCAGCAGAGTGCTCTAATCGCTGCCTACGAAGCGGCCTCCAACGCGCGCCAGGCCCTGCAGGAACTCAACGCTCAGCTGGAGGCCAAGGTGGCCGAGAAGACGCGCGAGCTGGCACGGCAAAACGAGGAACTCAAGACGCTCGACCGGCTCAAATCCGAGTTCGTCTCGCTGGTCTCGCACGAGCTGCGCGCGCCGCTCACCAACATCGCCGGCGGTATGGAGCTGGCGCTGTTGCGCTCCGCAGAACTGCCGGAACGTGCGCGTGCCCACTTGCTGACGGTGCAAGCCGAAATCCGCCGCCTGAGCCGCTTCGTGGAAACCATCCTCGACCTCTCCGCGCTGGAGGCCGGACGCCTGCCGCTGACCGTAGCCCCACTCGACGTGGCCGCAGTGCTGGCGCCGTTGCAGGCGCAGTGGGCGGCGGCGCCCGGCGGCGAGCGCGTGCGCGTCGAATTGCCGGCGCAGCTCCCGCCCGTCCTCGCCGACGAGCGCGCGCTGACCAGCGTGCTGTTTCACCTGGTGGACAATGCGCTCAAGTACGCGCCGGAGGGCGAGGTGCTGGTGCGGGTCGAAGCCGCGTCGCTCGGCGTGCGCTTCAGCATCATAGACCATGGCCCCGGCGTCCCGCCGGAACTGCGCGAGGTCATCTTCAACAAGTTCCAGCGCCTGAATGCCGCCGATGCGCAGACGGTCTACGGCCATGGCCTCGGCCTGTACATGGTACGCCGGTTGCTGCACGCCTTAGATGGCGATATCGCCGTCACCGACGCGCCCGGAGGTGGCGCATGCTTCACCTTCGAGTTGCCGGCGGCGCCGGACGACCGTTGATTGCCGGGCGCTATCTGCTGTTCTCCATCTATGCCTTCCAAACTCCTGATTGTTGACGACGACCCCACCCTGCGCAAACTGCTCGAAGAATTTCTGACAAACGAGTCCTTTGAGGTGACACTGGCCGCCAGCGGGCCGGAGGCCGTGCGCGCGTTCTACCAGACGCGGCCCGACCTGGTGGTGCTGGACGTGATGATGCCGGGCATGGACGGCTGGGAGACCACCGCCCGCCTACGCGAAATGGCCGATGTGCCCATCATCCTGCTCACCGCCAAAGACGCCGAACAGGACAAGCTGCGCGGCTTCCGCCTCGGCGTGGACGATTACGTGACCAAGCCCTTCAGCTTCGCCGAGCTGGCCGCGCGCATCCGCGCCGTGCTGGCGCGCAGCCGCAGCGCACGCCCCGCCGAGCGACAGACTTACGTCCTGAACGACCTTACGATTGACCTTGCCCGGCGCACTGTGGAGCGCGCCGGCCGGCCTATCGCCCTCACCGCGACCGAGTTCCGCCTGTTGGAATGTTTGTTGCGGCACGAGGGCCAGGCCGTTTCTGAGGAGACGCTGACGCAGGAGGTGTGGGGGGATTACAAACAGCCGGAGGCCGGCGGCGCGCGCCGCTACGTCTGGCTGCTGCGGCAAAAAATCGAGCCGGACCCGGCCAACCCGCGCCTGCTGCTCACCGTGCGCGGCTTCGGCTACCGGCTCAACCTGTCCGGCGAGGGTTGAGCTTTCGCCAAGGCTACTAAGATCGCAAAGGCGGTGAACCACAATTCATACTTTGCGACCTTCGCATTCGTTACGAGAGACTCACGCGCGGACTGAAAGAGCGATGAGCCACTGCGCCGGCCAGTTAAACCATCACCGGCTCTTCGTACACCCCAAAAACTTCCTTCATCACACCCACAATTTCGCCGAGCGTAGCGTAGGCGCGCACGCAGTCGAGGATGTAGGGCATGGTGTTTTCGGTGCCGGCGCAGGCGATTCGCAGCCGGTCGAGCATCTGGCCCACCCGTCCGTTATCGCGTGTGGCCCGTAGAGTCTTCAGCCGGTTCACTTGCCGCTCGTAGCCCTGCGGGTCCATCTCGAGGAGGGGGATGCGGATGGGCCTATCCTCCACATACTCATTGACGCCGACGATGATGCGGCGCTTCGTGTCAATCTCGCGCTGGTAAGCGTAGGCGGCGTCGGCGATCTCCTGCTGGAAGAAGCCCTTGAGGATGGCCGGCACCACGCCGCCCAGGTCTTCGATGCGACGGAAGTAGGCGCGGGCCTGCGCCTCCATCTTGTTGGTCAGCGCCTCGACGAAGTACGAGCCGCCGAGCGGGTCCACCGTGTTGGTCACGCCGGACTCGTGAGCGATGATTTGCTGCGTGCGCAGGGCGATGGTGACCGCTTCTTCGGAGGGGAGCGCCAGCGCTTCGTCCATCGAGTTGGTGTGCAGGCTCTGTGTGCCGCCGAGCACGGCGGCCAGCGCTTGGATGGTCACACGCACGATATTGTTCTCCGGCTGCTGGGCGGTGAGCGAGACGCCGGCCGTTTGCGTGTGGAAGCGCAGCAGCCACGAGCGCGGGTCGCGCGCGCCGAAGGTCTCGCGCATCTCGCGCGCCCAGATGCGGCGCGCGGCGCGGAACTTGGCGATCTCCTCGAAGAAATCGTTGTGGGCGTTGAAGAAGAAGCTGATGCGCGGCGCAAAGTCGTCCACGGCCAGCCCCCGCGCGATTCCCCGGCGCACATACTCGAAGCCGTTGGCCAGGGTGAAGGCCAGCTCCTGCACGGCGGTGCTGCCGGCCTCGCGGATGTGGTAGCCGGAGACCGAAATCGGGTTCCACTGCGGCACGTGCCGGGCACCGAACTCGAAGGTATCCACCACCAGCCGCAGCGAAGGCTCCGGCGGGAAGATGTACTCCTTCTGGGCAATGTATTCCTTGAGGATGTCATTCTGTATGGTGCCGCGCAGCTGGTCGAAGCGCACGCCCTGCTTCTCGGCCACGGCCAGATACATCGCCCAGAGGATGCTGGCCGGCGAGTTGATGGTCATCGAAGTGGAGACCTTGTCGAGCGGGATGCCGTCGAGCAGAATCTCCATATCTTTGAGCGAGCTGACGGCAACGCCGCATTTGCCGAACTCGCCGAGAGCCTCCGGCGCGTCGGTGTCGTAGCCCATCAGCGTCGCTAAGTCGAAGGCGATACTCAGGCCGCCGCCGCCCTGCTCGAGCAAATACTTGTAGCGGGCGTTGCTCTCCTCCGCCGAGCCGAAGCCGGCGAACATGCGCATCGTCCATAGCCGCCCGCGGTGGCCGGTAGCGTGGATTCCGCGCGTGTACGGGTACTCGCCGGGGAAACCGAGGTCGCGCAGGTAGTCCATGTCCTGCACATCCAGCGGCGTGTACAGCCGGTTCACTTCTTCGGACGAAGTGGTGATGAACTTCTCCTGCCGCTCCGGCATCCGGGCGAGGGTGTTGTGCAAAGTCACCTTTTCCCACTCCCCTTGTGCGGCACGCAGTTCTTCAAGCTTGGCAGAATCGAACATATAGACCTCCGCTCTGTGCAGAGTCAGCTTTACTTATCGAGCACGCGCGGGGGATTATAGCGGAAGAGCGGTCAACGACTACATAACGGACACCGCATGGCAGCGGCTATCCGTTCGCATCCGTTCATCCGTTGCCAATCCGTTGACAAAGAGCCCCCTACAACGCATCGCGCAGGTTGTACTTTGTGGCGTAGGCGGCGGCCTCGGCGCGGTTGGAGACGCCGAGCTTGCCGAGGATGTTGCTGACGTAGTTGCGCACGGTGCCCTCGCCCAGATGCAGCTCGCGGGCGATGTCGCGGTTGGTCTTGCCCTCGGCCACCAGCAACAGCACCTTACGCTCCTGCTCGGTGAGCATGGAGAAGGCGGAGACCTCTTGCGCTTTGGCCGCGCGGCGCACTTCGGCAAAGACGCGCTCGGTCAGGCTCGGGTCCAGCAGCGAGTGGCCCTGCGCGACGGTCTCAATAGCGCGGATGACTTCCTGCCCGCCGGCCTGCTTGAGCACATAGCCGGCAGCCCCGGCGCGAATGGCAGCGAACAGCAGCTCGTCTTCTGCATAGCTGGTGAGCATAATCACCTTGGCCCCCGGCACGTTGGCAACGATTTCGCGGCAGGCATCAATGCCGCTGGTGCCGCCGAGGCGGATGTCCATGATGATCACGTCCGGCTTGTAGGCCTGCGCTTTGGTGACCGCCTCCGTAGCGGTGGCCGCTTCAGCCACCACCTCCATATCGCTGCGACGTTCGATGAGCGCCTTCAGTCCGAGACGAACCACTTCGTGGTCGTCCACCAGCATAATCCGTTGCTTGTGCATGGATGCGATCTTGCTCCTGAGCCTGGTGTGCACGCAAAACCTGTCAGCCGCACCCTGAGCGGATGCTGAGCAAAGCGAAGCGGCAGTCGAAGGGGCGGCCTGTTCCCTGACAACCTTTGCGTGCACA
>JAVQXV010000204.1:0-5445 GCA_033577755.1 Anaerolineales bacterium
TACAGACAAGTTGATGCATCCCGCCCGGCCGGTGGGGATTGCCGGCTACGGCGCCTACGTGCCGCGCTATCGCCTGCCCGCCTCCGAAGTGGCCCGCGTGTGGACCGAAGGAACCGGCGGCCTGCCGATCGAAGAGAAAGCCGTGCCCGGCCTGGACGAGGACGTAGTGACCATGTCCATCGAGGCGGCGCGCAACGCGCTCAAGCGCGCCGGCGCCGACCCGCAGCGCATCCGCGCCGTCTGGGTGGGCAGTGAGAGCCACCCATACGCCGTCAAACCGACCTCGACGATTGTGGCCGAGGCCATCGGCGCGGTGCCGCACACGCAGGCCGCCGACTGGCAGTTCGCCTGCAAGGCCGGCACCGAAGCTATACAGGCCGCCATCGGCTTTATCGGCTCCGGCATGGCCGACTATGCGCTCGCCATCGGCATGGATACGGCGCAGGGCCGGCCCGGCGACGCGCTCGAATACACGGCGGGCGCGGGCGGCGCGGCCTTCCTGCTCGGCCCGGCGGAGGATGCGCTTGCCGTCTTCGAAGGCTCGTACTCCTACGTCACCGACACGCCCGACTTCTGGCGGCGGCAGTACGAGAAGTACCCGGAGCACGGCCAGCGCTTCACCGGTGAGCCGGCCTACTTCAAGCACATCACCGCTGCCGCCAGCACATACATGGAGCTGGCCGGCACAAAGCCGGGCGACTACCGGTACGCCATCTTCCATCAGCCCAACGTCAAGTTTCCGCAGAAGGCGGCGAAGAGCCTCGGGTTCAAGGATGAGCAAATCAAGACCGGCCTGCTGGTCGGCGAGATCGGCAACACCTACGCCGGCAGCGCACTAATCGGCCTGACGGCGGTGCTGGACGAGGCCCGGCCCGGCGACCGCATCCTGCTGGTCAGTTTCGGCTCCGGCGCCGGGTCGGACGCCTTCGGTCTGCGTGTCACCGAGGCCATCACCGAGCGCCAAGGCCGCGCGCCGAAGACGCGCGATTACATCGCCCGACGCACCAAGATTGACTACGCCATGTACAGCCGGCTGCGCGGCAAGCTGGTGATGAGGTAAACCCGCCTGCGCCTCTGAGCGTGGGGGCAGAGCAGTTCAACGTGAGTTTCGATAAGGCATGATGCGAAAGGGAATCTCTGCAAGCCTCGCCGTGGCGGCAATCATCGCTGTAGCCGCGGCAACCTTCAGCCTGTGGCGCCCGCCGGCCGCCCTTGTCGAGGGCGATGCCTGGGACTATCGCCTGACGCCGGACGAATTGCCCGCCGGCTGGACGCTGGATGGCCAGAGCGTGCTCCTGCCGCACAACCTGGCCGCCGCGCCGCTGGAAGTGGAAGAGCCGGTCGTCTTTACCAACCTACGCCAGCTTTACTCGGCGCGCTACACACCCCCGCCCGACTCGCCCTACGCCCAGCTCACGCTCGAAGTCCTGATCTATAACGCCGTAGCCGACGCGCAGGCGGCCATGAACGCCGAGACGCTGGACGAAAACTGGAAGCGGACTGAGGGTCCGGCGGTGGGCGAGCAAAGCGTAATCTGGCAATATCGCGACCCCACCGCCGTGATAGACCAAAACCTGTATCGCGTGGATTTTCGCTATCGCAACGCCATCGCCTCGGTCGTCCTGTTCGGCCAAAAGACCGCAGTGCCCGATGCGAACGAGGCCATTGCGTATGCGCGGCGCATACTCGCCAAGTTGCAAAGCCGGCCCATCCCCACCGCGCTGCAACAACTCCAGAGCCGCCAACTGCCCGACCTACGCCCGCTGCTGTTGATGAGCGAGCTGCCCCGGCTCGACCCCGACTTCGGCGAGCGCTGGGAGGTCAACCCGCAACACCTCGGCGCGTGGACGGAGAATGAGGACTTCGATGCGGCCGGGCGCGCGGTTTTGGAAAGGCTAGGCCGGCTCGGCGGCTATCAGCTCTATCTGCTCAAACCGCTCTCCGCCGAGGAGCAAGCGCAGACGCCGGGCGCGGCCTATGCGGTCTTCCAGCAGATCTCCGTTTACGGCTCGGCGGAGAATGCGCCGCGCGGCCTCGACGCCATGATCGGCCTATCGGGCGTAACCGAAGCGGCGCAACCGCCCGCCGTCGGCGACCGCGCGCGCCTATGGAGCACGCTGCTCACCCGCCGCGAAACGAACGACACCATCGCCATCACCGAGGTCAACTTCGTGGTCGGTCGCTACGTGGCGACGATGCAGGTGCAGACCGCGCCCCTGCCCGCCGACGCAGACCAGGCTGCCGTCCTAAGCGCCAATCAGCAACGCGCCGTCGCCTGGGCGCAGGCATTGGCGGAGAAGTTGCAGACGGTTCGGCCATAGCGGGAGCCATATTTCGTATTGCGTATTGCGTATTGCGTATTGCGTGTTGCGTGTTGCATAGTGCGTATGCCGTTGCCCAAAGTAACGGAACACGCGCTGCGCGATGCGATGAAATGAAGTGCGTGACGTCTTCATCTCAGGCGTAGGCCTGATACCTGCCGGCGAACACTGGGGCAACTCCCTGCGCGAGCTGGCTCACCATGCCATCGAAGCGGCTCAGAAAGATGCGGCGGCGGACGGCGGAGCCGTTCCCCATCCGGAAGCGCTTTTCGTGGCGAACATGCTGGCCGGGACGTTGAGCCATCAGGAGCATCTCGGCGCGCTGGTGGCGGACTTCTCCGGGCTGCGCGGCATCGAGGCCGTGACGGTCGAGGCGGCGGGGGCTTCGGGCGGCGCGGCGCTGCGGCAGGCCTACATCGCCGTGGCCTCCGGCGCGGTGGAGACGGCGCTCGTCGTCGGCGTGGAGAAGATGACCGATAAGGTCGGGCCGGGCGTGACCGCCGCGCTGGCCACCGCCACCGACAGCGACTGGGAGGCCGCTCAAGGCGCGACGCCCGCAGTGCTGGCCGCGCTCCTCATGCGTCGCTACATGCACGCCTACAACGTCCCGCTCAAGGCTTTCGCCCAATTCAGCGTGAACGCGCACGCCAACGCCCGGACCAACCCGAACGCGATGTATCGCAACCCGCTGACGGTGGAGGCCTATCTGAAAGCCGGGATGGTGGCCGAGCCGGTCAACGTGTTCGACACCGCGCCCGACTGCGACGGCGCAGCGGCCTTGTTCGTCACTGCTCGGCCCACTTCCGTGCGCGTGGCCGCCTCCACGCTCGCTACCGATACGCTCGCCGTCCATGACCGGCCGGACCCGCTGGTCTTCACTGCTGCCAGACTTTCGGCAGGCAAGGCCTACGAGATGGCAGGCATCGGCCCCGAGCAGGTGGACGTGTTTGAACTGTACGACGCCTTCACCGTGTTCAGCGCTCTGAGCTTGGAGGCCGCCGGCTTCGCAGAAAAAGGCAGGGGTTGGGAGCTGGCCGAGGCCGGCAAAATTACCCTAAACGGCGACATCCCGATCTCGACGTTCGGCGGGTTGAAGGCGCGCGGCAACCCGGGCGGCGCGACCGGCGTGTATCAAGCGGTAGAAGTTGTCTTGCAGTTACGTCACCAGGCCGGCCCCAATCAGGTGAGAGACCCGATTTATGGCATGTGCCAGTCGCTCGGCGGGGCAGGCTCGACGGCCGTGACCCACATTTTCGAGCGCGTATAAACTTCTGAGAGTCTTTGACACCTCCCGGGCTAGTGACTGAGAGAGTAACTGCGGTATAAACTCGCTAGCTGAAGGAGAGAGTGCAATTATGGAAATCTCACGTCACTGGCGAATCAGGCAACAGCGGTACGGGCTGGTCGGGGAAGTTTGCCCGCACTGCCAAGAAAAGATTTTCCCACCGCGCGACGTCTGCCCGAACTGCGCCGGCGAAGCCAAGACGCCTTATGTCTTTTCCGGCCGCGGCGAGGTGTACAGCTATACGACCGTGTACGACGCGCCCGAAGGATACGAAGGGAGCGTGCCCTACACCGTCGCGCTGATCAAGCTGGAAGAAGGGCCGATGGTGACCGCGCAGTTGACGGACATTGATAACGGGACGGTGCAAATCGGCACGCCGGTGGAGATGGTCACGCGCAAGCTGCGCGAGGACGGCGAGCGCGGCATGCTGGTGTACGGCTACAAGTTCAGGCCCGTGCTGGCTGCCAACTGAGCGCGACACCACCTGTTCTGGAGCAGGCGGCGAGCTTCGACTGACGAAGCCCGCCGCCTGTTTGCTTTGTCCCAAGTAACTGCTCGGGCAATCATTCCAAACCGTTGAAAAGAATCCACAGAGGTCACAGATGGCCACAGATTTCTCCACGAAAATCTGCTCAATTTGCGGATAGGTCAGCACGCCTGAACATTTACATCGTCGTCATAGTAACCTGCCTCAACTTCATGATATAACCCATGCCTGATTGAAGCGCGCCGACAGGAGCGATGACGCGCAACAGATGAACAAAACCGACCGCCGCCTCATCGAACACCACCTCCTCGTCAAGTGCACACTTCGCCGAAGCCCGGCGCGAGAAGTCGGTGCGCAAGGGGCACATTAGCACCACGTTCCATGATGGGTACGGGCGTCCGCGACCGAGAAGTGCCGCCTGCCGATTGAGAGAATAACCAACGAAGGGTAAACTAACAAGAAATGCCTCCCATTCAATTGCCCCCTCCGGTGAGTCTGGCATTAGATGACCTGAAGCGCACGCTGGCTGCCCTGTACGGTGACCGCCTTCGGGCCGTTTACTTGTACGGCTCTTATGCGCGCGGCATGGCCGGCCCCGACTCGGATGTGGATGTGATGATTGCCCTGCCGAAATTAGCCCGCGCGACGAGCTGCGCCGTCTGAGCAAGGCGTTATCGGATATCTGCCTCCGGCACGATGTGCTCATTGCCACTTACCCGGTCCCCGAAAAGTGGGTGCAAGAGCGACAAAATCCATTCTTTGAGAACGTCCGTCGTGAGGGGATTAGACTATGACGCTGCCAGAAGAACTTAGCGCGATGATAGAGAAGGCGCGGCGTTATCTGCGCTCGGCGGAGGTTCTCCGGCTAGAGGCCGATTACGACTCAGCGATTTCTCGCCTGTATTACGCGATGTTCTACTGTGCGGAAGCTGCGCTGTTCGCGAAGGGACATTCCTTCTCCAGCCATCACGCCGTGATCTCGGCCTTTGGGCAACATCTGGTCAAGACCGGCCTGCTGCCCGCCGAGATGCACCAGTGGCTGCGGGAGGGTTTTGAGCAACGCCAGATCAGCGACTACGATTTTGTTTCCAGCGCCGATGAGTCCCAGGTCACAGAGTTGAAAACTCGGGCAGAACAGTTCCTATCAAAGATCGAAAGTTTTTTGAAGCAGGAAGGCCATTTGTAAGTGCAGTGAAGCCCCTCTATGGAGAGAGCAGGCCACCCCCCTCCAGCGACCGCCGATCGCCGCCTCATCGAACACCACCTCCTCGTCAAGTGCACACTTCGCCGAAGCCCGGCGCGAGAAGTCGGTGCGCAAGGGGCACATTAGCACCACGTTCCATGATGGGTAC
>JAVQXV010000205.1:0-5425 GCA_033577755.1 Anaerolineales bacterium
TGAGGGTGATGACGCCGACGACCTCGTCCTGCTCCATGATGGGCACGAGCAGCCGCGCCACCGAGCCGGGACGGCTCAGAGCACGCCCGGTGGTCACCACTTCTTCTTCATCGGCGCTCAGCGCCGCCGTGCTTAATGGCGCCGGGTATGGAAGGGTGGAGTCGGGCGCAACTTCCTCGTCGGCACCGATGCGCAGAGCGACGCGCGGCGGTGCGCCCGGCTCGGCGGCGGCCAGCACCACAATCGAGACGTCTGTCGCCGGCGTGATGCGCAACAGCTCTTCGCGCACCAGACGCACCAGCGGCGCCAGCTCCAGTGTCCGGTTCAACTCCCGCCCGATGCGCGTCAGGGCTGTCAACTGTTCAACACGGCGCTGCAAGTTCTGGTCGGTGGCGGCATAGAGACGGGCGCGGTCAATGGCCGAGGCTACCTGTGAAGCTACGGTGGCCAGCAGCCGCAGGTCGGCTTTGGAGTATGCGTATGGGCGGCGCGAGAGGATGATGAACTCACCGATGCTGCGATCGCCAACAACGAGCGGCGCTACCATGGCGCTCTGCACGCCAAAGCGTTCGATGCCGGGCCGGTATTGCTTGAGGATGCGCCGGTCGCGCGGGGCATTGCCGGTGACAAACGGCCGCCGTGTGCGCGTGACCGAGTAGGCAAACTGCGGGTCATCGGTGCGGATGACCAGGTCTGCTGCGCCGGCGGCAGCGGCGCCATAAATGGAGGCAGGATGGGGGCGCAGCTCACCGCGCGCCTCGTCGAGCAGCGCAATCAGTCCCACATCAAACTGAAACAGGCGGGCGGCGCGCGCCATCACCAGGCGCAGGCTGCTGTCAAGGTCGGTGCCTTCGGCGGCGGCGACGGCGATTTCGCGCAGCTCTTCAGCCTGGGCGGCGCGGGCTTCGGCCTCACGCACCAGCCGCGCATTCTCCAAAATCACGGCGGCCTGATTGGCAAAAGCACAGAGCAGGCGCGCTTCTGCGTCGGTGAAAGCTGTGCTGCCGCCGGCGTAACATGCTTGCACCACACCCAGCCGCTTTTCACCGCGCGTGATGGGGGCCAGCAGCACGGCATGCACGCCGGTCAGCTCCACCAGCTCCTTCAGGCCGAGCGCCGCCACCATCGGCTCGTCGCGCAGATTGTTGTGCAGCAGGTAGGGCGCTTCGTGCCACAGACGTTCGGCGGGGCTGTTGGGGGGCAGCAACAGACGATAGTTCTCCAGTACAGCGTCAGGCACGCCGTAGAACGGAAGCTGAGGGAGGAGGGCGCGCTCACGTTGATCGTAGAGCAGGAAGCCCACCAGATCTACCTTCAGCAGCCGGGCGATGGCGTGCGTCAGTCGGTGATACAACTCGCGTGGGTCAGCGCTGACTTCGGTGGCACGCGTAATCTCGGCCAGGCTGGCGAACTCGTCGGCACGACGCCGTTGCGCGGCATAGGCATAGGCGTTGCGGATGGCAACGGCAGTCTGCTCGGCCAGCGCCAGCAGAAGCGGCTCGTCGGCAGGCTTATAGGCGTTTTCGGTGAAGCTCACCAACTCCAGCGTGCCGAAGAACTCTTCGCCGACCTGAAGCGGGAAACCGGCATAGGCGCGCGCGGGCAAGTCCTCGAAGCTGAAACGGGGCCGTGCCAGCGTAAAAGTGCGCAGGTCGCCGACGATGAGCGGCTCACGGCGTTGGGTCAGGTAACCGGTGAGGTGCTCGCCGGGGCGGTATGTCCAAGCGTTGCGCATCACCAGGCGCTCATACTCGCGCCGGCCGGCGATGCGCGCGGGTCGTAGCACCTGCTCGTTCGCCTCCCACAAATTGATTTCGGCGAGGTCGTAGGGATAAGCGCGGCCCACACACTCTAGGCTGGTCTTAAGCACTTCCGGCAGTTCTAGCTGTGCGGCGATCTCGCGGCTTAGTTCGGCGATGTGGCGCAGTGCCTCCAGAGACTGCACCTCGGCGGCAGGATACAGCAGGCGACCGACTTCTTTGAGCAGGACGACGATGCGGCTGGGCTTCCCGGCTTCACCCGGCAGGTGCAGCGAAGTGGCTTCCAGTTGCCGGCCTGAAGCTTCCACACTTAGCCGCGCCGAACCGGTAGCGGCGAACAGTTCGAGGAACGAGTCGCTGGGGGTCACGCGGCGGGCGAGGCTGTTGAGACTAATCGCCTCGCCGTCCAGACCGAAGAACTGACGGGCGCGTTCATTGGTGTAAAGCAGCTTGCCGCCCTGCTGCGCAACGACCAGCCCGGTTTCGGGCGTGCTCTCCAGCGGCAAGGCTGCCGGCGCGAGCAGATTGACCTCCGGTGCACGTGGTGCAACGAGGCGCAGCGCGACGAAGACCAGGGCCAGCAGGCCCAGCCCCGTCGCGACTGCAATCAGCGCAAACTCGATCGGCTCTTTGATCATCGTCTTGTGGTCATGTGGTCTTGTAGTCGCGACCACCCGACTACTCGACCACCCGACTTGACTACTCGACTACCCGACCACCTGACTAAACGACTAAACGACGATGGGGTCCGCAGCCGCATCCTGACGGCGGGCTTCGGCGGCCAGCTCGGTAATCTCGCGGATGTCGGAAAACGGGCGGGTCTCCGGGGTAACGATGCCGATGGCCAGCCGCATTAGTGGCACGCGGATTTCCTTTTCTTCACCGCTGCGTATGTCCTTGGCCAAGATGTAGCCGCGCTCGCGATCAATGAAGTTATAGTGTGTCACAATCTCTTCGGCAAAGCGGGCCTTGAGCCGGTCGCGTATCGCGGCGGCCCGGTCGGCGACGGTGATGATGATGAAGTTGTCGCCGCCGGGATGGCCGACGAAGTCGTTGGTGGTGCCCAGCTCGTCCACCACTTCGCCGATGAGCATCGCGGTGAAGCGCAACGCCTCGTCGCCGGCGATGAAGCCGTACACATCGCGGAAGCGATCGAAGTAACGCAGGCTACAATCGAGCAGCGCCCAGTTCGGCTCACGGATGATTTTGCGTAGCTGGTCTTCAATGAGGCGACCGGAGGGCAGGCCGGTACGCGGGTCAAGCGAGTTCTCGCGCTCCTGTCGGGCGATGGAGTTCTGCACGCGCAGCTTCAACTCTTCGATGTCGAAGGGTTTGGTGATGTAATCGTCCGCGCCCAGTGTCAGGCCCTCGATTTTGTCGCTGCGCTCATCGCGCTGGGTGAGGAAGATAATGGGCACGTGGCTGGTGCGCGTAGTGGTGCGCAGCTCGCGGCACACGCTGTAGCCGTCCATGTCCGGCAGCATGATGTCGAGCAGGATCAGGTTGGGCAGGCCCTTGCGCGTCATCTCCAGTGCTTCGCTGCCGCGCTGGGCCACACTAACTTCAAAGCCTTGCCCACCAAAGTAGATGCGCAGCATGTTGGAGATGTCGAAATCATCTTCAACAACGAGAATGCGGCCTTTGCTCATGTAACTCTCCTTGAGTTCCTCACCCATACAGGGTAGTGTGGATCATTTTACGTTTATGCTCAATGTCATCAACGGCGCGCGGGTCAACGCCCCGTCGCCGTCGCGGATCACGATGCAGCCCTGTTCCACATCCAGAAAGGAATAGTGCGCTTTCACACCGTCATCAAAGCGCGCGCGCAGCGTCGCCGCCAGCCCTTCGCTATCGGCGGCGCCGGTGAGCACCACGAAGGTGTCGTTGGCCGGATGGCCGATGAAGTCATCGGGGCCGCCGTGTGTGTTGACCACCTCACGCAGCACCTGCGCGGCGAACTTGAGCACATCGTCGCCGGCAGCGAAGCCGTTCACGTCCACGAACGGGTGGAAGGACTCTAGCCGGCACTCCAGCACACGCCAGCCCGGCAGCGCCCGGACGGCGGCGATCTGCTCATCCACCAGTCGGCCGGTAGGCAGGCCGGTGCGCGGGTCGAGCAGATTGTCTCGCTCGGCGCGCTTGATGGCGGCCAGCACCCGCAGGCGCAGCTCCTCCAAATCGAAGGGTTTGCTGACGTAATCCACCGCGCCGGCGCTCAGGCCGGTCAGCCGGTCGCTCTGCGAGTCGCGCTCGCTGATGAAGATGATGGGGATATGGGCGGTGCGCGGCGCGGCGCGCAGAGCGGCGCAGACTTCCAGACTGTTCATCTCCGGCAGGTTGATGTCCAACAGGACGAGGTCGGGCAGGCTCTGGCGGGCGGTGCTGAGGGCCTCCGGCCCGCGCACGGCTACGCTGACGTCGAAGCCGTGCTCAGAGAAGTACATCCTGAGCAGCTCGTAGGTATCGGCGTCATCTTCGACGACGAGCAGTCGCCGCGCTTTCATACCTTCACCTTTCTGTGGCGGGCGGCATGCTGCGCCGCCAGGCGGACTCTCTCGATTTGCTCCGCGGTCACCGCGCGCTCGAAGGAACGGAAGCCGCCGAGGCGGAAGCCGTGGCGCGCCGCGATCCGCGCGATTTCTTCGACCTGCGGCACGCTCAGGTTCTTGCCGAGGGTGTAGCTCTCCCAGCGGCCTTCGAGCGCCAGCGCCATCGTCTCGGCCATGCAGGCGTAGGCCATGCGCGGCGGGAAGCCGAAGTCGAAGTGGAAGTCCACGTCGCCGGGGACCTCGACCATGCCGCCGTCAATCACCAGCACATCGTCACGGGCGGCGGCCACACGCGCCGAGACATCGCGGGGGCGGGCCACGTCGCACACCACCGCGCCCGGTTTGAGGTGCTCCGGTTCGATCACGGCCTCGACGGCGCTGGTCACGGTCAAAATCAGGTCGGCGTCCTGGAGGCCGCGCATATCGGTTGCAATCTCAACGTGCGCCGGTGTCCGGGAAACAATTCGGTCGCGCACAGCTTCGAGCGCGGCGACGCGCCGGCCCACCAGCCAGAGCGTCGGCACGTCGCGGGCGATCAGCTCGGCGGCCACCGCACCGATGGCCCCGGTTGCGCCGACGACGGCAGCGGTCGCGGTTCCGAGCGTGATGCCCAGCAGCCGCGCCGCCTCCCGCACCGCCTCGACCGCAACGGCCACGGTGTACGAGTCGCCTGTGGTCACCGGGATGTTCAACTGCTTCGCGATAGTCACACCGGCGTCGCCGACTACGGAGGTGAACGCGCCCAGGCCGAGCACCCGTGCGCCCAGCTTCTGCGCCAGCCGGCCCGTCTGCACAATCTTGGCGTACACGGTGCGCTCCGGCAGCTCCAGCATACGCTGCGGCGTGTAGGGGCAGGCTACGAACCAGCCCTTGATTTCTTTGCCCGTTGCCGCCGAGCGAATGCCCGTAATTTCGCTAATATACACAGGCGGGAAATAGGTGCTGAAGAAATTAATCTGCTCGACGGACAGCAGCCGGCCCAACAGCGGGAACTTGCGGCTCACATCCCGCTTGGGGTCAATCGGGTGGATGATAAAGGCGAAGGTGTCCATCAAACTTAGAAAGTAGAAAGTGATAGACCGTTTACTCTCTACTCTCTACTCTCTACTCTCTACT
>JAVQXV010000206.1:0-5337 GCA_033577755.1 Anaerolineales bacterium
GGCATCGAGATCATCGAGGGCCTGCGCGGCCATACCTCCGGCTACGCCGTGCCGCAATACATTGTGGATGCGCCCGGCGGCGGCGGCAAGATCCCGGTGATGCCCAACTACGTCGTCTCGCAGGCGCCCGGCAAGGTGGTGCTGCGCAACTATGAAGGCTTCATCACCACCTACACCGAGCCGGAGGACTACAACCCCCACGCCATAGCGCCGCTGGAGGACAAGGTGCTCAAGCGCCCGGAGCCGGGACAGGAAGGTGTGCTCGGCCTGTTGCACGGCCATGACCTGTTCATTAAGCCCGCTCACTTCGACGAAGTGCACGCGCGCGGTGGCGGCGTGCATCGCCTGAAGGCGGACGAGAAGAAGTGGCAGCCGCTTGGCATCGGCCACGCGCCCGATTTGCTCGAAGGTCGGACTGTTGCCGTGAAGCCGCAGCTTGAGAGCGGCTCGGCCAATGGAGAATCATAAGAGTGACCTCTGACACAGAATCGCATCCTGCCCTCACCCCCCAGCCTTCTCTTCCCAGGGGAGAGGATAGGCAACGACCCTCCTTACTCTTTGGAGAAGGGAGCGGGGGTGGGGGCAAGCTCCGCGTTGCCGTTCTCTACAACCTAAAGGAAAACGCGCCGAGCCTCAACGGCGCCGCGCCGCCGGACGCGCTGGCCGAGCTTGACTCCATGGCGAACGTGAACGACTACTGCGCGGCGCTGCGGGAGCTGGGCCACGACGTTGTCGCCTTCGAGGGCAATGCCGAGCTGCCGCAGCGCCTGGCCGAACATCCGGTGGACATCTGCTTCAACACCTGCGAAGGCTATCGGGGCGACTCGCGCGAGGCGCAGGTGCCGGCACTGCTGGAGATGATGGGCGTGCCCTACACCGCCGCCCGTGTCATGGCCCTCGCCATTACCCTCGACAAGGCGATGACTAAGCGCGTGCTGCGCTACTATGGCCTGCCGACGCCGGCTTTTCAGGAATTCTTCTCTGCCGAGGCCCCGCTGGAGCCGCCCCTGCGCGCTTGTCTAGAGAGCGGCCGCCCGCTCTTCGTCAAGCCGAATCGTGAGGGCACCGGCATCGGCATCTACCGTGACTCGCTCGTCTATGACGAGGCGCATCTTCGGGAGAAAGTAGCTCGGCTGTTGGAGAGCTATCACGAATCGGCGTTGGTGGAGGAGTACATCGAGGGCCGTGATGTAACCTGCGGCCTGGTCGGCAACCTGCGACCTGACGGCTCGCCCGGCGACGACCTGCACATCTTCCCGATCTCTGAAGTGGACTACTCTGTATACCCGCCCGGCACCGAGCCGTTTTACTCATACCGGCTCAAGGTGGAATTGGCCGACAATTACCATGCGCTATGTCCGGCACCCATCCCCGATCATATCGCCGCCGAGGTGCGGCGTCTGACACTTGAAACTTTTCGCGTCACCGGTTGCCTTGACGTGTGCCGGGTGGATTTCCGACTCGATGTTAACAACAACCTCCAGCCGATGATCCTTGAAATCAACGCTTTGCCGGGCATGACCGCTACCAGCGACCTGACCATCTGTGCCCGAGCCGACGGTTGGACCCACTACCGGCTACTGCAGGCCGTGTTCAACGCAGCAGTGAGGCGTTACGCCCTGCGCGATACGCAATACACCCTACGCAATACGCAATACGGAATACGCACCACGTAGTGCGTAGTGCGTAGTGCGTATTCCGTGTTGGAGGCCGACATGTCCAGGCTGAAAGTTGCCGTCCTCGCCAACCTCAAGAAGAACGCGCCCCAGTTCCCCGGCATGGCCGACGACCACTGGGACGACCTGGACTCCGAGAGCACGGTCGAGGCGCTGGTCGAGGCCATCCGCGCCGGCGGACACGAAGCCACGTTCATCGAGGGCAACATCGAGCTGCGTGATCACCTGTTGAAGTATCGGCCCGATATCTGCTTCAACATCTGCGAGGGACACTTCGGCGACGGGCGCGAGGCGCAGGTGCCGGCGCTGCTCGAGATGATGCGCATCCCGTATACAGGGTCGCGGGTGACAGCGCTGGCGCTGGCCCTCGATAAGCCGATGACCAAGCGCATTCTGATGTGGCATGACCTACCCACGCCGGCGTTTCAATCCTTCGAGAGCGCCGACGAGCCGCTCGACGACGACATGCAGTTCCCGCTGTTCGTCAAGCCCTCGCGCGAGGGCACAGGTATGGGGGTGAGCGGCAAATCCATCGTGCACAACGAAAAGGAGCTACGCGAGCAGGTAGCCTATGTGATTGAAAAATATAAGCAGACGGCGCTGGTCGAGCGTTACATCGCCGGGCGCGAAGTAACGGTGGGGCTGGTCGGCAACATCTCCGGCGTGGCCGCGCGGCGATTGCCCAGCCGCTATTACGTGACGAAGGACCGTGACTACTCCGAGGCTGGCCTGGCCGCGCTGCGCGCCGGCGGCATTACCTTCCTCCCACCGCTCGAAGTCAATCTACAACAGTACAAGGACAGCGAGGTCGTGTACTCCAATCTGCTCAAGACCGACCTGGCCGATAAGGTCGAGCTGCTCTGTCCGGCGCCGCTACGGCGCGAGCAAGTGCAGCAACTCAACTGGCTGACGGCGGCGGTGTTCCGTGTACTCGGCTGCTACGACGTGGCGCGCGTGGATTTCCGCCTCGACGAGAATGACAACTTCAAGCCGTATATCCTCGAGATCAACCCGCTGCCCGGTCTGGCCCCCGGCCTGAGCGACCTGGTGCTCGAAGCCGCCGCCATGGGCATCAGCCACGCCGAGCTGGTAAACATGATTCTGAACTCGGCCATCGAACGCTATGGGCTGAAGACAGGCCGGTTCGTATCGGTGACTTGAAAGCAAGCGGGCGAGCGGCTATCGCACTCGTCCATCCCTTTCCCATTGGAAATTTCCGCTTCCCTCCCCGAAGACCGTCTAAGCATCCTCGACGTGGCGCGCAGCACCGGCGTTTTCACCGCCGAAGAAATCGCAACGGTGGATGAGCTGTTCGCCGGCTATCTGCGCGACCCGCAGGCCAGCGGCTATAACTTCCTCAGCTGCCGGGAAGGTGACGAGGTGCTGGGCTTCGCCTGCTGGGGGCCGACGGCGCTCTCAAAAGGCGCAGCGGATTTGTACTGGATTTGCACAGCCCAACGCGCGCAAAGGCGCGGCGTAGCTGCCGCATTGTTCCGGGCGGTGGAGGAAGCCGTGGCCAACCTCGGACGCTGGCTCATCGTGATTTGGACGAGCAGCCGCGAAGCGTATGCCCCGGCGCGTAACTTCTATCTCCGCATGGGCTGTGTACTACAAACTCAGATCGCCGACTTTTATGACCGCGGCGAAGACTTGTGCATATTCGTGCGCCGGCTGTGAATGTCATCCATTTTGCACAACTTTTTTGTGTTCCATTTGTTCGGATTGCCAACTAACTGTAAAACTTTAAGGTTGGATTACATATTTTAAGCTCATGCTATGTTGACTCATTTTCTTATTATAGTAATATGTACATAACTAGTCTGCCTACAGACGGCATAGGCTTGACGTAATCATCCAAATTTGGCGCCGGATAAAAACGGATAACACCATAAGGAGACTAAATGGCTCTGAAAGTAAAATCGCAGCGGCGAACCTTTGTACAGCCGATGCCGGTTACCCGCGAATTCAAGGCAATCATTCTAAACAGCGTCTTCAGTGATTGGACGCAGGATGACACCATTCTGTCTGAAGAGTGCCTGACGCGGATGAAACGTGGCCTGAGCGTGGTCGGCATAGAAGCAACTGTGGTTCAAATTCGGCGCGACATCGCCGGGCCGCTCCGAAAATTCGACCCGCGCGAGTATGTCATCTTTAACTGGGCAGAAGGCCTGGACGGCGAACCAAACGCTTATGACAAGGTGCCGCCCGTGCTCGAAGAGCTGGGTTTTGCCTACACCGGCGCAGATGCTTGGGCGTTGGCTACCAGTCAAGACAAGGCGCTCACCAAGAGTTTTCTCTTGGCTAACCGGATTCCGACCCCTGTATCTAAGGTGTACGACCGTGCCGTGCTCAACGGTTGGCGACGCTACCCGGCATTGGTGAAGCCGGCTACCGAACACTGTTCCTTTGGCATCACCCGCGAGTCCGTGGTGGACAATCCCCAACAGCTCAAGGAGCGCATTCAGTATGTGCTCGACACCTGGAAGTGCCCGGCGCTGGTGGAGGACTTCATTGATGGGCCGGAGGTCAATGTCTCGCTCTGGGGCAACGGCGACGAGGTGCAGGTCCTGCCGCTTAGCCTGATGGATTACTCCGCCTTCCCCGATTACCACGACCGGCTGTGCACCTTCGACGCCAAATGGAACCCGGATTCGGAAGCCTACCGGTTGACAACGGTGCAATGCCCCGCGCTGCTGGACAAGACCCTAAAGCGCCGCATTGAGCGCGTGGCGCTGGCGACATACAAGGCGCTGCGCCTGCGCGACTACGGTCGGGTGGATATGCGCCTGCGCAACGGCGTGCCCTATGTGCTTGATGTGAACGCCAACCCGGACATCACGATGGAAGGCGGTTTTGCACGTTCCTGCCGCGCTGCCGGTTACGATTACGGGCAGACCATCGCCAAAATCCTGAGCTTCGCCGCCAGACGAATGCCGGCACCATAACCGAGCAGTGCTGAGTTTCTCCGTCCTTCAACAATTCGGGGAACCGCATTTGCTCAGCCTGTGCGCCCCGCTCGACATCTGCGCAACTCTTTCTTGGCTCATTAGCACCATTGGCCTCAACCGCACCACGCCGGTTCACATCCCGATCAATGACATCCTGCCATGCCTGCGGCTTAGCTAGGCGGCAGTGACTCTCATCTCACCGAAACGTTATCGCTCGCCCCGCAGACATCTTCGGGTTGCGCAGCATGCCCGAATGCGTTGCCATCCTCGGCGCAGATTTGCATGTGCGCCGTGGCGCGGCACATACCTCCCTGGCTCAACTTCACACCGCTGTCCCGCTCGGTCGTTATAATCTAACCACAGCGATTTTGGAACTTTCGCTCACCCGGTAACGTATTGAGTGTGGTGCGCCAATACCATCCCTGCCTGCACGTCCTGGCTTAGGAGTAAGTTTATGTCCCGTCTTTCTATTAAGTCTTACTTCCGCTTACATCTACCGGTCGCTTTCACGCTCCTCATAACAACTGCAGTTGCGTGTGACCTATTTATTCCCTCCCCCACCACTACCCCGGCCTTCACTGCAACACCGCGCTTCACGCCGACGCCGTTGCCCCCCATCGCTCCCAACGTCATTGACCGGCTCCCTGCGCGCGGCGACGAACAGCGGGTGACCGATCCTATCGTCATCTACTTCGACTCGCCGATGGACCGCG
>JAVQXV010000207.1:0-5329 GCA_033577755.1 Anaerolineales bacterium
AGATGGATTTTCTGGACTCCGGCTTCACCAGCGCCTGGCACTTCCGCCCGCCTCAGGGGCTCCTCGGCTACGGCTTGCTCGCCGCCTATGTGTTTATTTTGGTGGGGGCGTTGGCATTGACGCGACGCGACTGGCTCAGCCTGCGTCCGCGTGGGTGGCTCGGCGTCCTGCTGCTGTCGGTGGCCGGCGGAGCGCTCTCCCAGCTTTTATTGCTACGTTTCTCGCTCGACCTCCCACCACCGCCTAATTTGCCTATCGAGCCGACCGACCCTTCCCTACCGCTGCTGGCGCTGGCGCCGGCCTTCCTTGCTGCCGGCACTTTAGGTAGCGGCCCGGCGCTCATCGTCGGCTTTATCACCGGCCTGGGGCGTGCTGCGTGGGAGACCTACTCCATCCTGACACCTTTTGAGTATGCGTTTGTTGCCGGCCTGTTCGGCTGGTGTGTGCGACAGGAATATCGCGGCGGGACGGCCGCTCTGATGCGGATGCCGCTCGTCGCCGGCATCCTGGCGGGCGGCCTGTTGTGGCCACTGCTCTACTTATCGTATGCCGCCTATACCGAGGACCTTGGCTTGGCCGCAGTGGATTACGTGCTCGCGCTGGCAAGCGCCGCTGCGCCCGTATTCGTAGCGCAATCCGTGATTGCCGGAGTCGTGGCCGAAGCTTGGCGTCTGTTACGCCCAAGCGGATGGATCAGGCCGACCGGCACGCGACCGCCGCCTTGGCTGTACAGCCTGAACCGCAAGTTCCTTTTCGCCCTCGTCCCGCTATTTGTCCTCGGTCTGATCGGGTTGTTTATTGCCAACATCAGCATCGTCATGGGCGTCTCCACCCGACTGACTCTGGGACAAATGGAACGAGCCTTGCAGAATGCCGGTCAGGTCATCCCACTGTTCATTTCTTCCGGCAAAGCGCTTTTGGCCGAGATCGCCAGCAGCCAGGACTGGTTCCGGCAAGACCCGGTGGAGCAAGCTGCGAACCTGCTACGGGGCGCGCGCGCCGTTGCGTTCTTCAAGCAGCTGACCCTGCTGGACTCGGAGCTAAAGGTGACAGCGACGGCTGGGGTGACGCTTTCCGGCAGCCCACCTCTCACTCCAGAGCAACTGGCGATGGCGCGACGCGTGCTGGAGGGCGTATCGCAAGGTCCGACCACTATCTTCTTGACCGACGAAAGCGGCAATCTACAGGTCGAGACGTTGTTTTTCCAGACAGTGCTTGATCCGGGAAGTGGCAAGCCGGTTGGCGTTCTGGTCGGCTGGGCGGAGTTGGAGAGCAATTTGCTGCTGCAATCGGTCTTCAGCAACCTTGCCGGCGTGCCGGAAGGGATCGGTTTCATCGTCGGCGAGGATGGCCTGATTCTCTATCATCCCAATCCGGTGTTGGTGGGTCAACCGTTTGCTCTGGAGAGCAGCGGTGAGCGACTAGAAACATCTTTAGCCGGCGCAACTGCCCTGCGCGACCGCGGTCCGGATGGCAACCTGCGACTCTTGCTATACTACCCCCTCACCGTTCATCCCTGGACGCTGGTGGCAACGGTTCCGCACGCTGTGGTGCTGCGTCAGGCCCAGGAGATCGTCATGCCCATCATCTACTTTCTCCTGGGCGCGGGTGTGATCGGCATCAGCCTCGTCTCACTCATCGCTATTCAGCTGGCACGGCCTGCCGAGCAACTGGCTCAGGCGGCCAAACGTATCTCGGAGAACCGGTTGGACGAACCGGTGCAGATTAATTCCGAGGATGAAATCGGCCGTGCAGGCAAAGCCTTTGAGCACATGCGGCAGAAGCTGCGCGACCGCCTGAGCGAGCTAGATTTGCTGCTTAACGTCAGCAAGGGCGTCTCCAGCAGCCTGGACTTGCATGTGGCTCTGCCATCCATTCTGCGCGGGGCGCTGGCCGCAACGCGGGCTTCCGGGGTGCGCCTTGTTCTTGTGCCCGGCAGCGTTCCGTCCGGCGCAGCCCCATCGTCCACCTACCTCGCTTTTGCCGATGGTCCGCAAGCCGAGGTGATGGCAGTGCTTGACCGCGGCATCGTGGAGCTAACGCACTCCGAAGCGCGTGCCGCCATCATCGAGAACCTGGCGCGCGCCAAAGCGGTGCTGGACGTGACACCGGTGCTCGGCAAGTTATCGGCGCTGATAGCCCTGCCACTTAGACAGGAGCAGCGGTTCTACGGCGCGCTCTGGCTGGCTTATGACAGTCCTCACACCTTTAGCGATTCGGAGTTAAATTTCCTGACCACCCTGGCCGGCCAGGCTTCGGTGGCGATTGCCAACATGAGCCTGTTTGGCGCGGCGGAGCAGGAGCGTCGCCGGCTGAGCGCCATCCTGGCCTGTACACCGGACGGCATCATCGTTACCGACCCACAGCACCGTATCCTGCTGATGAACCCCGCCGCCGAGGCCGAGTTCGAGCTGACGGGCAAGCCGCTGGTCGGCCGCCTGGCCGCGGAGGTGCTGCCCAGCCGCGAGCTGGCGCAGTTCATCCAGGGCACGCGCGCGACGAACACCGGCGAGTTCACCACCGCAAATGGCCGCACGCTCTACGCTTCGCTCTCGCCCATCACCGACGCCGACGGTCAATCCATCGGGCGCGTCTGTATCCTGCGCGATGTGACGCATTTCAAGCAGCTCGACTTGATGAAATCCGACTTCGTCGCCACCGTCAGCCATGACTTGCGCGCGCCGCTTACCTTCATGCGCGGCTACACCACTATGATGCCGATGGTCGGCCCGCTCAACGACAAGCAGAAGGAGTTCAACGAAAAAATTCTGGCCGGCATCGAGCAGATGACCAAGCTGATTGACGACCTGCTCGATTTGGGCCGCATTGAGGCCGGCGTGGGACTGGCGAAGGAGCCGTGCCGGCTGGACGACATCGTTAGGAACGTGGTCGATTCGCTTACCCCTGTAGCGACTAACAAGGGCTTGTCGCTGCACGTGGATGTTCCCCGTGACCTGCCGCTCGTCTCCGGCGACCCCACTCTCCTCCGGCAGGCCGTTGCCAACCTGGTGGATAACGCCATTAAGTACACGCCGAGTGGTGGACAGGTGAGCGTCCGGGTCTTCACCGAGAACGGCAAGTTTGCCGTCGCCGTGAGCGATACCGGTGTCGGCATTGCTCCCGCCGACCAGGCTCACCTGTTTGAGAAGTTCTTCCGTGTGCGCCAGCGCGGCAGCACGACGGTCAAAGGCTCTGGCCTCGGCTTGGCCATCGTCAAATCCATCGTTGAGCGCCATGGCGGACGAGTATGGATGGAGAGCAAGTTGGGTAAGGGCAGCACCTTCTATCTGGAAATCCCGCGCGATGGCGGCCCGCTGCCGCCTGCCCCAAACTCGTAGTTGACTCGTTCGCCGTTTTTGTGTTACTCTCACGCCAACAACCGAACAGCCCGTAACTCTTATCCAGAGAGGCTGAGGGACCGGCCCGATGAAGCCTCGACAACCTGGCTATTTAGTCGCCTGGTCGAATAGTCTGATAGTCACGTAGTCAAAACCGCTAACTACCAAGACTACAGGACTATCAGATAGCAAGACTAAAAGCTAAGGTGCCAATTCCGGCAGAGCTACTTCTGGAAGATGAGAGTGTGCGAACGGCAATTACTCCTTCGCCCCTTCTCAGTCCGGAAGGGGCGCGTCGTTTTTTCGGCGAAGCGTCGCCTTTCGGCCTTCTCGGATAAGTGTTACCGGCCCTACTCAAGGTTCTAGCCGAGGAGAGCCGACTGTGACCAAAGCCGCCACCCACTCACCACTTCAATTGCAACTGGCTACGCCTGCTGCACTGTCGCCCGCTCGCGTTCGTCGTGGCCCATCTACCGAGGCCGTGCATGCCGGCCGGGCCGATGATTACCCCTACCATGCCCTCAACGTGCCGGTGGTACAAACGGCAACGTACACCTTCCGCAACACTGCCGATTTGTGTGAATTTCAGGAAACGCGGATGTGGGGTGGGGCGCGCGACCGCACCGAGTACGGGCGTTACGGCAATCCGACGGTGGCAGCCTGTGAGGCCAAGCTGGCCGCGCTCGACCATGGCGAGGACGCCGTGCTCTTCAGCAGCGGCATGAACGCGGTGACGACCGTGCTGCTCGCCATGCTCTCCGCCGGCACGCACCTTATCATCGGAGACGACTGTTATCGCCGTACGCGCCAGTTCTGTAAGACCTACCTGAAGAAGTTCGGCATTGAAACCACCGTCGTGCCCATGGGCGACCTCGCCGCGTTGGAGGCCGCCATCCGCCCTAACACGCGCCTCATCGTCAGCGAATCGCCGACCAATCCCTACCTGCGGGTGGTAGACCTGGTGCGGCTTGTCGAAATTGCCAAACGGCACGGAGTGAAGACGCTGATTGACTCAACCTTCGCCAGCCCGGTGAACCAAACGCCGCTTGATTTCGGCGTAGACCTGGTGTTGCATTCGGCCACCAAGTATCTCAGCGGCCACAACGATTTGCTTGCCGGTGTAGTTGTGGGTAAGGCCGGGCTGATTGACTCGCTGCGGCAGGCGCTCGGCGTACTGGGCGGCGTAGCCGACCCGCATACCGCCGCGTTGCTGCTGCGCGGCCTCAAGACGCTGGCGCTGCGCGTCGAGCGCCAGAACCGGAATGCGCAGGCCGTCGCCGAATTTCTCGAAGCCCATCCCCGTGTCAAGCGGGTATGGTATCCCGGCTTGGCCTCGCACCCCGATCATGCCATCGCCCGCGCGCAGATGCTGGGTTACGGCGGCGTCGTCAGCTTTGAGATTGACGGCTCACTGGAAGACACCAGCCGCTTTATTGATGCGATGGAGCTGGCCATTATTGCCCCCTCGCTCGGCGGGGTGGAGACGCTCATCGAGCAACCGGCGC
The DNA here is from genome assembly GCA_033577755.1 of Anaerolineales bacterium. Classification (GTDB taxonomy): domain Bacteria; phylum Chloroflexota; class Anaerolineae; order Anaerolineales; family UBA6663; genus JANWXR01. The sequence continues at coordinate 4,844 of JAVQXV010000207.1, forward strand.
TCATGTCGTATTACGAGCTTTCTACCGAGGAGCGATCGGAGGTCGGCATCAAAGACAACTTGGTACGGTTGGCCTGCGGTGTGGAAGACACCGAAGACTTGATTGCCGACCTGGCACAGGCATTGGATCGCTGAATCGTTGAATCGTTGAGCATACTGAGTGTGCTGAGTTCATTGAAGGCTTTGCTGAAGTGAGACTAAAAGGCCCTGTTTTGCGATAGAGGTTGCCGCCATATCTGGCGGGCTTTCGTTGGCTGACCGCCATATATGTGGAAGCACGGGTTCAACTGCGTAACTCCTAACTCGAGATAGACGCTTGCAATATAGAACGGATTTTTCAATGGCGTGGGGAAACCGTAGGGAGACCGTCAACTTCGGAACAAGTTGACAGGCGCAGGGTGTGCTATTCTGATCGTCGGAAGGGCATAACTCTTCTTCTCCTCCTTGAGAGAGCCGCGGTCGGCGTCCGCGGCTCTCGCGATTCTGG
>JAVQXV010000208.1:0-5309 GCA_033577755.1 Anaerolineales bacterium
TCGACTGCGCGCGCCGCGATTCGCGCGAAAGGCCGAATTGGGCTAAAACACAAGCGAGTAAACTGAAAAAACGCACCCCGGAGAACACGGAGTTCTTCCTTTGATTATTCTCTGCGCGTTCTGTGCGATCTCGGCGGTGATACATCCTTTTTGCAGCGGACTCACAAGCGTTTTTGGGCGCGAGACGCCGCCCGCCGCATGGTAGAATCGGGCACCGTGACTGCGTCAGTCTCGAAGAAACGGACGCCGGGGGCGCCGGCCGGGGTGGTGGCCTCCCTCATCGGAGGGTTCGAAGCCGTTAATGCTCGCCTGATGCTGGCGCTTCTGCCGCTGTTGCTCGACCTTTGGCTGTGGCTGGGGCCGCGCCTGTCGGTGAAGCCGCTGCTTGAAGACGCCGTCGCCCAACTCGAAGCGCTGGAGCAGCAGCCGGGGGACGAGGCCATGTTGTCGTCCGTTCAGGCAATGCAAGAAACGCTGCTGCAGATGGGCGAGTCGTTCAACGTGTTCACCTATCTGAGCATGGCGCCGCTTGGCCTGCCCAGCCTGATGAGCAGCCTGCCGGCCACGGCCACGCCGTTCGGCTCTCCGATCTGGTGGCCGATAAGCAACCCTTTTCTTCTTTTGGCAGTGTTCGGGTTGCTGGTGCTGATGGGGCTGTGGGCCGGGGCGCTGTATTTTGGGGCCATCGCGCAGCAGGTGCGTGATGCCAAGCTTGACCCGGCCCGCCTGTTGCGCGACGTCTGGGCCGACTGGTTGCGCTTCGTCGTGTTGGCATTGATCTTCGCAATGGTTGTCGCTGTGATCGGCTTTCCGGCGTTGCTGCTTGCCGGGATGTTGGCACAGTTCAACCGCTTCCTTGGCCAACTGGTGATTTGGGCGGCGGCGGCGCTGGCGTTCTCCACGCTGATATTCTTTGGCTTTACGCCGCACGGCATCGTCTATCAGCGGCGCGGGCTGTTCGGCGCGCTGTGGGACAGCCCGCAGCTGGTGTTTCATAACCTGTCGCAGACCATCGGCTTATATGCCGTCATCATGCTCATCGGTTATGGTCTGGGGCTGTTGTGGCGGTTGCCCGGCGTCGAGACGTGGTGGCTGGCCATCGGCCTGGGCGCGCATGCGCTGACGTCCACCGCGCTGCTGGCCGCCACGTTTGTGTTCTACAAAGACCGCTACCGGTTCTGGGTCGAGGCCCAGGCCACCCGACGCAAGCTGGGTGATACACGGCCTAACCCCCGGTTGCGACGGTGAGTCTTGGAGACAGAATGACCGATCAGTTGACTTACGACGTCAGTTCCATTCAGGCGCTTGAGGGCATTGAGCATGTGCGCAAGCGCCCCGGCATGTACGTGGGCGGCACGGACATCAAGGCCCTACACCATCTTGTTTACGAAGTGGTGGACAACTCGATTGACGAAGCGCTGGCCGGCTACTGTACGCAGATTAACGTTACGATTCACCCGGACAGCTCTGTGACCGTCGAAGATAACGGTCGTGGCATCCCGGTCGGCCCGCACCCGACGAAGAAAGACGCCAAGGGCAGACCGATGGAGACGGTAGATGTGGTAATGACCGTCATCGGCGCGGGCGGCAAGTTCGGCGGCGGTGGTTATAAGGTCTCCGGCGGGTTGCACGGCGTGGGCGTCTCGGCCGTCAATGCTCTCTCCGAGTGGATGGAGACCGAAGTCAAGCGCGACGGCAAACTCTGGCGCCAACGGTATGAGCGCGGCGTCCCGGTCGGGCAGATCAAACAGGTCGGCAAGGTCAAACCCGACGACACCGGCACGCGGCAGACGTTCAAGTTCGACCGCGCCATTTTCAAAGAGGAAGGCCTCGACTATAAGTTCGAGACGCTGGTGGCGCGCTTCCGCGAGATGGCCTTCGTCACGCGCGGCGTGCGCATCAACTTCAAGGACGAGCGCGATGGCCGCGAGATGAGCTTCTACTTCGAGGGCGGCATCAAGAGCTTCGTCCGGTACCTCAACCGCAACCGCGAGCCGCTCCATCCGGTCGTTCACGCGGAGAAAGAGGTGGATGGCATAGGCATCGAAGTCGCGGTGCAGTACACCGACTCTTACAACGAGTCGGTCTACTCATTTGCCAACACCATCAACACGGTGGACGGCGGCACGCACATGACCGGCCTGCGCTCGGCGCTGACCCGCGTCATCAACGACTACGCGCGCAAAAGCGGCCTGCTCAAGGACTCTGACCCGAACTTCTCCGGCGAAGACACACGCGAGGGTCTGACGGCCATCGTCAGCATCAAGCACCGCGAGCCGCAGTTCGAAAGCCAGACCAAAGTCAAGCTGATGAACCCCGAGGTGCAGACGTACACCCAGCAGGTGGTAGCGGAGGCCTTCGGCGCGTTTCTGGAAGAGAACCCGCGTGAAGCCAAGACCATCATCGAGAAATGTCTGACCTCGGCGCGGGCGCGCGAGGCGGCCAAGAAGGCGCGCGACCTGGTCATCCGCAAGAGCGCCCTGGAGAGCCTAACCCTGCCCGGCAAGCTGGCCGATTGCTCTGAGCGCGACCCGAACAAGGCCGAGCTGTATATCGTTGAGGGCGACAGCGCCGGCGGCTCGGCCAAGCAGGGCCGCGACCGGCACTTCCAGGCCGTCCTGCCTCTGCGCGGCAAAATCCTCAACACCGAGCGCGCGCGGCTGGACAAAATCCTGAGCAACAACGAGGTCAAGGCGCTGATCTCCGCGCTGGGCACCGGTATCGGCGAGAACTTTTCATTGGATGGCCTGCGCTACGGGCGCGTCATCCTGATGACCGACGCCGACGTGGACGGCAGCCACATCCGCACACTGCTGCTCACCTTCTTCTTTCGTTACATGCAGGCGCTGATTGAGAACGGTCACCTGTACATCGCCCAGCCGCCGCTTTACCGCATTGAATATAAAAAGAACGTACACTACGCTTACAGTGACGCCGAGAAGGATAAACTCCTCAAGTCGCTGGGCAAGGACGGCGAGAAGGCCATCATCCAACGCTTCAAGGGCCTGGGCGAGATGAACGCCGAGCAGTTGTGGGAAACCACCATGAACCCGGCCAACCGCACGCTGTTACAGGTGGATATCGAGGACGCTGCCGAAGCCGACCGGACATTTGATATGCTGATGGGCGACGCCGTAGAGCCGCGCCGCAAGTTCATCCAGACGCACGCCAAGAACGTGAAGAACCTGGATGTGTAATCAAACCGAGAGAGTCCTATGAACGCGCCGACTGAGGTTGGCGAGGCCGCCCGCGAGCGCCTGAAGCAAATGGCTGAAGCAGGGCACAAACGTCGCAGCCGGGCCTGGCAAGTTGCCCAACAGGCGGCGGCGCTCTTGAAATCCCGTTATCACGCCAGCCGCGTGGTCGCGTTTGGATCGCTAATCCAGGCGGAACGCTTTCGTCTTTGGTCGGATGTGGACCTGGCGGCTTGGGGATTGGCGCCGGAGGACTACTTTGAAGCCGTAGCCCGCGTGCTGGATATCGGCGGCGACATTCGCCTTGATCTCGTGATGGCCGAACGCTGCAAGCCGGCTTTGCGTGAAGCGATTCAGCAAGGGGTCGAGTTGTGAACTCGCCTTACCTGACCCTCAGCGCCCGCATCTTCAAAGAGTTGGAGGAGTTGGGGCGTGTCGTAGAACGCTGCCTCGACATCTGGCGGCAGTTTGAAGCAACGTCCGACGACCGCTATCTGGACGGCGTCGCCCTCAACTTGCATTCGTTCTATGCCGGCCTTGAGCGTGTCTTGGAATTGATTGTCGGCGAAGTAGATCAGGTCAGGCCTTCAGGCCCGAACTGGCATCAGGAATTGTTGCGTCAGGCGGCTACTCCTGTGCCGCGATTGCGACCGCCCGTGCTGACGGACTCGACTCGCGATGCTTTGGATCGGTATCGCGGTTTCCGGCACGTAGTGCGAAACATCTACGCTTTTCAATTGGACGCCGAGCAAATCGCTCCGTTGGTTCGCAACCTGCCGGCGGTCTTTGAACGAATAACGGCGGAACTAACCCGGTTTGCGAACGCTCTGGCTCAACCGATTCAGACAGATTCGGGCTGATTGACTTTAGGGGCGGGCTTCTTCTTTCGCCTTCTCCACCACCTTGCGAATGACCGTGCTGACCGCCGCGAGCGGGCCGGTGAGGGCGGCAGCGGTGACCTCGAAGATGTCGGGGGCCATCTCGGCCAGGCCCTTCAGCCAACGCTCAAGCTTGCTGGGGTTGGCCGCGTCGCCCTTCGCCACCTCCTGCTCGATCCGGCGCACGTCTTCTTTCAATTCCTCTTTATCCACGTTGGGGTCGGGTGGGCGCGCCTCGATTTGTTTGTAAATCTCGGCAAATGCCTTTGCCAGCTCGGCGGCGCTGGGGCCGCTGCTGACAGCGGCCTGCGCGCCTCGCCCGATGGCGATGCCCGATGAGCCGGTGATGTCGCCGACGGTGATGCGGTCGCCGGTGTGGGTGGTGGTGGTGACCTTGTCCCCTTGCACTACGTCGCCGCCAATTTTGGTATCGCGCCCGGATTTGATCGAAATGCCGGTGTTCTTCTCGGTCTTCTGGCTCATCGTTGTTGCTCCTTTCGCTTCTTCTTTCACAGGCTCAAAGCCCTGATTGACTTGCAGGTCGTGGATGTCGAGCGCGTACAGGAAGGCGCGCTTATCGGGCGCGGCGGGGTCGGCGGGCAGGCGCGCGTGTTGCAGCAGTTGCTCGCCCCCGGCCTCGCAGGCGCGGTCGAAGGAGAACATCCCGTTGCCGTCGCGCCCGCGGCCCTCGGGGAAGGTGGTTGTGAGCGAGCGGCTCTGCGCGACGCCCGTGCATTCGACGAAGACGTACTCCTGGCCGATCAGGCTTTGCAGGATGTCGAGCTTGTCCAGCTTGCCCCTGTCCCAGGCCAGTGCTTTGGGCGGCTTCTTGTTATCCAGGCGCGTGCGCGTGAGGGAGAACCCGGCGAAGGCATGGCCCTCCACGATGACCAACAGCGGCAGCAGGTCGCAGCTCAGGCACATCGTCGCAAATAGCACGGCGAGGTCGAGGCAGGTGCCGGTGTTCTCGTCCAGAATAGTCCGAGGTTTGCGAATGAGCTGGGCCACCGTGCTGCGCGGGTGAAAGGGCGCCAGGTCGTACTGTAGGTTGCGCTTGCGCAGGACGTTGTATAGCTGCTCCGCTACGCCGCGCGGCCCTTCCGCCTGGAGCAGGTCGAGGCGGTTGAGGTACCGGGGCCAGCCGAATTCGTCCGGCAGGTCTTCGGGCTGGACGTAGCGGGCCAGCGCGCGTTCCTCGGCCCGCGCCCATTCGTAGTGCTTGTCGCTCATGGTCGAG
>JAVQXV010000209.1:0-5300 GCA_033577755.1 Anaerolineales bacterium
CGGAGGCCGTTGACCAGCGGCATGGGGTCGCCGCGCATAAAGCTGATGAAGAAAGCACCGAGGGCTACCAAGCCGAGCGCGTACAATCCCCGCGCGCCCTCCGGCCAACGCTGCCGCCGCAGCCCGAACACCGCCAACAGGGAGAATACGCCCCAACCGATGCCCAGTGCCTGCGTCGGCCAGCGCGGGACGGACAGGCCGTACAGGTCAGGCGCGGGAGGGGCGAACCACGCCGGCAACCGGCCCGGCGCAACTTCCGCGCCGTACGCGCAGCCGGCGGCCAGGCAGCCGCCCCAGGCGAGCGTGCTCAACAGCACGATGGGCAGGGCAGCAGCGTCGAGAACGGGCAGCAGCGGCTCACCGAGGCGGCGCGCCCACCAGCCCGCACCGAGTAGCGCGCCGGCGACCGCACCCACCCACGACAGCCCGCCGCGCCAGATCATCAGCGCCTCAACCGGGTTCGTGAGGAAGTACCCGCCGTTGACGACGACGTACACCAGCCGCGCACCGAGCAGTCCGCCGACGATAGCGGCGATGCCGAGGTCGAGCCAGCGGGCCTGTTTCCCCGCCGGCGCGGTCACATACAGCCAGGCCAGCCCTAAAGCCAGGCCGAGGTTGAGCAGGATAGAGTAGGTGTAGAGCGTAACCGGGCCGAGTTGGGCGAGGATGGGAAACACGCTGAGATTATACTGCGAGCGCTTCCTGCGTTCTGGCCCGAATGTTGCGGAGGCCTCGCCGGAGCACCGCTATGCCCAGCACCACCGCGCTGAGCAGCGCCAGCTCATACCAGGGGATGACCCAGAAAACCCACAACACGAAGGGCAAGCCGGCCAGCCAGAGTTGCAGCGTGAGGGCGAGGCAGGCCCAGCCCGCCTGAGCGGCCCGCGCCGGCTGAGGCGTCTGCGCTGCGGCGCGCCACCAGAGCAGCCCGAGCGCCGGCACCACCACACCGGCGTAAAGCCAGGTAAGCGGTGAAGCGAGGAAGGAACCGGCCACGAAGAACATCGGCAGCATCAAGGCCAGTTCAAGATAACGTGGTTCCGTGATTCGCATTTGAATGGCGATGGCAACGAAATAGCCGAGCGCCAGCAGCACACCGCTCAGGAGTATCCAGCCGAGCACAACCACCACTTTGCCGCGCCCGGTGCGGGCGCTCCAGGTCGTCCAGACCCCAAGGCTGGCGCCGAGAAAGACCGGCAGCGTCAGGATAAGAAGAACGGCAATTTCCGGCCAGATGGGTTTGAAGAAAAGCGCCAGGGCGCCTTCCGACCAGGCTGAGAACGGCGTTGGTTCGGCCCCATAGCCCAGGCCATAGCGCTGCCAGCGTCCGTCGGGCTCGCGCACCAGAACTCCTTCATTGCCCATCGCCACGATCACGGTGACTTGTCCGTTGTTGGAGAGAAGCACCACGTCGTTGAGGCGGGTGTCTACTCCCGCAATGCCCTTGCAAGAGCCGATCAGGTGATAGCGCTTCATGTATTGGAGCCGTCCCCAGGGAAGTTCCCAGGCGAGCTGCCAGGTTCGTCCACCGTCCGTTGAATACTCGACGCGGCTCTGGTCGGGCAGGCGATAGCAGTGAGTGGGATCGTCCGGCGCGCAGGCGAGCACGGGATAGGTCACTTCAGAGAACAGCGTGGACGAAATCTCTGAAGTCAGGCCGGGCGCGTTGCCCCAGCTCCGACCCTGATCTGTGCTCTGCCGCAATATCGGTGATGTGTCCCAATAGTGGCCGGAGCCGAGGCGGGCGTAAACGTTTATACCATCGGAAGCGAGCTTCTCCACCCTAACCGGCAGTGGGCAGGGCGGCGTGGCCAGAGTCGCACAAGCTGCCAGGCTCAAAGCCAGCAACGCCCCCCAGCCGGGCCGTTGCGGCTTGCTTGCGCGCTCCAGGCTGCGCCACAGGCCGGCTGCCGGGAGCAGCATCACCAGCGCCATGCAGTCCGTCGGGTCGAGGACGATCTGCACCGGCCCGCCCCGGAAGCCGGCCAGCAGCGCGCGCATGGCCGCATTGGCCTCCGGCACAGTCTTGATCAGCGTGAACCCGATGGCTGTGATTGCCAGCGATGCGGCGAATGTTGCACGGGCGGGGATGCGCCGGCGATCCGTGAGCAGGCTCAGCAGCGTGGTGAGCAGAAAGGGGAAGAAGAACAATCCGGCGAAGTCGCTCAGCTTGCCGGTGAGGGCCGAGGGCGCAGCTGCCTTGAACACATGGTCATTGAGCAGCAGCAGGCCAAGGCTGAACAGCGTCACCGGGTGGCGCAAAGCGCGCAGGCTGAGGGTGAGGGCCGACATCTCAATGGCTCTCTAAGAGCATGCAGGCCTTCTTCAATGGTGCGGCCGGTATAGCTGCGTACGGCCAGGTTGAGGTTATGGATGTTGTCGTACGTCTAAACCGTGAATTGGCAGCTTGGGCAGGAATGCGGAATATGATCTTTGCTCCGCTCACAAGCTACTGCAAGTATCGGGTCACGAACTGGAGGATACGACCTTCACGAACGGCCAGACGCGCGACAGCCAAATCCTCAGCGGCTCGGGACAGCCATGGTGCCGGCAGGCTGGCGTTCATAAACAACTATGCCCCGGCGCAGAATCTCGCCTACAACGAACGGATTCCGGTCGGCAATAAGTTGTGCCCACTCTTCTGGCGTGTAGACCAGAAAATCCACCCCCACCGTCGGGCGGCAAAGTAAGGCCACTTCGCGCAAACGCCGGACAAACGGTTTATCCGTCTTCTTGATAATGACTAAGTCCAGATCGCTCCATTCGCTTACTGCCTCGCTTGCTAGCGACCCAAACAGAATCACACGCTCCGGCGGATCGTGCGCGAGGAGACGGTGCAGAATCTGCTCCAACGCTGCGGAGAGGCGCTGTCGGCGTTTTTCAGAGGCGCTAGCGTGAGGTGGGGACATCACGCTTGCAATTATACTCCCCCGAAGCGCAGCGGCGCGCCGCAGCGTCTTGCGGAGTCGTGGTCAGCGACCTGCCGACAGCGGGTGAATGAGGCCTTGGCGCTCCGCCCGGTTTCCCGTTTTCAGCCGGTAACCGGTTCTGAGAGCGCTCCGGTATCGGCTGGCGGTGCGCGTGTGCACGCAAAACATGTCAGCTGCACCCTGAGCGGAGCGAAGCGCAGTCGAAGGGGCAGCACATTCCCTGACAACCTTTGCGTGCACACCGGTGCGCCGGACAATTGACGCAAATCCAGAATGTTTTAGAATACCGCACAGTCCACTTCTCAGGAGAACCGATGCCCGAATACGCCGTCGAGCTGCGCGACGTCAGTAAACGTTTCCCCGGCCCGTCCGGCGAAATCGTCAGCGCCGTCAAGAACGTCACCCTCCAAATCCGCGACGGCGAGTTCTTCTCCCTACTTGGCCCATCCGGCTGCGGCAAGACCACCAGCCTGCGCATGATTGCCGGCTTTGAGTTGCCCACCGAGGGCGAGGTGTATATTCATGGCCGCCCCATGGGCCAGACGCCGCCTTACAAGCGCCCGGTCAACACCGTCTTTCAGAACTATGCGCTGTTCCCGCACATGACCATCGGCGAGAACGTGGCCTTCGGGCTGGAGATGAAGGGTGTTCCCAAAGCCGAGCGTGAGAAGCGGGTGAAGGAAGCGCTGGAGATGGTGCGCCTGCCGGGTTTTGAGAAGCGCCGGCCCCGGCAGATGTCCGGTGGTCAGCAGCAGCGCGTGGCGCTGGCCCGCGCCCTGATCAACCACCCCGAAGTGCTGCTGCTCGACGAGCCGCTCGGCGCGCTCGACCTGAAGCTGCGCAAGGAGATGCAGCTCGAACTGAAGCGCCTCCAGCGTGAGGTCGGCATCACCTTCATCTACGTCACCCATGATCAGGAAGAAGCGCTGACGATGAGTGACCGCATCGCCGTAATGAGCGGCGGGCGCGTCCTACAGGTCGGTCCGGCGCACGAAATCTATGAAAAGCCCAACTGTAAGTTCGTAGCCGATTTCATCGGCGAGACCAATCTGCTAGAGGGGAAGGTCATTCACCAGCACGGGCGGCAGGTGGAAGTGCTGCTCGCCGGCGGGCTGACGGCGTACGCCGAATCCGACCAGTCGCTGGTGAGCGGCCAGCAGGTTTTCGTCGCCATCCGCCCGGAGAAGATAGCCCTGCGTCCGTACGACGGCGCGCACAACGTGTACGTCGGTCGCGTTGAGGAAGTCGTGTATATCGGCACGGACACGCATTACACCGTGCGCCTAGCCGGCGGCCAGCGCGTGCGGGTGCGTGAGCAAAACGACGACCCGTTCTCGCGCCCGCTCGCCAACAGTGGCGACGAGGTGCGAGTGTATTTTGACCAGACGCCGGCGCGCGTGCTGACAGAGTGAGGCAACTTCAAATGTCCTTGCGTCTCTCACGTGACAACATCCGCGGCCTGCTGCTCATTGCGCCGGTCATGACGCTGATCATCGGCCTGCTCATCATCCCGCTGATCCTGGTGGTGATTACGTCCTTCGGCTCGCGTTCGCCGGATGGCAACGTCATTTACGGTTTCTCGCTCGACAACTACCGGCGGCTGCTGGGGATTACGCCGAACGGCTTTGACCCGCTCTATCTCGAAATCCTTCTGCGCTCGTTATGGCTGGCTTTGCAAACCACGGTGGCGGTCATCGTCATCGGCTTTCCGCTGGCCTACTTCATTGCTCGCGCTTCGCCGCGTTACCGTAACCTGTTCCTGTTTCTTGTGCTGGTCCCGCTGTGGACAAACTTTGTCATCCGTATCTACGCCTGGCTGATGATTCTGCGTAACCAGGGTGTGCTCAACAGCCTACTCGGCTGGGGGGCGAGCCTGCTCGGTCTGCCCTTCCAGCCGCTCGACCTGTATCCCTCCGACGGTGCGGTGCTGGTCGGCATGATCTACGAGTTCCTGCCGTTCATGATTTTGCCCATCTACACCTCGCTGGAGAAGATTGACGATTCGCTCTTCGAGGCGGCGGCAGACCTGGGGGCGGACGCGCTACGCACCTTCCTGCGCGTGACGCTGCCGCTGGCCGTGCCCGGCATGGTGGCCGGCACCATCCTGGTCTTCGTCCCGGTCATGGGCACCTTCATCGTTGCGGATATCCTGGGCGGACGGCAGGTGATCCTGGTAGGTAACCTGGTGCAGCGACAGTTCCTGGATGCGCGCGACGCGGCCTTCGGCTCGGCGGCGGCTCTCATCCTGATGGCGCTAACACTGGTGGTGACGATCTTCTATACACGGCGCTTTGGGTTTGGAGAAGAGATTGTCTCGGCCTAAATCGCGATAGACCGTTGCCGGCCGGTTGTGACCGGCGCGATTCTAAG